>JAZOBT010000132.1:0-2806 GCA_045596125.1 Acutalibacteraceae bacterium | reverse complement strand
TGGGGAAAGAAATTGCATTTGTACGATTTAAGCGGCAACGAAGTTGCGTTTATCCAACAAAAAGTATTTTCGTTCTTGCCGAAATATTATGTCTTCCAAAACGGATTCCAAACGGCCGAGATCACCAAAGAGTTTGTCTTTTTTCGTGACAGATATACGGTCCACGGTCCCGATTGGCAAGTGCACGGGGATTTCTTCAGCCACGAATATGAAGTCGTGCAGGGGGCAAGAACGATTGTCACCGTATCCCGTGAATGGTTTACGTGGGGCGATACCTATCGTCTCAGCATCGCGCCCGATGCAGATACCGCGTTGGCGATTGCCGTGGTGCTGGTGATTGATGCGTGCATTGAAGCTTCCAATAATAATTGATACGCAAAGCAACAGAGAGCCTTGGGATATAACCAAAGGCTCTCTGTTCTCATTTATTCAGCAAATGTGCCGTTTTCAGTATCGCGATCTGCGTTTTCGCATCCGGGATCTCGTTGTTCATTACCATCTCAACAGCGCGTTGCAGCGGGATGCGTTCCACTTCCACGAACTCGTCTTCGTCGGGTTGCGCCTCGCCGAATTGCAGATCGGTAGCGAGGTACAAATAAATGATCTCATTGCAAAAACCGGGAGTAGGGTACACCTTGCCGAGAAACGTGTAATTTTCGGCCGTGGCACCGGTTTCTTCCAATAGTTCACGTTTACCGCAGGTGAGCGGGTCCTCGCCGTCACGATCACGCTTGCCGGCAGGTAATTCCAATACGGTTTCACCGTATGGATAACGGTATTGCCGCACAAACAGAAGATCGCCGTCTTCGGTCAGCGGTGCCACGCACACGCCGCCGGGGTGTTCCACTACTTCGCGGCCGGCTTCGGCACCGTTGGGTAGGCGCACGGTGTCGGTTCGCACACGAATAATGCGTCCTTCAAAACGGTAGGCTTGCGTTAAGGTCTCTTCTTGCAATTTCATATTGTTTTCTCCTTTTGCATAGAATGAAATGTTAAAAGGGGAGATGCGTAATGGCACAACTGACAACGCCGCAAATAATGGATTACGGTACGGTCAGCGGTTTGATAAAAGCGTTGACAGGTCGTTATCGATTTCTCTGTGCAGCGCCGATCGGCTGCAGCGTGCAGGGGCGAAATTTGTGGGGGTTGACCTTGGGAGACGGCAAAGAGCGGGTGCTGATGGCAGCCGCCTTTCACGGTCAGGAATGGCTGACATCGTTGGCGTGTTTGCGTTTGTGCGAGGAATTGTGCGAAGCGTTGTTACACAACACCACACTCAATGGTTGGGATATTCGCCGTGCGATGGCGGGTCGTCGTTTGGTGTTTGTGCCGTTGGTCAATCCCGATGGTGTAGAAATCGGTCTGCACGATGCGCATCCATGCTGGCAGGCGAACGCAAACGGTGTGGATCTCAATCATAATTTTAACGCAGGTTGGCACATTTTGCAACAATTGGAACGCGAAAAAGGGATTGTCGGTCCGTGTGCGCGTCAGTGGGGCGGTCCGTCACCCGAAAGCGAACCCGAAACACGCGCTTTAACCGCCTTGTGCGCTCGCGCAAATTTCCGCCACGTGATTGCTTTGCATAGCCAAGGGGAGGAGATCTATTGGCAGTACGGCGATAAAACACCGCCGATATCGCATTTAATGGCACAGTCGATGGCGGCTCCCTCGGGGTATGTGGTTTCAGAGCCCAGTGGCCTTGCATCACACGGTGGGTTTAAAGATTGGTTCATTGATACGTACGAACGTCCGGGATTTACCATTGAGTTAGGAAAAGGGATAAATCCTTTGCCGACTTCAAAATTTGAATGTATTTATAAAAAAGCACAAGAAATGCTGCTTATCTCAATATTTTTGTAGAATGTGGGTCTTGAATTTCTATCCTAACTAATATATAATTAATACTGAAATTTGTGTGTGTAGAAATGTGCAATGGTATGTCCTGCACGCTTTCTTTATGTCTGCACCTGCCGGTGTCTTCGCCGACTTGGTTCGGAATATAACTTAGCCTTATTTTCGACAAATTTCGAATGATTTGAAAACTATGAAAGGTGTGATTGTATGTCTCTGTTCCAACAGATTTGGAGACCTCATGGCGGCGTACACCCCGCGCAGCACAAAGATACTGCCGAGATGGAAAGTGTCACGATGCCGATCCCCGAGAAGATCGTGCTTTCTATGTCTCAGCACATCGGTGCGCCGTGTACTCCTACCGTGAAAGTTGGAGACACGGTGGATGTGGGGCAGATCGTCGGCGATAGTGATTCGCCCGTATCGGCCCCTATTCACAGCAGTATTTCCGGAACGGTAACCGGTACCAAAGAATTGTTGCTCCCCGGTGGCCGTAAAGCGAATGCCCTTGTTATTACGTCCGACGGTGAGCGTCGTCCGCACAGCAGTATGCAGCCTCCCAAAGTGGAAACCTTTGAGGAGTTTATTGCCGCGGTGCGCAATTCCGGTATTGTGGGTCTCGGCGGTGCGGGTTTCCCGATGCACGTCAAACTCAATCCGAAAAACCGCGATCAGATCGATACATTGATCATCAACGCCGCGGAGTGCGAGCCGTACATCACCGCCGACTATCGTGAGTGCCTCGAAAACTCGTGGGATATCATTTCGGGTATCCGCACCATTATGAGTTTTGTCGGTGCTTCTCGCGCCATCATCGGTGTAGAAAGCAATAAAGCCGCCGCGATTGCGGTTCTTTCCCGTATGGCGGAGACGATCAAGAATCCTCGCCAAACTATCAGTGTAAAAGCGTTGCGTACCCGTTATCCGCAAGGCGCGGAAAAGGTGCTTATTG
>JAZOBT010000131.1:0-9929 GCA_045596125.1 Acutalibacteraceae bacterium | reverse complement strand
GATTTAGATCTGGATCTTCTTTTAAAACAGCCTGGCAGAAAAGCTTGTATTCTGCCCCACCTACGTAATAAGAATATTCCAATTGATATTTGATACCATTTGGAGTTTCTTCTATTGCTTCATAATCCCATAGGCAGCCCGGTGCAATATCATACAATTCTGGGCGGCTTGATCTTATTTCATACAGTTGCTCAAAACCAAGATATATCATGAGACCGCCAAAAAAGAAGCATGCAAGACATATTACAATTAGAACAGGATTTTTTAGAATGCTTTTCATGATACACCTCCCTTTTTGATAAAAGAACACGTCTGCCGTTGGGCAGACGTTTTTTGGAGCAGGTAAAGGGAGTCGAACCCTCCTATGCAGCTTGGGAAGCTGCCGTTCTACCGATGAACTATACCTGCATAAAACAAAAAAGACACTTTAATAAGTGTCTTCATTGTTATTGGAGCGGGTTACGAGACTCGAACTCGCTACCTCCACCTTGGCAAGGTGGCGCTCTACCAGATGAGCTAAACCCGCAAAAGCTGGTGGCTCCGGTCGGAATCGAACCAACGACACGGGGATTTTCAGTCCCCTGCTCTACCAACTGAGCTACAGAGGCAAATGTGGCGACCCGGAACGGGCTCGAACCGTCGACCTCTAGCGTGACAGGCTAGCGTTCTAACCAGCTGAACTACCGGGCCACATTTGGTGGAAACAACAGGGCTCGAACCTGTGACCCCCTGCTTGTAAGGCAGGTGCTCTACCAGCTGAGCTATGCTTCCGGATCCACCGTCGCGCTTAGCGACGGTGTTTATCATACTACATTCCACACGAAATGTCAACTGTAATTTTCAACTTTTTTTAAAATTATCAATTTTCTTTTTTGGCACGGCGCTCCGCAATGATATTCTCGACATCCGCGCTCGTAAACGTGTACACCCGATCGCAGAAACTGCAGGTGACCTCGACGTGCCCTTGTTCGTCGGGCAACGAGCGCAGATCCTCATCCGACATCGCGCAAAACGCGCCGGTGACTTTTTCCGCAGAGCAGGCGCAACGATATTCCGGTTCAAAGCTGTCCACCACATCAAACTCCAGACCGTCCAGCGCGGTCTTTAAGATGTCCTCAATGCTCATCCCTTCGTTGAGCATTTCGGTCATCGGGCGCAGGGCGGCGATGTTCTTCTCCAGTTTATCAATGATGGATTCGGGGCAGAACGGCAACAATTGAATGAGCAAGCCGCCCGCCGCGCGTACCGTGAGATCGGGGTTGACCAGCACGCCGAGCGCGCACACGGTGGGGATCTGTTCGCTGGTGGCGTAGTAGGTGGTGATATCCTCTGCCAACTCGCCCGACACCAGCGGCGTACACCCGACATAGGGTTCGGGGGCGCCGGTATCACGCAGTACGTACAACAGTCCGTCGGTGCCGACGGCGCCGCTGACATCCAGTTTGCCGTTTGGTTTGAGCGGAATCTCCACCACGGGATTTTGGGCATAGCCGCGGGCATTGCCCCTACCATCCGACACCGTGATAAGCTGACCGACGGGACCGCCGCCGTTGACTTTGAGGGTGACGGAATCCTCGGTGTTTTTGAGCATAATGCCCATCAGCGATGCGGCGGTGAGCAATCTGCCGAGTGCCGCGGTGACCACGGCAGAGGTATGATGGATCTGCTCGGCGCGGGCGACCATATCGGTCGCGTCCAGTGCGATGGCGACCACGGCGGCATCGGTTGTCAAGCAGCGTATTGCCTTACTCATAGTATATGCTGTTCTCCTTTACTGTAACACTTTCATTTCCACGGGCTTCCGCTTCGGTGCGGGTGCTGCGGGCGACGAACACCCACCGCTCGCAATCGGGGGCGGGTGCGTCGGTCGTGAACGCTTCGTACACTGCGAGCGTTTCCCAGCCGGTCTCGGCGAGCAGGCGGCGCAGGGTACGCTCGGCATACGCGCGCTCGCACACGGTATCCTGATACCGCTCGTAGCGGCCGTCCTCACACGGGACAAAAAAGTCCAGCACCATATCCACCCGATGACCCCGCGGAGTATACTGCGTGCGCCACGTGCACAGCACGTCCTCTTCCTCCGCGACAAACGCGCGGTCGGCGAGCACTTCCTTATGCTTGTACGGGGTGTTGACATCGAAGATCAGCAACCCGTGTGGCTCGACAAACAGGCGGGCGCGGCGAAACACCTGTGCGAGATCGGCGGTGCCCGACAGGTGATTGAGACTGTCCAGCGTGCAGATGGCGCCGTCCACCGTGCCGTACAGATCCATCTCGCGCATATCTTGGCACAGCAACAGGGCGCCATCGAGTTTTTCCGCCGCGCGGGCGAGCATATCCTGCGACGCGTCCACCCCGATGGGGTCAATGCCGCGATGCAACAACTGCTCGCACAAACTGCCTGAACCGCAAGCGATATCCAGCACGGTGCGCGGGCGGGTGCCGTGTTTTTCAAACAAGGCGAGCAGATAATCGGCGTAGGCGCTGTAGTCCACATCGGTCATCAGCCGATCGTAAAATTCCGAAAAATCCCGATAGCCGCTCATTGTTTTTCTCCCATACGATCAAACACCATGCGATACGCATCGCACCCGTACTGCAACGCGCGGTTGACGCGGCTGATGGTCGCGGTGGACGCGCCGGTGCGGGTCTCGATATCGGTGTATACGCATTTCTCATCCAGCATTTTCGCCACCGCTATCCGTTGCGCCATCGCTTTGAGTTCCTGCACGGTGCACAGGTCTTCAAAGAAACGGTAGCACTCTTCGCGGTCGCGCAGGGTGAGGATGGCATCGAACAACATATCGGTATCGGCGTTGCGCAATTTCTCATTCATACATACAGCCTCTTTTCACTGAGCCAGCATTTCGCGTGCCGCTTGGCGGGCGGCCTCGGTGACGGTGCCGCCGATGATGCGGGCGAGTTCGGTTTCGCGCTCGACGGCGGAGAGTTCCGTTACCGCGGTGTAGGTTCGGCCGTCGCGCACGGATTTTTCAATGAGGAAATGGTGCCCCGCTTGTGCGGCGATCTGCGCCAGATGCGTGACGCACAGCACTTGGCGGTGACGGCCCGCCACGCGGCTTTCGGCAGTCAGCGCCAAGCGGTTGCCCACTTTTTGCGCCGCTCTGCCGCTGATGCCGGTATCGATCTCGTCAAAAATGAGGGTATCGATCTCGTCGGCATCCGCCAGCACCGCTTTGATGGCGAGCATAATGCGGGACAGTTCGCCGCCCGATGCGATGCGGGTGATGGGTTTGGGCGGCTCACCCACGTTCGCCGACATTAGAAATTCGATGCGGTCGGCACCCGTGGCGGTATAGTCGGTGGATTGCCGCTCGATGACAAGAGACACGTGCGGCATATCCAAAAAGGTGAGTTGTTCTTTGACCGCCGCGGCAAAACGGGCGGCGGTGGCGGTGCGCTGTTCCGAAAGACGGGCGGCGGCCTCCTCCAAGGCGGCATACAGCCGCTCGCACTCGGCAGTCAGCGCGCGGGTGCGCTCGTCCGACAATTCGATCGCCTGCAATTCTTCGCGGGCGGTGTCGGCAAAGGCGAGCACGTCTTCCACCGTGGCACCGTATTTGGACGTCAGGCGGCGGATGAGTTCCCAGCGTTCCTCCGCTTCGTCGCGCTCACGCGGGTCGAAGGAAAGCCGATCGGTGGCGCGGCTGAGTTCGTCGGCGGCATCCTGCAGTTCATACAGAGCGCTTTGCAACCGCTCCGACGGGGCGGCGGCTTGCTCGAGGTACTGCGCCGCATTCGCCGCCGCCGCGGCGGCCTGTTGTGCCAGCGCCAAGGCACCGTCGCGCTCTTCGTCGCCGAACAAGAGGGCATCCGCTTTGGCGAGTTGTGATGCCACTTTTTCCGCGTTGCGGTACAGGGCGCGGCGATTGCGCAGGTCATCCTCTTCCCCGCTTTGCAGTGCGGCGGCGTCGATCTCGTCGATCTGATAGCGCAACAAGTCGATACGGCGGGCTTTTTCCTGCTCGTCCATATCCACGGCGGACAGTTCGCGGCGCACGCGGCTCCACTCACGGTATATCGTTTCGTACGCTTCGCGGGTCTCCCCAAGGTCACCGAAGCGGTCGAGATATTGCAAATGTTGGTCGGCCGAGAGCAACAACTGGTTTTCGTGTTGCCCATGCAGGTCGATAAGTACGCGCCCGATCTCGCGCAACAGTGCCGCGGTGGCGGGACGACCGCCCACGGTGCAACTGCTTTTGCCTTCGGCGGCGATGGTGCGGGTAATGAGCAGATTGCCGTCTTCGTCCGCGGGGTAGCCGAGCGTTTCCAGCGTTTGCTCCGCCCACGGGGACAGGTCGGTGAACAGCGCGGTGACACGCGCGGCATCGCTCCCCGTGCGCACCAGATCGCGGCGGGTGCGTTCGCCGAGTACGGCGTTGATCGCATCGATGATGATGGATTTACCCGCGCCCGTCTCGCCCGTCAGCACAGTAAAGCCGGTGTGGAAACGGATCTCCGCCCGCTCGATCACGGCGATATTTTCGATGTATAAACAATCGAGCATAGATCATTCCTGCCTCTGCAGTTTTTTGAGTTCTTCCACCAACTGAATGGCGTTTTCCTGCGTTTTGGTGATGCACACAAACGTGTCATCCCCCGCAAGCGTACCGATGACAGTCTCCCAATGCAGCGAATCCATCGCCGCGCACGCCGCACTCGCCATACCCGACATACACTTGACCACCACGAGGTTGCCCGCGTAGTCAACGTGGCGCACGGTTTCTTGGAAAATGGACGGGAACCGCGACGAGATCTGCGCTTTTTCCGCCACGGCGACGGTGTAGCGATAGACGCCTTTGCCGTCCAGTGCTTTGACGAGGCGCAGTTCCTTGATATCGCGGGAGACGGTGGCTTGCGTGACGGGAAAGCCGCTTTCCTGCAGTGCGCCGATGAGTTCGTCCTGCGTTTCGATGCGGCGGCTTTGAATGATCTCCAAAATACGGGATTGTCGTGCGGTTTTCATACGCTTCACACCTTTCGGTTCATCAACTTTTGATCCAACGTTTCATAAAACGACCGTGTTTTGACACGAATGAGCGAGGCTGACGCCTCCGAGCAGCGCACCTGCACGGTGCCGCCTTGGGGGACGGTGATGGCTTCTTCCCCATCCACCGTGACGAATACCGACACATCGTTGCGCTGGTGCGCGGTGACGGTGAGGTGCGCGTCTTTGGGGAACAAAAACGGGCGGGTATGTAACGAATGGGGGCAGATGGGTGTCAGTAACATACAGTCCAGCGCGGGGTCCACAATGGGGCCGCCCGCCGACAGGGAATACGCGGTGGAACCCGTGGGGGTCGCCACGATGACACCGTCCGCCTGATACGCGGCAACGGGAGTATCGTTGTTGGCGACGCCGATCTCCACCATCCGCGACAAGGCACCGCGAGAAAGCACCGCTTCATTGAGCGCGCGGGCGGTGACGGTGCCTTTCTCACTGCACACCGACACGTCCAGCATCATACGGTGTTCGATCTCGTACGCACCTTCGGGCAAGCGGCGAAGTTGTTCCAGTTCGTCCAGTTCCAAGCCCGCCATAAAGCCGAGACGGCCGCTGTTGATACCCAGCACGGGTTTACCGAACGCGGCGGCGCGTTTGGCGCAATGGATAATGGTGCCGTCGCCGCCGATGGCGATGGCAATATCACACTCAGCGAGCAGGGTATCGATATCGCGCGGGGGGAACACGCTGTCCTGCGACACGGTATACGGCATTGCCATACTCTGCAACGCATCGCACACCCGTTTGAGCGCACGACCGCCGTCTGCCGTTTGATAATTGGGGATCACCGCTAGTCTCATCACCCTACCTCCGTTCATCCGAGAGTGGTAAACGCATCCTCCACCAGTCGGCGGAGATCGACGGGAATCGACGTACCGCCGCGGCGAAGGACCGCTACGTATTCAATGTTACCGTGTTGACGACCCGCACCGCCGGTGATGGGAGAGGCGGTGAGAGCCGTGACCGAGCAACCCTGCTCGGCAAAAAAGTCACACAATTCGCGCAGAACGCGGCAGTGTACGCGACGGTCGCGCACGATGCCGTTTTTGCCGATATCGGCACGCCCCGCTTCGAATTGGGGTTTGATAAGTAAAAACAAGCGCGCATCGGATTTCAAATACCGGAACACCGACGGCAGTACGGCGCGCAGGGAAATGAACGACACGTCCATCGTAAGTATGTCTGCCGACGCGGGCGGGAGGATGCCCGCCAGTTGTTCGTGATGCCGGATATCGGTATCCGACACGTCCACGACGCGCGGATCGCCACACAGCGACGGGTGCAACTGCCCGTGGCCGACGTCCACAGCGTACACGCGCGCGGCACCGTGGCGCAACAGGCAATCGGTGAAACCGCCGGTGGACGCACCCACATCCACGGCGACACAATCGGCGGGGAGCGGGTCGCTCAGTCGCAGGGCGTGTTCCAGTTTGAGACCGCCGCGACCGACGAACGTTTCCTCTGCCGTGCAACACACCGTATCCTCCTCCGACACGCGGTGGGCGGGTTTTTGTACCGTCACGCCGTTGACCGTGACTTCGCCCGCGCGGATATGTTCACACGCTTTGTCGCGGCCGCTTGCCAGACCGTGCGCCACCAGATACGCATCCAGGCGCTGTTCAGTCGGCACGGCGGTTCGCCTCCCCTACGATACGGCGGGTCATACCGTCCACATCCAGACCCGTTAAGCGCTGACCGTCTTCCACCGAACAGGTGGGGATAAAAGTATCGATCGCGTACGGTTCGTACGAGCCGCGGTACTGCCGATCCAGCAATGCCGCGCCGAATTTCTGCGCGATACCGCCGCTGCGCGCGCCCTCTTCAAAGAACAAGACCCGTTGGTACGAGGCGGCAATGGCGAGTGTTTCTTCGGGGATGGGATAGATGCGGGTGAGTTTGAGCAGCGAGACGGGCGCTTTGGAGCGCACGCGTTTCGCCGCTTGCAACGCGTTGCCGAACACGCGGCCGTAGGTGATGACCAAGGTGTTCGCCAGCGGGTCGCGGAACAGCGTATAGGGCTGGTAATCGGGTTGATACGACGCGAGCGACGCCGGTTCGGCACCCTTGGGATACCGCACCGCGGCGATACCGCTTGTATCGTACATCGCTTGTTTTAAGTTGATCTCCAGTTCCTTGAGCGTGGCGGGCGCATACACCGTGGTATGCGGCAAGGTGGACAAGAACGGCACGTCAAAAATGCCTTGGTGAGTCTCGCCGTCGTCGGGGACGATGCCTGCGCGGTCGATGGCGAGCACGATGTGATTGTTCATAATGGCGGTGTCGTTGAGTAACTGGTCATACGCCCGTTGCAGGAACGTGGAATACACCGCGAACACGGGCAGTGCGCCGCCGACCGCCAAGCCGGAGGCGAACGTGACGGCGTGTTCTTCCGCGATGCCCACATCAAAGCAACGCTTGGGGTAGCGGGCGGCAAATTCCGTAAGACCGGTGCCGCCCGTCATCGCTGCGGTCACCACGCAGACACGGGGATCTTCCTCGGCGAGTTGACACAGGCAATTGCCTGCGGTTTGCGAGAAACCGACGGGGCTTTTCTCGGCTTGACCCGTTTGCACGTCAAAGCGGCTGATGCCGTGGTACCGATCGGGGTTTTGCGAGGCGTGTTCGTACCCCTGCCCTTTCACCGTGGCAACGTGCAACAGCACGGGGCGGTTGAGGTGTTTGGCGGTCTCCAGCGCGCGAATGAGTTCGCGCAGATTGTGACCGTCCACGGGGCCGAGGTAGTAAAAGCCCATTTCTTCAAACACGGGACTGCTGTGGTACACCGCGTTTTTGATACGGCATTTCAGCCGCACCATCCCGCGGTGCAGCGGTTTACCGATGAGCGGAATGGCGGAAATGACGTTACCAAACCTGTTTTTGGTGCGCACGTATTGCAGTGACGAACGCAAGGTGGATAGGTGGCGCGCCACAAAGCCCACGTTGCGGTTGATGGACATTTGGTTATCGTTGAGAATGACGATGAGTTTATCGTGACTGCGCCCCGCATTGCACAATCCCTCATACGCGAGGCCGCCCGTCATCGCGCCGTCACCGATCACGGCGACAGTGTACCCCTCTTCCCCCGCGAGCGCCTTGGCTTTGGCAATGCCGTTGGCGGCGGAGATGGAGGTACTGCTGTGACCCGCGACAAACGTGTCGTATTCACTTTCGGCGGGGCGGGGAAAGCCCGAGACACCGCCCGTTTTGCGCAGAGTGTGGAACTGTTCGCGGCGACCCGTGAGCAGTTTGTGGGCATAGCATTGGTGCCCGACATCCCACACGATGCAGTCCTGCGGGTGGTTGAATTGGCGGTGCAAGGCGACGGTGAGTTCCACCACGCCGAGATTCGACGAGAGATGACCGCCGTTTTGGGAAACGGTATCGATGATGGTGCGGCGCAATTCCTCGCAGAGCGGTTCCAACTGCTCACGCGGCAGACGTTTGACGTCATCGGGGGATTGCACGGTTGCCAAAATTGACTTTTCCAGTCCCATACGAGTTCCTCCTTAGTGTGACCTCACCAACAAGGCATCTGCCAGCGCGCACAAGTCGGCGCGCGTGTCGGGGAAGACCGACAGTGCCTCCTTTGCCTGCGCGGTATAGGCGGCGGCACGGCGGCGCGCTTCCTCGATACCCAGCAGGGATACGTAGGTGCTTTTTTCGTTTTCCGTGTCACTGCCGACGGGTTTGCCGAGTTCTTCGGCGGTGGCGGTGACATCCAAAATATCGTCCACGATCTGGAAGCACAGCCCCAGATAATACCCAAAGTTACCCGCGTATTCCACCTGTTCCTCACTGCCGCCGCCGAGAATGGCGCCCATACGGCACGCGGCTTGCAACAGCGCGGCGGTCTTGCCTTCCTGCAAGGTCTGTAGGGTGGCGAGGTCGATGGTTTTGCCCTCGCACGCGAGGTCCAGCGTTTGACCGCCGATCATCCCGTGGATGCCGGCGCGGTGTGCGAGTTCATACGCGGCGCGCAGCGCCGCCGCTTCGCATCCCGCCGTAGCGGTGGGGGCAAGCATTACCTCAAACGCGCGGTTGAGCAGTGCATCCCCCGCGAGCAGCGCCATCGTTTCGCCGTAGGCGGCGTGGACCGAGGGTTTACCGCGGCGCAGGGGGCTGTTGTCCATACACGGCAGGTCGTCGTGCACCAGCGAGTACGAATGGATCATCTCGATCGCCGCCGCAAACGGCAGGGCACGCGCGGTGTCTCCGCCGCACAAATGGCAAAATTCCAGCAACAAAACGGGACGCAGGCGCTTGCCGCCGCCTTCACAGGCGTAGGCCATCAAGGGGGCGACACTGACTTCCCCCTCCGCCGCGGGCAGAGCGGCGGTGAGCGCCGCCTCCGTGGCAGATAAATGCTGTTGCAAGCGTTCGGTATACAGTGCCATCTTACATCTCCTCCGACGGGGCGGTGAGGGTCACAATCTTTTGTTCCGCGGTTTTGAGCGCTTCGTTGCAAAACGCGGTAAGCTTGGTGCCCTCTTCAAACAGTTTCAACGAATCATCCAGCGAGGCGTTGCCGCTCTCCAGCACCGCCACGATCTCTTCCAGCCGCGCCATTGCGGTCTCAAATGTCCATTCGGTCGTCATGGTTCCACCCTTTCTTCTACACGGCAGTGCAACGCACCGTCGTGCAGACGCAATTGTATACGATCGTCGGGTGCGACCTGCGCCGCCGAGCGCAGGACCGACCCGTTATAGGTTGCCAGTGCATAGCCGCGCGACAGCACCCGCAAGGGGCTGAGCGCGTCCAGCTTGCCCGCCGCGGCGGCGAGACGTGTGCGCCCGCGGGCGGTCAGTCGTTCCACCGAAGCGGCAAAACGGCGTGCCGTGCGGTCCAGCCGCATCGCGCGGTCCTCCACGGGATACAGCGGTGTGGACAAGCCGCGTTTGGCAG
>JAZOBT010000130.1:0-15208 GCA_045596125.1 Acutalibacteraceae bacterium | reverse complement strand
ATGGTGATGCAATGTACCGGTGTAAATCGGCTTCTTCTTACCGTGGATCGGCACCATTTCAATGATATCCAATTCACCGCAATCCATCCAAGCCTTACCCATATAATCGAGTTTGGAAATACCCCAAAACGCGGGCCACGCCTTCTGATAGTTTTCATCGGGCATTTTTATACGCATACGGATCTCCGCGTACCCATAATGCATCAAAAAGCCGGTATCACCCGCTTTACTGTAGCTGGACAAATGCGCCAAGCAGCCCGGTCCGGCAACTTTCAGCGTCAGCACCGAGTCTTTCACCTCATAATCCTCGGCTGTCAGCGGCGGCTTGCCGTAGGCGCGGTCGGTGTACCACAAATAACCCGGTTTACCCTCACCGCTCACATCGATGGTATCGTACGAATCAAAATCATCCGCCAATACCAACTTGGTCATACCCGCGGCTTCCGCTGCCGCCGGAATGGGTGTGTTTTTAAAACTCATATCGTCTCCTCCTTTGACCATTCCTACCCGTATGATATCACAGGAGCATTCCCTACGCAAGACAAAATCGCGCTTTTTTCGGACATTTTTTGTTAAAAAGCCTCTTCCAAGGCGATAATCCACTCGAAAGAGGCTTTGCACTTTTTATTTCTCGTATTCCCAAATACGCACCCAGTCGATATCCATCGGCCACGCACCACGGCAGCCCAACGTGACAACCTGCGGATCGTTCTCCATAATATGGTGAGCACCTTTCCACGTGCGCTTCGCCCACTTGGGATCCCGATGCTCCAAGCGCGGCAACGGCGTTTCGCTGTCACGGTAGAAATACTGCGGCAGATCCCACTCATTATACCGTGCGGAATGCATCAGTTTGTTGTCCCAGTACCACGCCACGTGGCCGGGCTCCCAAAGCGCCGCATAGGTATGCCACTCTTCGTCAATGTAGTCGAAGTAGTCGTTGTAACCACTGCTGTTAACAAGGTTGGTGGCATATACCGTCTTCAAATTTCCCTCTTCATCGCGGTAGCGGTGCCAGTCATGAAGCGTACCGGTGTAAATGGGATGACCTTGGTGGATGGTCACCATTTCCACAACATCCAACTCGCCGCAATGCTCAAACTTTCTGCCCATAAAGTTCTCGAGAGACAACGTCCAGAACGCAGGCCAGCAATGCGTTTTACGCACATACGCCTCGCCGGGGATCTTCACACGCAAGCGTGCTTCCAAATACCCGTACTGCATCGTATAGCCCGTGTCACCCGCTTTGCTGTAGGTGCTAATACCAATCAGCGGAGCACACATCTCGGGTTCCATATGCACCACGGAATCCTCGATG
The DNA here is from genome assembly GCA_045596125.1 of Acutalibacteraceae bacterium. GTDB lineage: Bacteria > Bacillota > Clostridia > Oscillospirales > Acutalibacteraceae > RGIG3009. Next base: position 13,890 of record JAZOBT010000130.1, on the reverse strand, counting down.
ATCGTAAAATCACTCTTTTTCATCGTGGGCATCTTCATCGGGCGATCCGCATACCACGTATACCCCGGTTTACCCTCACCGCTGAAATCGATGTTATCCAAATTGTCAAAGTCGTCGGCCAATACCAGTTTGGTGAAACCGGCAGCTTCCGCGGCAGGCGGAATGGGTGTATTTTTAAAACTCATACGAACTCCTCCTCATCCTTCCTTGCTCGTATCATACCACAGCCCCCATGTTTTGGCAAGACAAATCTTGTTTAAAAAGCCTCTTTCAAGCCGATTATCGGCTCAAAAGAGGCTTCCGTCTTTTTTCTCGTATTCCCAAACACGCACCGTCGAGTTTCTATTGTTTGTACGTGTGTGCGAAGCGGCCGTCAACTGCCGTGTAGCTATCCTCGTAATTGCAATAGTGATTCCGTATATTCCACCATATAACTCGTTGTGTAACTTTCCGTTTGTGTGATCCCCAACTGCTCCATCGTCTCGGCTTCTTTGGTCACTAAAGCAAAATCCTTATAAAAACAAATTTCAAGATATTCCGTAAACGTCTTAAACGCAAACCCATCCGGTTGGCGAATCAAGAAAAACCGTTCATTCATCTTGGTTTTTGTTTTAGAAATCAACGCTTCTTCCGTAATGTCACCCTCGGCAGAGTGATACAAGGATACATTAGCAGCGATATCATACAATAACGCCGCCTGTTGCGTATCCTGCGCAGGTGTCAACTCAGAAACAACGCACCCACTTTCATCCACGAATGACAACGAAGCCGACAACGCGACCAATTGCTTCGGAGAAATCTTCAAACAAAAACACAATGCATTGCGCTCTCCGACTCTCTTGCCGTTAAACACTACTCCGTCAAACGGTTTCAGTCGGCTGTTGACGACCTCTATTTTTTCAACGCCATCGCGCGTGGTAACGCCGAAAATATACATGACACCATTAACCGTCGCGGCCTGTATATAATTTGTTTCTGACAGTGCAGGGAATCCACCGACATCGTTTTTCACCCAAAAAGCAACATCTTTTCTGGCAGACAGAATGTTGCCCCCTTCACAGAACCGCACGTAAAAATTTTCGTCCTTAACCTCGTACAAAATCTCACCATCACCGAACACGCTCTCGGCAGAAAAGGCGATGCGCCAATCATACGAGTGCCGCACCGCACAATAATACACGGCACCGAAAACCACCAACACGGTTAAAGCGATAACCCCGAGTACCAAGCGCATCTTTCTCTTCATAAGGATCTCCCTTTAAAAGCGTCATGGAAATCAACTTAAACTATACTCGATCCATGTCCCTCGAAAACTTGGTTCACCATAAACATAATATCCATTTGCTGTGTTAAAATTGTATGTATCCATATATCCGCAACTAGGTTTCCCAAGAAAAAAGGAATATAAATTGCTGTCGCCATCCCATAAGAATCACCCTCATCACTGTCGCTACAGCACAAACTCGTAGCATAATTGGATGTTTCTAACACAACATTTGGGAACTCTTTTGTAAAGTTACTATCGGTCGAAACTACCTCTTTTTTCAACAATACCATTGGGGGTCATCTTCGTCAAGTCTGTACCCTTTTCTTGCAAGTTAATCTTGGTTCGCGCACTACTATTTTTCGCCGTTTGATTGGGATCTACACCCATTTTTCAAGCGCTGCCGCAATAAGAAGAATGCCGTTTTTTCCCGCTATATTAACCATCCTTTCCAACCGCTTCGATTTATGATAATCACCAAAGCTCACGCTGATAATTTTAATTTTGTTTTCAATTGACTAATTTATCGCTTGCATAATTGTGGAAGTTTTAACGGAACCTCATAGACACCACTACACGGTTTGCGAAGTCCAATTGTTTAATTGTGTTGCATCCAATCTTTTTTACAGTTCCGTAGTACAGAAAATGACCGTTCTTTACAGAACGGTCATTTTCCTGTCATATTATTCTTTTTCCCAAACACGTACCCAGTCGATATCCATCGGCCACGCGCCGCGGCAACCCAACGTAATGACCTGCGGGTCGTTGTCAAAAATCTTGTATGCGCCTTTCCACGGCTTGTTCCCAACACCCGAAGCGTAATACGACAAACTCGGCAACGGCGTCGGACTGTCGCGATAGAAATACTGCGGCAGATCCCACTCGTTGTAACGGATGGAATGCATCAGCTTGTTATCCCAGTACCACGCTATATAACCGGGTTCCCACAACACCGCATAGGTGTGCCAGTCTTCGTCAATATAATCGAAATAATCGTTATAACCGCAGTTGTTGATCAAGTTGGACGCATACTCCGTCTTGGTGTTGCCCTCTTCATCCTTGTACCGATGCCAGTCATGGAGCGAACCCGTGAAAATGGGACGACCCTTGTGAATCGCTACCATTTCGACAACATCAATTTCACCGCAATGATCAAACTTTTTACCCGCCCAATTCTGCTTGGACAACGTCCAGAATGCCGGCCAGCAGTGCGTCTTTTTATTATACGCTTCACCGGGGGCCTTCACGCGAATACGCGCTTCCAAATACCCGTACTGCATCAAATAGCCAGTATCGCCCCGTTTGCTATACGAGCTAAAGCCGATCAACGGGCTGCACATTTCGGGTTCAAAATGCATCACGGATTCCTCGGGGAACGAAAAATCCGTTTCCTTCATATCCGGCATACCGAACGGACGATCCAAATACCACGTATAGCCGGGGTTGCCCGAACATTCCAGATCAAACTGGCTCAGATCATCAAAGTCATCGGCAATTACCAAATGCGTATACCCTGCCGCTTCCGCAGCAGGTGGAATGGGTGTATTTTTAAAACTCATACGAACGCCTCCTTATTTATATAAACCTTGCACTGTCAGTTTGACACACGCCACCGTAATAGTCAACCCTTTTTGTAGAACAGGACAAAAAAAGACAATGCAGAACAAAAAAACAACACAGCCGAAGCTGTGTTGTTTCTGGGTTATTTCTGCCAAACACGAATCCAGTCGATATCCATCGGCCATTCACCGCGGCATCCGTAGATAATCACCTGAGGATCGTTGTCCATCACCGAATGCGCGCCGACCCAGCCGAGTTCTTCGGGCGGACAAGGCAACGGATTGGGATCGTCACGATAAAAATACTTCGGCACATCGTCGGGCGTATAGGTCACGGAGTGCATTAATTTGTTGTCGAGATACCACGCCACGCGACCCGGTTCCCAGAGCGCGGCATAGGTGTGCCAATCGTCGTCAAGAAAATCAAACTGATCAAGATATCCCGTCGAGTTAACGAAATTGGTTGCACAGTTTTGCGGACTACCGTGCCAATCGTGCAACGTACCCGTGTAGATCGGCTGACCACCCTTGATAGCAACCATTTCAATGATATCCAGCTCACCAAGATGCTCGTATTTCCAACCCATAATGTTCTGTTTGGACAATGTCCAAACAGCAGGCCAGCAATGCACCTTACGCTGATACGTCGGACCGGGGGTTTTCGCACGGATGCGGGATTCAATGTAGCCAAACTGCATCGTATATCCCGTGTCACCGCGTTTGCTGTACGAGCTGATACCAATCAGCGGACGACACATTTCGGGTTCAAGGTGCAGTACCGATTCTTCGGGGATGGAGAAATCCGTCGGTTTCATATCCGGCATACCATTGGGACGATCAATATACCAGTTAAAACCGGGTTTGCCTTCACCTTTGAGGTCAATGGTATCCAACGTGTCAAAATCATCCGCAAATGTTAAATTCGTATATCCTGCCGCCTCTGCCGCCGCAGGAATCGGTGTATCTTTAAAACTCACGGTGTACCACTCCTTTGTTGTCTGATCTTTATTTTCAGTGTGGCACATTCGGCGCAAAAAGTCAATGTTTCCCCTATAAGTGAGTGAAATAGTCATACTATCGGTAAAAACAACAAGTATGCCACTCGTCTACAAAAAACATCCACCCCCGCAGGAGTGGATGTCTTGTCGCCCTTACGCTACTTTTTTCTTTTTACGAATTACCAACCAAAGTACAACTGCCGCGATTACAACCGCCGCCACAATCGCAATGACGGTCACCGTGTTGCCGCTGCCGTCGTCTTCCACCGTTACTTTGCAGAACGCAGTCAGCGAACCGGCTTTTACCGAAATGATGGCCACGCCACCCGACAACGCCTTGATCTCGCCTTGGTCGCTTACACTAGCGATCTCCTTGTCGCCGCTCGACCACGTCACCTTGCCCAGCACGCGTCCCTCGGGACTTGCCGACGCAATCAATTTGAGCGTCTCACCCTTTTTCAAACTAACTTGCGTGTAATTCAATTCGATCGCCGTGGCAGCCGCCGACCCGATCTTGGTCAGCACAATATTGTCAAAATACGCCGCACCGGCACCCGCGGGATCGGTCACAAATTCAAATGACAGGTTCGCGGGATTCGGACTGATCGACGCGGGCGTGGTAAACACAATCTCAATCGGTGTCCAATCCACCTCGCCCATATCGAGGAAATGAATCTTCTGCGTCTCCAGAGACACTCCCGGCTCAAAGCCCTCCACCGATGTGCGGGTCAAGGTGCCATAATTGTTGATAAAATGCACCTGCCCGTAACCCTTACCTTCTAACTTGTAATCAAAGGTCAGCTTATAAATGCCCGCCGGATCCAGTTGATGCAACACATTCTTGTATGCCGAGGTCTTGCGCTGATAGCTTTCGTTCGCGCCCTCGACTTTAATACCGCGGCTGCATCGCCAACCGCATCGTGAATAACCCCGATGTTTTTGGAGACCCACAAATTACCGCGTCCCGTGCCTTCGTGCTTATAATCAAAACTCAAGGTATAAGTCGTGTTCGGCTGGAGCAACTTCAGCCACGGTTTCATTGAGCTACCCTTGCCCTTACCGTCGTTTGCCACATCCTGCTCCGTCGTGGTCAGCGTAACTTTGTATCCGTATGTTCCGCCTTTTCCTTCACCCTGCACATAGCGATCGCTCACGGATTCTTTGACCCAAAGCGGTCTTCCGCTTTCCAAATCACCGTTTTCGATCAAATTTTCAGGTTCTCCCTCAGCCGCAGAGACGGTTATTCCCGCCATACCGCAGACGAGCAAAGCAGTAACCACCAAAACGCACGAGATCAGTTGCCGAATAGACTTTATCATAGCCGTTACCTCCCTGTACGTTTTCTTTAGCGTATCATAGTTTCTCAAAAATAGCAATAGCTCCCATTAACCCGTTCCGAGAAAGTCGGAGAAGGCGATGTGCACAAGAAAGCAGGTGATGAATAAAATAATCGGTATGGCAGACAGGAGAAAATACACCGCGTTTCTCGCCGTAATGCGCCACTGCTTCGTTCGCACTGCCGTCACCACACCCACGAAAACCGTAACAAGCAACAAAACAGCCGAAACTAAAAAGAAGCACTCGTTTCTACACAACTCTCGATCGATATGCAACACGATATGTGCGCCGACAAATACGGTCCACCGCAACTTTTGCCACCGTTCCGCAAGACACACCCAAGCCCAAATCAATATGAGGGCAACGGAAACGCACCCTAAAACGGATATCTTCTGCACAAATACCGTGGCCAAGAATTCCATGCCGTTTTCCTCCTTAACCGTTACATATGTCGCTTTCGTCTACATCATAGCACACCCTCTATAAACTGTCAACAAAAGTAAAAACGACCCCCCGACGGGAATCCCGTCGGGAGGTCACAATTAACTAGATATTGTTAGCGGTCTGTTTTCTTGCTCTTTTGCAACACGAACAATACAACCGCGCATCCAACCATCACTACGATCAATGCGATCGGCAGTGCGGTGGTGGCACCGGTGCCCGCGGGCTTCTCTGCCTCGGGATCGTCGCCTTCACCCTCGCCTTCCGCATCGGGCGTCCAGCCATCGGCTACCTTCTCGGCCATCGCTTCAGCCTCGGCCAGCAACGCAGCATACGTCGGCTGTCCGTTTTCAGTAAACAGGGTGTTGATCTCCAACTTGCGCTCGTCGGAAAGTTGGTTGTACAACTCCGCACCACTCAGAACAACTTCATAGTTTTCATACGTGATTTCGTTGATTAGATCACCGTAATCGTCAACACCGTAGTAATCCCAGAACACCTTCGCCGCAACGTCCACCGCCGCAGACGGTTTCTCGGGCAAGGTGTCGGCGTCGCCGCCTTGCCAAATGCGGACATAGTCAACCAGCATCGGGAACTTCTCGCTTGCGCTGATAAACAGAACGTTCATATGCTCGTTCATCAGCGTGAACGCACCCGTCGCATCCATCTCCTTACTGTTGTGGTAATTGAGCGGTTTGCCGGGGAGCTCTTCCTCACTGTAGGTAAAACGGAAATACTCTTTGCCGTCCAGATATCCTACAATACCGTTGTGCACCCACAGCCAACCCATGGTGTGCCACTCTTCATCGCCCAAGCCTTGCCAGTAGGCATTGTTGTTGGAATAGTGATAATCTAAGCTGTCGGGCGCATTCACAGACTGGTCATGCAACGTGGTGGTGGAATATCCACCGGGACGGGATTCGGTGACACCCCAGTACTCCAACCAGTCGGTCTCAACCCATTGCTTATTCTTGCCCGAGATCTCTCTCCACTTTGTATCAGGCAACGACCAGATCGCGGGAGAACCGTCATAATCCACGTTGTTCTCACCGGGATCCTTGTTCGGAATGCGGAAACGTATCTCGAGGTAACCTTTGTTCCACGTATAACCGTTACCACTGATGTAATCCTGCGTGCTCAGCGTTACGTGATAACCGGGTTGCGTAGATTTGAGCGTCAGGATACCATCTTCAATGCTGTAGCAATCTGGGGTAATGGTGGAAGTTTTCCAGTTGCGTCTGACATACCATTTGTAACCATCCGCACCCGTAGCATGCTGATCAATGGTATCCAAAGTATCAAACTCATCACTGAACGTCAGATCCGTCATACCCAGATCAATCGCAACTTGCGGAGCTGTGATCGTATCATCTGCCACACGCAGGTTCTTTTGATAGGTGTTGTTGTCATTGACGGTTTCCAAAACCAGATCATCGTAGTTGGCACACGCCGAAATGACCCATTCGCCCTTTTCAGCTTTCCATTTTTCAGGAATCAAAATCAAAATACTGTCGTTGGTCGGCAACTTTTCTTCCAAAACCACCGATCCCGTCAAAATACCTTTACCGTTTTTGCGCACCTGCACCGTAATGGTCTCGCCCTTAGGTACGGAATCTTCACCTTGGTTGATAACCATAACGCCGAAAGTTAATTCTGTACCGGTCTTCACTTGATATTGGTCACTATCCCAGTACAGATCTTTTACCACAAAGTCAACCAGTGATGCCTTCTTATTGAGCAACACATTATCCACGAGGATGGCCGTGTCGCCGGTCGATTGAATGGTTAAAACGCTTTCTTCCGCCAACTCAGCGGGCGTTTTGAACTCTACCAGCGTCTGTGCCCACGCGCTGCCCTTCTTCGAGGTAGCGGTGCCCAGCACGGTTTCGCCGTTTTTCAGGGTGATCTCTGCCTGCGAATCCGCCGACAGCGTATACACGCTCATCTGATAAATAGTGTTGGGTACTAAGCCCTTCACGGTCTGCTTCAACGCCGCATCCTTGGCGTTCAATTTACCCGCTTTACTGTCGGAACGGCCTTCCGCTTCCACCACCGCAGCGTCGCCTTCGATCGTCCAAGACAGCGTTTCCTCGGCAATGTCAAACGTTCCGTTCTTGACCAGCGCCGCGTCACCCTTAACGGTAACAACACACTGCGCCGACTTCCCGTTTGACGTGGTAGCGGTAATCGTCGCTGTACCGGTACCGATCGCCGTCACCGTACCGCCATCCACCGTCGCCACGTTCTCGTTGTCCGATGTCCATGTCATCCCGTTGAGATTACCACCTACGGGCTTAGCGATCGCTTTCAGTTTGACCGTGCGCCCGGGATACAGTGACAACGTTGTTTTATCAAGTGATAATGTCTCTACCTCCACGTCATACGGAAGGATGTTGAAATTATCGATGTACGTCGGATCCGACCCCATCATAAAGCCCATTGAATACGTCGCTTCATTGGGCGTGGACGTACTGCACAGCATTTTTACGGACTTCCACTCGTCCTGTTCGGTAGCGGGAATCGACAACATCGCCGCAGAATCTCCTCCAAACACTTCCTTAGAATCGAGGAAGCAGAGCGTACCAAACCCGTTCGTTGCGTTACCGCTACTGTTATAGAACTGGAACGCGCCGCCGCTGTAATCAAACGTCACCAAATACGCCTTGTTGGAGGTCATATAGCAGTTCTTCATATATTGCGTGCCGCCCACAAGTTTCAAAACGCGGTTGCCCGCTTCACCGTTGGGATGCGGAACGATGGTCGCATTGGTTGCCGTCGTCAACAAAGAATAGTTGGCGGAATTGTTGGCGTTACCGTGAAACGCCGCGTCAACCGCTTTGTCAAAATCGCCATCCAAGATTAAGCTCTCTTCGCCTGTGATCTGCTTCAATGAGAAATTGTCAAAGTGCAGTTGATCACCGATATACACAGACGAGTCCGCTGTTTTCGCCACGATGTAAACACCTTGCTCGGCATCAATAACAGCGCCCTCTTCACCAACCACAAAATCCGCGTGATAGGTCAACCACTCGCCCTTGTGATCCGTCGTCGATTTCGTAGCCGTCTCCCATTTCGTACCATTCTTAAAGGTTGCTTCTTTTAAAGATTCAAGACCCACTTTAATGCCAACAGTTCCAACCACCGTTGCGCAAAAAGAAAAACGGTACGTGCCCGGCTCGGTAAGCGTAATATCTTCCGGCAATTTCATATATACCTTCTCATTAACGTTTGTGCCGGTAAATACCCATTTTACGCCCCAGGAATCCCCAACGCCGTAGCCCTTTGCTACCTGCCAGTATTCCGTTGCCGCAGTAAAGTTATCCCACGGCGCGGTAACCGGCGTTGCTTCGCCGAACTGTTCAAAATCACCGTTCGGGATGTACTCCTTTGCCGTATCCACCCCTTCGGCTACCGCAGGCAACACCAATCCGGAAATGCCACAGGTGATCAGCAACGCTGTCGCCAATACCCAAGCCAATACCCTTCGTGCATTTCTTGTCATTAGACCCACTCCTTATCGATAGCTTTGTCTCTCCGATGACACAAGTATCCGCCTCGCCACCATCAGAAACTCTTATGGTTAGATTATACCACCATATACCAAAAAAATAAAGACTATTCTTTTCCATAACGAAAGGAAAAGTTTACAAAGTTTTGCCTCGGCTATTGGCGTTTTTGCACAATTATATCAGTTTCTTGCTTTTTTTAAAATTTATTTTTAATTTTCTTGCTATACTTTGTTTTTAATCACTCTGGTTATAAATGGTATCTATAATAAAGCGGCTTTTACTGTGGGTTTTTCAATTGCATCCGACAAAGTGCCTTGCTCTTGGTCAAATTGGCAATATTCGCCTTACACTCCCCTCCACCTCATAGGGCGGGGGTTATTCTCATCGTATTGTACATCTCCTTGCAACACTGTAGGGCGGGGGCTTGCTCCCACCGCCTTACAATCACATCCTTCCATTTTCACACAAAACAAAAAAGCGGCGGTCAAAGCCTTCGCTTTGCCCCCCGTCTTTACAGTAAGCTTATTGTGCGCTTCGCTTATGCTTGCTCACGTTTGCGGGAAGTCCACAGGACAGCCACACACGCCAACATAGCAACCACGAGCATCACAGGCAACGCGGTGGTAGCACCGGTACCCGCGGGCTTCTCAGCCTCGGGAGCCTTGTCTTGTTCGCCATCGCCTTCGCCTTCATCGGAAGAACCGTTCTCGAGGTCCGCCGCCAACTTCTCAGCAGCCTCCAACAACTTGGAGTACTTGGGCTGGCCGTTCGCCTCGAACAACTTATCGATCTCCGCTTGACGCTCCGCAGACAACTGCTTCCACAGCTCTGCACCCGACAAGATGATCTCATAGTTCTCTTCGGTAACTTCTTCAATCAGATCGCCGTAATCGTCGGCGCCGTAGTACCACCAGAAGTCAGCCGCGCTAACGTCGACAGGAGCACCTTCGTTACCGGTGCCGCCTTCGTTTTCGTTGCCGCCTTCGTTTTCGTTGCCGCCCTGATCGTCATCATCGGGCAACACCGGATTGGTGCCGCCTTCTTGCCAAATGCGGACGTAGTCAACTTTCATCGGGAACTTCTCGGCACCGCTGATGTACAACACGTTGAACTGCTCGTTCATCAGTGTGAACGCACTCTTGCCGGTCTTATCCTTGCTTTGGTGCACATTCAGCGGGGAACTCGGCTTCTGACCTTCAGAGTAAGTGCAACGATAGGTTTCCTTACCGTCAATGTAGGTGTAGATGGCGCCATCTTCCCACAGCCAGCTCATTACGTGCCACTGCTCATCGCCCAAACCTTCGAGGTAGCAGTCGTTGTTGGTCCAGTGGTGATCTTCCTTGCCCTCAACGCCGGTCACCTGATCGTGCATAGCAACAGTGTAGTAGCCGCCGGGACGAGCTTCGGTGACACCCCAGTATTCCAACCAGTCCATTTCGACCCATTCTTTGTTCTTGCCGGAGGTCTCCATCCACTTGGTGTCGGGGAAGGACCAAATCGCGGGCGAACCGTCGTAGTCAACGCCTTGCTTACCGGGATCCTTGTTCGGGATTTGGAAGCGAACTTCCAGATAACCCTTGTTGTAAGCATAACCGATACCGGTCTTGTAGTCCAAAGTGGACAACGTCACGTTGTAGCCGGGTTTCTTACACGCCAAGGTGATGATGCCATCGTTGATTTCGTAGTCTTCGGGAGTGATGGTTGCTTCGCCCCACTGACGTCTGACATACCACTTGTAGCCGTCCTGACCGGTGGCACCTTCGTCGATGGTAGCCGTGCTGTCAAACTCATCACTGAAGGTCAATTCGCCCATACCCGCGTTGAGCGCGATATCGGGAGCCTTCAAGAACTCATCAACACGCAGCTGCTTCTGCAACTTGTTGTTGGAGGTGTTCATTTCAAGGATCTGGAGCTTCGGGTTGACGTAAGCGGAGATGACCCAGTGGCCCTTCTCAGCAACCCAATCATCCTGAGCCGCGACGAGCACGCTATCGCCGGTGCCCACAGCCTCTTGTACCTTAAACTCGATCGTCTTGAACGCAACGCCGTTCTTGCGGAGTTCCACAACAACCGTCTCGCCCTTTTCAATCGGATCGGAACCTTGGTTAACAACCGTCGCGCCGAAGCGGATCTTCGCACCGGGCAACGCTTGATGATCAGTGATCAGCTTATCGTCCATGCCGACCCAGTACAAGTCGGTAACAACCATGTCAACCAACGAAGCCTTCTTGGACAACAACACGTTATCCACATAGATGCCGCCCTCGTCAGCGGTGGTAATGGTCACGATTGTATCCTCAGCCATCGTCTCGGGAGTCTTGAACTCGAACGTAGTGAGTGCCCAGTCAGTACCAACCTTCGTAGTGGTAGAAACAATCTCCGTGTTGCCATTCTTCAAAACAACACTCGCAGGAGCGGTCTTAGAGAGCGTGTAGAGTTGCATCATATACACGGTGTTGGGAGCCATACCCTTAACGGTCTGCTTCAACACAGCGTTTGCCGCCGGCAAGGAACCGGTCTTACTGCCGCCGCGGCCGTTGCCGTCGACGATCGCAGCGCCACCCTCGGTAACCCAAGAGGTGGTATCATTGGGCACATCGAACGTACCGTTCTTAAGCACAGCAGGATCACCGCTGACATCGACGGTGCAAGTAGCCGATTTGCCGTTCTTGGTAGTACCGGTGATGATAGCAGTACCCGCACCAACAGCGGTGATGAAACCGGACTCAACCGTCGCAACGTCTTCGTTGCTGGAGGTCCAAATCATACCGTTGAGGTCTGCATCTGCGGGAGTTGCCGTAACCTTGAGGCTAGCCGTACGGCCGGCAAACAAGGTAACTTCGGTCTTGTTGAATTCGATGCTCTCGGCTTGAATACCGGAGTTGTACTTGCGCACCGCGAAGTTATCGATAACAACCGGAGGCGTACCTTGCTTCGTGCTAACGATACCGAAGTCATAAGCGGGGTCGAGCGTCACGCTCGCAGGCGTGGTGTATTCCATTTCAAAGTGCTTCCACTCGGAACCGTCGCCCTTTTCGTACTCCAATTTCTTGCCGTTGTATTTCAAAGACGGGAAATAGAGACGGAAAGAAGCACCTTCACTGGTGGTGTAGTCGAAGCTCACGATGTACTTCGTGTTGGGTTCCACCAATCCGAACATCGGATCCTTGTAGTAGTTCGCAGCTTCCGAACCGGCTTTCGGGTTGAGCAGGTGCAAGCCCCAACCGCCGTCTTTGCCGATACCGGGCTCAACACGCACGTTGTTACCCCAACCCACGTCGTTGCCCTGGTCAAAGCTACCGTTCTTGATGATATTCGCAAACTCGGTCACGACAACCTTCATCTCACCCTTGTTACCCTTCGTGTCGGTAACAGTGATGGTGGTCTCGCCTTCCGTCTTGCCCGCGGTAATGGTACCACGATCGTCAACGGTTGCGATAGAAGGATCAGCACTTACGAACGTCAATTTACCGGTCGTGGTATCCGCGGGAGAAGCCCAAACCGTGATGGTGTGGCTGTCGCCCGGCAAGAGTTCTTGCACAGCGGGAGTAACGGTAAACGAATCCGCATACTTGGTTTCGCCGATCTTGACCAACTTAATGTTATCAAAGTAGGCTTTACCGGTACCCTTGTAGTTCAGACCATCAATGGAGGAATATTGCAGCAAGCGCAATTCCTTACCGGCATCCGTCGCCAGAGTCTCATCGGTAGTCATAAATGTATAGGTGTAAGAGGTCCAGCTGGTGGGTTTCGCAACCTCAAATTCGCCTCTGAACGGAACGTTCTTGTAGCGACCGAAAGCCTGCGTCAACTCAAAGTGCGAATAGCCTTTATTGGAGTGCTTCATATCGAAGCTGAGCTCATAGATCGCATTTTTCTCCAACTTCTCGATCAAGGGCAGAGCATAGTACAAGCCTGCTCTCTGGTCTTCACGGGTGTTCTCGTCAACAGTGGTCTCAAGCACAACACCCCAACCGCCGTCTTTACCGACGCCTTGTTGCACAGCAGCGCTGTTGCCCCATGCTTCATTGGAACCATGCTCAAAGGTTCCGTTCACGATCAAGTTGCTTTCGTCCGCCTTGACCGTAACAACACAGTTCGCGGTAAATTCACCAACTTTTGCAGTAATGGTTGCCGTACCGGACTTAACACCCGTGACAACACCCTTATCAACAACCGCTACAGAAGCATCGCTGGTCAACCACTCGGTGGCAACGAGCGTCGGAGCATCTTCCGGCACAAGGGTCACAGTCAACGTCGTGGTAGCGCCTTCTGTGACGGTAGCCGTTTCCGGGAGAGTAATACCCGTCAATGCGGGACCACTCTGCTCTTTTTCAACCGTCACTTCGCAAGTTGCGGTGAAATCACCGGCTTTTGCCGTAATGGTAGCCGTGCCACCGTCAACGCCAACCACAACGCCTTTATCAACAGTAGCTACTGCCGCATCACTGGTGCTCCACTCAATATCAGGCAGATCTGCGCCCTCGGGAGCGGCAGATACAGCCAACATAGCTTGGTCACCCTGCTTGATCGAAAGCGTAGCATTGTTCAAAGTGATGCCGGTCAAAGCAGGAGCATCCTGGCCACCCTTGACCGTTATCTCGCAAACCGCCGTAGCGTCGCCGACTTTTGCCATAATAGTGGCTTTACCCGCGGCAACAGCGGTAACCACACCGGCTTCCACGGTCGCAACCGCTGCATTGCTGGTTTCCCAAACAAGATCTTCCGGCACAACCACTTCACAACCGTGCGCCTTGGCAGTCACGGTCAGGTTCGTCGTA
>JAZOBT010000129.1:0-2793 GCA_045596125.1 Acutalibacteraceae bacterium | reverse complement strand
GCGGTTGAATGATGGGCACGAGCGCCATATAGGAATAGGCCGCCACCGCAATACCACCCAACAGGTGCGGTGCCAATTTGGAAGCCAGGTAAATAGCGGTCGGGCCGTCGGCACCGCCGATGATGGCGATGGATGCGGCTTCCTGTTCGGTGAACACAATATTCCACGTTTCCGCAAACGGCAAAAGTCCGAGTGCGCGTGCACCAAAGAAGGTGGCGAAAATGCCGAGCTGTGCCGCTGCACCGAGCAGCAAACTCTTAGGGTTGGACAGTAGCGGGCCGAAATCCGTCATACAACCGATGCCGAGGAAAATCAGCGGCGGGTAGATACCAAACTTCACGCCTTGGTACAGATACCACAACAAACCGCCTTGCTCAAAGTGCTGCCAGTAGAGCACACCGGCGGCATCTTCAAATACAGGGTAATTTTGCGCCACAATACCTTGGGCATATTGCGCCAACTCTTCGGCTGTGAGCGGGACTAGTGAGTTTTGCTGCGGATCCATCACACCGGCAAGCGGCAGATTGACGAGAAGCATGCCGAAAGCGATGGGGAGTAAGAGCAACGGCTCATACTGCCTTTTGATAGCCAGATACAACAGAAAAAAAGCAAGCCCGATCATAATGAGGTTTTTCCAACCGCCGTTTTCAAAGTTGAACAGTTGCTTGAAACCGGACTCTTCCCAAATTCGAACAATGGCTTCCCACAAACTCATACGAGAGCCTCCTTGTTAGAACGGTTGTGTATTCTCTGCAAGACCGGCGGCCGCCCACACGGGACGAGCGCCCACCGTGCGCGCCGCACTGATACGGCGTACAGCATACGTTTTGCCGTCACCCGACATGGCAGCCACGGCGGCAGCAATCACAGCCACCACCTCTTCGGGAATACCGTCTTCCACTACGGGCGCGGCAACCGGTTGTTGCACGGGAACGCTCGGCGTCGCAGGTTTTTGTTTTCGGGAAGCAGCACGAGCAATAAAACCGAACATCCAGATGATGCACGTGAGCATCGCCAACACACCGAACACGACAACAAGACCAATCAGTACGGTCATGCCGGCATCACCAAGCATTGTTTGAACGGATGACATAAGAGTTGCCATTGCCAAGACTCCTTTTTGCGGGGGAACGAAAAGCGATTTCACCCATAATAATCAAAGTTACTTATAGTATAGCGCAAAGAAGTTTCTTTTTCAATCTTTTCTATGAAAAAAGAAAGGTTTTTCTTACAAAAAAATTGCAAAATCCAAAACATTTTGCTATACTGTTTTCAAGGAGGAAAACCATATGAAATATATTGTATTGCTATGTGATGGTATGGCCGATCGCCCGTGCGAAGGCCTGCAGAATAAAACGCCGATGCAAGCGGCGCATAAACCGTGTATGGATCGTTTGGCGGCAACCGCCGAAGTGGGTATGACGTATACCGTGCCCGAAGGAATGGCACCGGGCAGCGATGTTGCTAACTTGTCGGTGCTTGGCTACCGCCCGCAGGAGTGTTACACGGGTCGTTCCCCGTTGGAAGCGGCGAATATCGGCGTGGAGATGACGGACGACGATGTGGCGATCCGTTGTAACTTGGTCACCTTGTCGGATGAAGAAAACTATGCCGATAAAACGATGGTGGATTACTGCGCGGGGGATATCCATACCGCGCAGGCGGATGAGATCATTCGCTCGTTGCAGGAGGCATTCGGCGGCGGTGAGTTTGATTTTTATACCGGCACGGCGTATCGCCATTGCTTGGTGTGGCACGGTGGCAAAACGGCCATCGGCACGTTAACGCCGCCGCACGATATTTCGGGCCGACCGGTGAAAGAGTATTTGCCGTCTCATCCCGATGCACAGCCGTTGCGCGAGTTGATGGAAAAGAGTGCCGCTCTGTTGCGCGATCATCCCATCAACGTAAAGCGCCGTGAAGAGGGGGAGAATCCCGCCACGTCGGTGTGGCTGTGGGGTCACGGCAAACGCCCCGCCTTGCAAAATTTCGCCGAGCGTTTTGGTGTCAAAGGTGCGATGGTGTCTGCCGTGGACTTGCTCAAAGGCATTGCTCGCTTAGGCGGTATGCAATTGTGCGAAGTCAAAGGTGCCACGGGTTATATCGATACCGATTTTGTCGGCAAGCGTGAGGCGGCGCTGGATGCATTGCGGAACGGTTGTGATATGGTGTATATCCATATTGAAGCTCCCGACGAGTGCGGTCATCGCGGCGAACTGAAAAACAAGGTGCGCGCGATTGAAGAGATCGATCGGCAAGTGCTGGCACCGCTCGTGGAAGCGATGAAGGACATTGACGATTTCTCACTTCTCATTATGCCGGATCATCCTACACCGCTGTGTATCAAGACGCACTCGGCCGATCCTGTACCGTACTTGCTGTACCGTACCACGGGCGTGGAAAATGCCTCGGGTGTATCCGCGTTCACCGAAGCGACGGCTGCTGCGACGGGTGTTGTTACGGAGGTGGCATCCGATTTGATGGGTCGCTTGGTGTCTGTTCAGTAACTATCCTAAAAATAGAAATCCCCTGCGTGCAACGCACGCGGGGGGTTTGTGTTTTATCTTATTGAAACTTTTTGCGAGCGACATAGGTGGTGTGCAGGCAGTGGTGAGCCTTGTGACCGCCGAAACCGTCGTCAAAGAATTCCTCGTACAACTTTTTGATAACGGGAGACTCGTGCGACTTACGCAGGGTCATTGCCGCATCCTGATCGTACAGCGCCTTCGCACGCAGAGCCTTCAAATCGGTGAAGTTGCGTACCGAAGCAGGCTGGATGGGCTGACCGCCGCC
>JAZOBT010000128.1:0-3299 GCA_045596125.1 Acutalibacteraceae bacterium | reverse complement strand
GGTAGGCGGTTCGCTCAGTGAACTGTTTACCACCGTGCGGGGGTGCTTGCAACTGTTGCGCTCCACGTTGGGCGGGTTTGGGGTGCTTGCCACCGCCCTCATCCTTTTACCGCCGCTGTTGCGGTGCTTTGGGTGGAGCATTTTACTGTCGGTATGCCGCACCGCGGCAGAACTGTTTGAACTGCGCCCTATGATCGCCGTACTCGAAACCGCACGGAGCACGGTCAAATGCCTGATCGGCGTGCTCAGCGCGTGCGGCACATTTTTGGTGATCGCGGTCACGGTGGTGACCGCCGCGGCAGGAGGGTAAGATGGACGGATTACGTGCGTGGAGTGCGGCGGTGTGTATGGCGGCGCTGGGATGTGCGGCGGTGCGGTTATTGGCACCCAAAAATGCCACCGGCAAACTGTTCGGGTTGATCGCCTCTACCTTTTTTCTGTGCTGTCTCTTGTCACCGCTGTTGCGAGCGGGTTCGCTGTCGGCACTGAACATCGACGGTCTGCCCGCGCCCGTGGTGTCGGATCTGCTGGAAAACACCGTCAACGAACAGTTACAGCGGCAGGTTAAAGAAACGGTGGTCACCGTAGCGGAATCGGCGCTGCGGGAACGCGGTATCACCGCCGAAAAAATTGAGGTTGCCACGGATATTTCCGACGCGGGGAGCATATATATTCAACACGTTACCATCACGGTGGACAAACAAAACGTACCGATCGCGAAGGCGGTGGGGGAGGTGTTGGAGCAACAACTGCGCAGCGCGGTCGAAGTGCAGGCACAGTGAAAGGAAGGGACGCGTCTATGGAGCAAACACAGGCGATGATCGCCAAATTAACGGCGTGGTTGCGCGGCGGCGGAGGGCGCAAAGTCTTGCTGGCAGCGGGTGTCGCGGGTATCGCGTTGCTGGCGGTATCCGAATTACGGCCCGCGCGCCCCTCTTCCGCCGAATCGCACACGCAAACGGCGGCGCAGTTCGCCAAAGAGACGGAAGAACGCCTGACCGAGCTGGTGGGCAGTATCGAGGGCGCGGGTGCGTGTCGGGTGTTGGTGACGTTGCAAAACGGCGTGGAATACGTCTACGCCACCGAGCAAAAGACCAATTCCGACCGTCAAGAGGACGATACGCGGCTGACCCAACGCGACGACAGCGAGACCTCCGCCATTGTGGTGGATACGGGCAACGGCCGCGAAGGGTTGCTGGTCACCGAGATCCAACCCACCGTGCGCGGGGTGGTCGTCGTATGCGAAGGCGGCGACCGCGCGGACGTGCGACAGCGTATCATTGAAGCGGTGACCGTCGCGATGGATCTGTCATCCAAGCGGGTGTGCGTCACCAAATTATCATAAGGAGTGATCATATGAAAAAGTGGTTCGGCAAAAAACAATTGTTACTCGGCACGTTGATCGTGGCGCTGGGTATGGCGGTATACTTAAATTATTATTTTGCGGAGTCGCCGTCGGGACTGCTGGATACGTCGGGCGGTCAACAGCAACAGGAGCAGGACAAAAATTTAGGCGATGCGCTGAACGTCGGTACGTCTCCCGAGAGCGGCAAATCGTATTTCGAGCAAGCGCGTGACAACCGCACCGCGGCACGCGAGGAAGCGGTGGAGACGGTCAAATCGCTGCTGGGTGACGTCAAAGCCACCGACGAGCAAAAAGCCGCCGCGACCGAGCAAGCCATCGCCATCACCCGCGCCATCGAGCAGGAAAGCAAGATCGAAAGCCTCATCAAAGCCAAAGGTTTTGACGATTGCGTGGTGTACATCGAGGACAAAAATTGCAGTGTCGTGGTCAGCGCCGAGTCGCTCAGTGTGCAGGATACGGCCAAAATTTCCCAAACCGTGACCTCACAATCGGACATTTCGGCACAAAATATTAATATTGTGACGGTAAATTCATAAAAAACTGTTGCCCCGGAGATACTTTGTGGTATATAATAGAATCACAAATCGAAAGGGAGGACATCAGCATGGATGTAAAGGACTATCAATCGTCGGAGGGTTGTTGCATCATTTCTGAGGAAGTCATCGCGAAAATTGCGGAGACGGCGGCCGTCGAAGTGGCGGGTGTGGCAGGAATGGCAACACGGTATACGGACATCCGCGGTCTGGTCGTTTCTCAGGGCAGCAAATCGGTCGGCGTGGTCAGCAATGAAAACGAGACCATCATCGACGTGTATGTCAACCTCAAAGAAGGTGTGCGTATTCCCGATGTGGCGGGTGAAGTGCAACGTCAGGTCAAAAGCGCGGTACAGTCGATGACGGGCAAGCCGGTCACCAAGGTCAACGTGCACATCGCCGGTATGCAACTGGCGGAAGACAGCGCGGCGGAAAAATAAAACACAACCGAAGTGTGCCCCCGCTACGGCGGGCGGCACGCTTTGTCACGGAATTTGAAAACAGAAAGGCTTGGTTTGTATGACCAGACGGGAAGCAAGAGAACTCGCGTTTGTGCTGTTGTTTGAGAGGAGTTTTTCGGGCGAAAGTATCGCTGAAATTCTCGAAAACGCGGGTGAAGCGCGCGACATCACGGGGGATACGTTTGCCGTATCGCTCGCCGAGGGCGCGGTCGCCCATACGGAGGAGATCGACGAACTCATCTCCGCCAACGCCCACAACTGGAGCCGCGATCGCATTTCCCGCGTGGCGCTGGCGGTGTTGCGTCTGGCGATCTACGAGATGCGCTTTGTGGAGGATATCCCCGTCAGCGTGTCCATCAACGAAGCCGTGGAACTGGCAAAACGCTACGGCGGCGACACGGATGCGTCGTTTATCAACGGTGTACTCGGCGGTGTCGCGCGGCGCGGCGAGGCATAATATGGCACGATATTTAGGGCTGGATACCAGCAATTACACGACCTCCGTCGCGGCTTTTGAAGCCGAGACGGGGGCGCTTTGGCAAGTAAAACAACTTTTACCCGTCAAAGACGGGGAGATGGGTCTGCGCCAGAGTGACGCGGTGTTTCACCACACGCGGCAACTGCCCGACCTGTTTGAACGGCTGGTGGGCGACGCGGGCGACCTGCGCGCGGTTACCGCCGTCGGCGTGTCGGATCGCCCGTCGCAAGCGGCGGGCTCGTATATGCCCTGCTTCCTGTCGGGGGAGGGCGCGGCGCGCCAAACGGCGGCACTGCTTCGCGTGCCGCTGTATCGCTTTTCGCACCAACAAGGGCACGTGATGGCGGCGCTGTACGGCGCGAAGCTGGAAGGAAACCGCATTACCTACGGCGCAGGCGACAACCCGCCGATGGGCGGATTTGCGTTCTACCGCGTGCTTCAGAAGTCGGATCGTAGCCATG
>JAZOBT010000127.1:0-11873 GCA_045596125.1 Acutalibacteraceae bacterium | reverse complement strand
TCCATTGCTTCGGTATGGTGTTGTCGATGACGTCCTCGCTGACGCACGGCGCCACCATTTGTCCGTTGCCGTATTTCTCGGCAAAGCAATCGCTCGCGTGCATCAACCAAGAAAAAATCACGTGTTTCAACGGCGTGCCTACGATGTTTATCGCGATGTTCAACCATCCCGATTATCGAAAAACTGATTTCTCGCATATGCGCACCGGTATTATGGCGGGCGCGGGTTGCCCGCCTGAGTTGATGCGCCGTGCCGCGCAACCGGATGAGATGAATATGACGGGTATCGTGAGCGTTTACGGGCAGACCGAATCGGCGCCCGGTTCTACGATGTCGGCGTGGACGGATAGCTTGGAAGTGCGAACCGATACCGTCGGTTACGCGTTCCCGCACGTGCGTTGCAAGATCGTCGATCCCGAGACCGGCAGAGAACTGCCCGACGGTGTCAACGGCGAGTTCTGCTCTAAGGGCTATAACACGATGAAGGGCTATTACAAGATGCCCCAAGCCACGCGTGACACGGTGGATGCCGATGGTTGGTTGCATTCGGGTGACTTGGCGTGCCGCGATGCTGACGGCAATTACCGCATCACGGGTCGACTGAAGGATATGATCATCCGCGGCGGTGAAAACATCTATCCCAAGGAGATCGAAGAGTTTATCTATACCCATCCCGCCGTGCAGGATGTGCAGGTCATCGGTGTGCCTGACAAGAAATACGGTGAGGAAATTATGGCGTGCATCATCCTCAAAGAAGCGGGCAGTATTACCGCCGAAGAAATGACCGAGTACATCAAGGCGAGTATGGCGCGCCACAAAGTACCGAAGTACATTTCGTTTGTGGACAGTTTCCCCATGAACGCCGCGGGTAAGATCTTGAAGTACAAGATGAGAGAACAAGCCGCGAAAGACCTCGGTCTTGTCGGTGACGGTTCCGACACCGCCGGCAACGGTCAGAAATAATACAACAAGCGCCCTCGAAAGGTACCCTTTCGAGGGCGCTTGTTCTTCATTCGTATTTATTTGTTATCCGCTAAATCCTGAAGGAGCAACTGGGACAGTTCATAGGCGGGGAGCACGGTGTCGATGAGCATATATTCTTCGGGGGCATGACCGTTGCCGCCCGACGGGCCCATACCGTCCAAACAGATCGGACCGCATTGGGCGATCAGGTTCGCATCGGACAGACCGCCGCGTGCTTTAAACATCAGATCAATGTTGTGCTCTTTTGCCACAGCGGTGATGTGTTCGATATATGCTTTGCCTTGTTCGGTGGGATTGAGCGGGCGCTTGGCACGGTTGCGCGTGATGCGCGCCTCGATACCACGTTCTTTCGCATCGTTGGTCAATTTCTCCAGCAAGGCGTTCAAACGGTCGATCTCATTGGGGTCGGCAAAGCGAACGCTCGCGTGCAATTCGGCGTGATCCGCCACGACATTAGTTTTCGTACCACCGTTCGCGACGCCGACATTAACCGTGGTATCTCGCTCGCGGCTTTGCAGTTCATCCAACGCGACGATCCATTTTGCCATCTCACTGACGGCGCTGAGCGCACCGTTTTCAAACACAAATCCGCAATGTCCCGCTTTCCCGAAAAACTCGATGCTTAAACCCACAGCGCCTTTACGCTGTACGCAATGCACGCCGCTTGCGGCCGCTGCCTCGTACACATACGCGTAAGTACTTTTTTCAGCATACGGCAGATAAGCGATTTTGGAATGGAGACTGCCGATCTCTTCATCGGGGTTAAAAACAGCGACGATATTGAGCTTGTCGTTAACCTCTTTCGGCAACTCTTTGAGGAGATAGTACATCAACAAACAACCGTGCTTCATATCCGCCACACCGGGGCCGAAAGCGAGGTCACCCTCGATACGGAACGGACGCTCGGCACACGTGCCTTTGGGGAACACCGTATCCAAATGTCCTATCAGCATCAGGTCGTAGTGCTCGGCTTCGCGGTTGGTGCAAATGACGCAAGTGCCGGATGCGGGCGCAAAATTATGCTCGTGCACATTCCAGCCCATCTCGCGAAAACGGCTGCTGAAAAATTCCGCCACACGATTCAATCCTTCGGAATCGTCGGAACAACTGTCAATATTGACGAGATATTCCAGTTCCGATAAATAGGTTTTCAGATCCATGGTATCCTACCCTCTCGATTTTATAGTAGCGTTGTTGAGTCTATTATACAGGTATTTGGCAGTTTTTTCAATATTTCCCTCAAAAAATATGCGGTAGGGCTTAAATTTTTCTTGAAAAATGGCGTGCTGTGCTTTATAATAAATCTGTCACGGTGGTAGTGCCATCGGGAATGCTTGAATTTTTTTAAGGGAGTCTTAAATATGAAAACATTGTACACGGGTAAGACCAAAGATGTTCTGTTGGATGAAGAGACTAACGTAGTCAGTCTGTTGTTCAAAGACAGTATGACGGGTGAAAACGGCGTGTTTGATCCCGGTTCCAACACGGTGGGTGGCAGTGTTGCCGGCAAAGGCAAGATTGGCCTGACCATCTCTAAGTATTTCTTTGAATTGATGGAGAAGAACGGCATTCCCACGCACTATATCGCCGCCGACGTGGACAAGGGCTTGATGCAGGTGCGTAACCTCACCGTCCCCAAGCTTGAGTTCGTGCTCCGCTATTTCACGGCCGGCAGTATGTGCCGCCGTTTCACCTTGGAAGAGGGTATTGTGTTTGATCCTCCGTATGCCGAGGTGACGTTGAAAGATGATATCCAGGGTGACCCGCTGATCAGCGAGCGTATCTGCTTGATGAAAGGACTCCTCAAAGAGGGTCAGTATGACGAGGCACAGGATATCGTGCTGCGCGTCGGCGAAGTTCTCAAAAAGGAATTGGCACCGATGGGCCTGACGCTGATCGATTTCAAGATCGAGATCGGTTATGACGAGAACGGCAAAATGTACGTTGCCGACGAGATCACGCCCGACATCTGGCGTGTGCGTGACGAGAACGGCAACATCCCCAATCAGTTGGATTGCTCCAAGATGCTGTTGGAGAAGATGGGACTGTAAAAACCAAAGCGAGGCTGGTGCACAGCCTCGCTTTTTCGTAGATGCGTGGGGGTTACTTTATGGAGCGTTCCAAGCAAGCGCGCTTGCAACTCATCGTTTCGATGCTGGTTTTCGGCACAGTTGGGTTGTTTGTGCGGTGTATCCCGTTGCGGTCGGCGGAGATCGCGTTGTACCGCGCGGCGTTGGCGGCGGTGCTCATCGGCGGGTATCTGCTGGTGACCAAGCAAGCGATACGGTGGGGTGGTATTAAGAAGCACTTGATACTGTTGACCGTTTCGGGAATGGCGATGGGCTTTAACTGGATATTGTTGTTTGAAGCCTATCAGTATACCACCGTGTCGGTTGCGACACTGAGTTACTATTTTGCACCTGTCATTGTCACGGTGGTCAGCCCGCTTCTGTTCCGTGAGCGTATCAAGCCGCGGCAATGGTTGTGCTTCGCGGGTTCCACTGTGGGATTGGTTCTCATCACCGGTGTGGGTGATCTCAGTGCCGGTCGCTCGCATATGACGGGTATTTTGTTCGGTTTGGGCGCGGCGGTGCTGTATGCGACCGTGGTATTGTTGAATAAGTTTATCGGCAGTGTCAACGGTATCCATCGCACGTTTTTGCAATTTATAGCCGCCATCGCGGTGTTGTTGCCGTATGTGCTGCTTACCGGCGGTACACATGTAACAACGCTCAGCGGCTCGGGATGGGTGTTCTTGCTTGTAGTTGGTCTTGTACATACCGGCATCACATACTGCCTGTACTTCTCTTCGCTGGGGGAACTGACAGGGCAAAAAGCCGCGATACTCAGTTATATCGATCCGTTGGTGGCGGTGCTTTGCTCGGTGGTGTTGCTGAGTGAAGCCATCACGCCCGTCCAACTTGTCGGCGGTGCTTTGATTCTGGGCTTTACATTGTGGAATGAAGTGTCAGCGCATTAAAAAACCGCCGTACGGCGGTTTTCCTTTTACCCAAACAACGGGGTGGACAGATAGCGGTCACCTGTGTCGGGCAGTAAGACCACAATGGTTTTTCCGGTGTTTTCTTCCCGTCTCGCCAGTTCAATGGCGGCGTGCAGCGCGGCGCCCGAGGAGATACCCGCCAAAACGCCTTCGCGTTTTCCGAGCAAGCGCGCTTTCTCGTAGGCTTGCTGTGTGGTAACGGGGATGACTTCATCCAACAAAGCCGCGTCCAGCACGTCGGGGATAAAGCCCGCGCCGATGCCCTGCAAGCCGTGTGCGCCCGCTTTACCGCCCGCGAGAACGGGTGAATCGGCAGGTTCTACGCCGACAATGCGCACGGCGGCGTTGTGTTCTTTTAAATACGAACCGACACCTGTGATGGTGCCGCCGGTTCCGACACCCGCCACAAAGATATCGACACACCCTTCGGTATCGTGCCAAATCTCGGGACCCGTGGTGTTGTAATGTGCCGCGGGATTGGACGGATTGACAAACTGACCCGCGAGAAAACTGTGTGGCAGGGTGGCGGCTAATTCTTCCGCTTTTTGTATGGCGCCCGCCATACCCGAGGCACCCTCGGTGAGCACTACCTCGGCACCGTAAGCGGCGGCGAGTTTTTGGCGTTCCACCGACATCGTATCAGGCATCACCAGCATCATACGATATCCGCGTGCCGCGGCAACGGCGGCAAGACCGATACCCGTGTTGCCGCTGGTGGGTTCAATGATAACGGATTGCGGTGTCAAGCGTCCCTGTGCTTCGGCGTCGTTGATCATCGACAACGCCACGCGATCCTTGACCGACCCTGCGGGATTGAAAAATTCCAGTTTCGCCAGCAGGCGAGCATGTAGTTTTTCTTCGTTTGCGATCTGCGTCAGTTCCAACAACGGGGTGTTCCCGATCGTTTGATCTACGGAAGTGTACCAAGCCATACCATCGTCTCCTTTGGGTAGAGCGTAACACGTTTGGGGGGCAGATGTCAATGTTACTTTGTGGGAAAGCCGAAATATTTATGAACAATTCTTTAAATTTTTTGATATCTCTTGCAAATTTCCCGAAAAACAAGCATAATTAAGAGTACTAGTAAGAAAGGGAGACCGATATGCTGGAACTGAAGCGTATTAAAAAAGACTATCCCGCGGGCGGCGAGACGGTACACGCGCTCAAAGGGGTATCGTTGCGTTTTCGCGATAGTGAGTTTGTTTCGATTTTAGGGCCCTCCGGATGCGGTAAGACCACGATGCTCAATATCATCGGTGGTTTGGATCAGTACAGCGAGGGCGATCTGGTCATCAACGGAGTGTCCACTCGTAACTACCGTGATCGTGATTGGGATGCCTACCGCAACCATTCGGTGGGTTTTGTGTTTCAAAGTTATAATTTGATCCCGCACCAAAGCGTGCTCCAAAACGTGGAACTGGCACTGACGTTGTCGGGCGTTTCCAAAGCGGAGCGCCGTCGCCGTGCCAAGGAAGCGTTGGAAAAGGTGGGGTTGGGCGACCAACTGAAGAAGCGCCCGAGCGAAATGTCGGGCGGTCAAATGCAACGTGTGGCGATCGCACGTGCCATTGTTAACGATCCTGATATTGTGCTTGCGGATGAGCCGACGGGCGCGTTGGACAGCGAGACCAGCGTGCAGGTTATGGAGATTCTTAAAGAGATCTCGTGTGACCGTTTGGTGATTATGGTAACGCACAATCCTGAGTTGGCAGAGCAATATTCCACGCGTATTGTGCGGATGCTGGATGGCGAGATCACCGCCGATTCCGCACCGCCGACGGATGAGGAAATGGCACCCGCGGTACAACCTGAAACGGTGCATAAGACCAAAAAGCCCGCGATGGCGTTCCATACGGCGTTTGGCTTATCTTTGAAAAACTTGTTTACCAAAAAAGGACGCACCACGCTGACGGCGTTTGCCGGCAGTATCGGTATCATTGGTATCGCACTTATCACGGCCGTTTCCAACGGTATGACTACGTACATTGATGCGGTGCAGGAGGATACGCTTGCGTCGTATCCGCTGATGCTGGAAGCACAACATATGGATATCGGTACGCTGATGGCGACGTTTATCAACACGGCGCAATCGGATAAAAACCATGATTCCGATGCGGTGTACGAAAAGCCGGTGCTTCACGATCTGGTAAATGCGCTTAACTCGGTGGAAGCGCACGAGAACGATCTGCATTCCTTCAAAAAATGGTTGGAAGCCCAGCGTGCGGATGAGGAATCCCCGCTCGGATTGCACGATGCGGTCAGCGGTGTACAGTACACCTACAATATGGATATGCTCATCTACACCAAAACAGAGGATGGAACCATTTTACATTCTGATACATCCAAGTTGATGCAGACGTTGCTGACGCGGTATTTCGGTCAAGAGATGATGGGCAATATGGGTATGACCTCGAGCAACAGTATGATGTCTTCGATGATGCTCGGCGGCATGTCTTCGTCTGCTACGTTATGGCAGGAAATGCTGGCGGGTGACAATGGCAAGCTCGTCAGTCCGTTGCTGGAAAAGCAATACGATGTGGTGTATGGTTCTTGGCCGACCGAGTACAACGAAGTGGTGTTGGTGGTGGACGAGAACAACGAGGTCAACGATATGGCGCTGTATGCGTTGGGCCTCATCTCGGAAGACGATATCAATGCCATTGTAGATGCCGCGATCAATAAAGAGACGCTGGATGATAACGATCGGAAATGGACCTACGAAGAGATCTGCAATAGGGAATTCCGCACGATCTTGGGTGCGGATTGCTATACCAAAGATGAGAAAACGGGCTTGTACACCGATCTGCGTGAGACCAACGCGGGACTGAAGTATCTTTACGATAACGGTACGGTGCTGAAGGTGTCGGGTATCGTGCGCAAAAACGAGGATGCGTTGTCGGGTGTTTTGACCGGTTCGATCGGGTATACGGGCAAATTGCGCGAGTATGTTATCGAAAAGACCGCTGAGTCGCCCGCGCTCAAAGCCCAATTGGAAAGCAAGGATACGGACATTTTCAACGGACTGCCGTTCCGCGAGAATGCCGGTGTGATGACCGACAAGGAAAAGGAAACCGAGTTCCGTAACTACATTGCCGCGCTGAACAACAAAGGTAAGGCGGAAGCTTATGTGAAAATTATGTGCATTCCGTCGCAAGCGCAGATCGATGCCACGGTCAAGCAAACGCTGGCCACGATGGATCGTGCCGCACAGGAGCAAATGATCACGCAGGGCTTGGTGCAGCAGACGGGTATGAGCGAGGAGGAGATCAGCTCCTATATCGCGGATATGTCGGATGAGGATCTGGAGGAGTTGTTCACACAAGCGATCGTGGAACGCTACAAGGCGCAATATGCCGCGGGCGTGAAGCAACAACTTGCGATGATGACCGAAGCACAATTGGCAGGCGCCCTGAATGCCTCGTTGCGCGGGTATACGACGGAGCAATGCGCCGTGTACTATGAAGAGGTACTGGTGTTCTCCGACGCATCGTATGAGGATAATCTCCGTGTGTTGAGTTATGTTGATCCCGAAACACCCGCGGCGATCAACTTGTATGCCGCCAGTTTTGCCGACAAGGATATCATTGAAGAGGCCATTGCGGAGTATAACGACGGGGTGGAGGAACTCTCCCGCATTACGTATACCGACTATGTGGGCTTGATGATGTCCTCCGTAACAACCATCATCAACGCGATCACCTATGTGCTGATCTCGTTTGTAGCGGTATCACTTATTGTTTCTTCCATTATGATCGGCGTTATCACCTTAATATCGGTACAAGAGCGTACCAAAGAGATCGGTATCTTGCGCGCGATCGGTGCTTCCAAGCGCAATGTTTCGAGTATGTTTAACGCCGAAACGATGATCATCGGTTTTGCATCGGGGCTGCTCGGCGTGGGCTTGACGTACTTGTTGTGTATTCCCATCAACTTGATCTTGCACGCGCTCACCGGTATCCCAAATTTGAATGCCATTCTTCCTCCGGAGGTGGGAGTACTTTTGATCATCATCAGTGTGCTCCTAACCTTGTTTGCCGGTATCATTCCCTCGCGCAGTGCGGCACGGAAAGATCCTGTGGTAGCCTTGCGTACGGAGTAAAATTTCAAAAAGGCTTTCGGAATTACCCGAAAGCCTTTTTGGGTGTAAGAGGAAGTGACTGTATGTTGCGACGTTTCCTTTTGCGGTTGTTAGCGTGGATATTGCCCGAACGGTGCATTTTCTGCGGCGAGGTGATTCCCGCGTTCTGTTTGTGTTGTGATACGTGTCGGGATACGTTGTGCCTCATCCACCCGCCGTTATGCCCGCTTTGCGGTATGTCCAAGAGCGATTGCACGTGTCGACGCCACCGTCATCGGTACGACAGGGCGCTTTCTCCGTTTTATTACGAGGGTGCGGCACGCAGCGGCGTTTTACGTTTGAAACGCTACGACGATCCGCGCACGGTTGCTTTTTTCGCCGATCAAATGGCAATTGTGGTACGGCGTGAGTGCGCATCAGAGATCATTGATATGGTGACGGCGGTGCCGGTCACGCATAAGAAACGGGAGGAGCGGGGATTCAATCAAAGCGAATTGCTTGCCCACGAGGTGGCGGTGCGGCTGGGTGTGCCATATCAAGAGTTACTTGTCAAAATTTATGAAACCGTACCGCAAAAGAAAAAGCACGCATGGGAGCGTGCGGGAAATGTGTTGGGCGTATTTGATGTGCTGAACAACGAAATACTCACGGGGAAGACGATACTGCTGGTGGATGACGTGCTTACGACGGGCGCCACTGCTGATGAGTGCGCCAAAATGCTTAAAATATACGGCGCCACACGCGTCATCTGTCTTACCGCTTCCATCCGTCGGCAACAGGATGGAGACGTATCCAATGCGAATTGATTTGCCAAACGGTGTGCAATGTAGTATACTGACAATATCAGTTTTGAAAAGAGCGGATAGTATGGAGTTTAACGAAAAATTGCAACTGTTGAGAAAACAGAATCATCTTACGCAGGAGCAGCTTGCCGAGGCGCTTTATGTATCCCGAACCGCCGTTTCCAAATGGGAATCGGGCAGGGGATATCCGACGATTGATTCGCTCAAACGGATTGCCGCGGTTTTTTCGATCACGGTGGATGAACTGTTATCCGGTGAAGAAATGATCACACTGGCAGAACAAGAGAAAAAGCAAGCCCAATCACGGTTGCGCGATTTGGTTTTCGGATTGCTGGATATCGGTGCCGCCACGCTTTTCTTTCTACCGCTTTTCGGCGAGAAAGCAGACGGAATGGTACAAGCGGTTTCGTTAATATCGTTAACCGCTGTGGCTTCGTATGTAAAAGTATTATATGTGACTATAGTGGTCGTGATGAATATAGCGGGTATTTTCACACTGGCACTGCAGAATTATCGCGCACAATGGTGGGAAAACAGTAAGTGCAAACTTTCCTTTGCACTTACCTTGATGGGTGTGCTTTTGTTTGTGGTGACGCAGCAACCGTATGCTGCCGTATTGATGTTGTTGTTCCTCATAATCAAGGGCTTATTAGTCGTTCGTTGGCAAAGACACGAAACGTGTCATCCGTGTGACAGGGCGTTTCTTGAAAAATGACGATCCTTCCCGTATGTTGTAGGTAAATACAAGACGGGGAGGATTTTATTTTGAAAAAACAAACAAAAAAGAAACTTTATATAGGTGTAGGTCTGTTAACGGTGTTTGTGCTGTGGACGGTGGCGGTGCGGTTGGTGGAGGTTAGACCGATTGGACCCCACGGATCGACCGTAGGGTTTGCTACCTTAAATGGGTTTGTTCATCGCTGTATCGGTGTGCATATGGCGTTGTATACGCTTACAGATTGGCTGAGTCTGGTGCCGATCGCGTTTGTCGCGGGATTTGCGGTCTTGGGACTCGTTCAATGGATCAAGCGAAAACACATCTTAAAAGTGGATCGCAGTCTCTTGGCGTTGGGCGGATTCTATATTATAGTTATGGCGGCATACCTTTTCTTTGAAACGGTGGTCATCAATTGTCGACCGTTGTTGATCGCCGGCGTGTTAGAGGCATCGTATCCCTCTTCCACGACTATGCTCATATTATGCGTAATGCCTACGGCCGTACACCAACTCCGCACCCGTATACACTCCGCGGCACTTAGAAAAGTTGTTACGGGAGCCGCTATGACGTTTGCGGTGCTTATGGTGGTGCTCAGGCTGATCGCGGGTGTGCATTGGATTACCGATATAATCGGAGGTATCCTACTTAGTGCAGGATTGGTGATGTTATACCTGGCGGTTAATCAATGGATTACGATAAAAAATCCGCATGTTTGAGTTCCTGAATTGTAAAAATTAAAAAATTCGCACAAATTTCGCACACAAAAACAAAAAACCGGCTATTTAAGCGCCTTTTTTGTTAAATGGTGCGGTTGTTCTTAACGGATTTGAGAAAACAATTCTAAAATAACCGACAATCACACATATATTTCTACCGTATCAAATCGGCACATTGGTGTTTTCGAAAATAATAATATAAAATGTATATACAAGATGAGTTGTATATACAAAAAGAAGGAGAAAATACTGATGTTAAAATTTATAGAAGAATTCTACTATGGCAATTTAGATCCACAGGCTCGTAGCACGAAACAGAACAAAACTGTTCAAAAGCAGATGGAAATCTTGATGCTAAACGAAGACTATCTAACCGAGAACCTTTCGGGCGAAAGTAAAAAGAAATTTCTTGAGTTTGTAAACGCTTTGGGCGTAGTCAACGGCGAATCCAATCTTGATAGTTTTATTATGGGATTTCGCTTAGGCGCACAATTTACATATGACACATTTGTAAATGATGAGGCTCCGTTTATGGACTTGCTAAAGGAGTGAGTGCTATGAAGGAAAAGAAATTTTATATCGTATTAGATGACTTTGAACGCCGGGTGGTTGTGAACTGTATGAACGAAATGCGTAACTCACTTATTGAGGATGGTAAATGCACTGAAGCTTTGGATGAAGTTCTACTAAAAATTATCCGCTCAAAACAAAAGAAACTTAAAGTTATTTACAAGGAGGTTTGATTATGGAAAAGTATTTTTTTGATAAAAATAATGATTTATGGTATGAACTTCAAGGTGATTATTATATCCCTTGCCTTAAACTACCCGATGAAGAACAAGTTGAAATTGGTGTATGGGGTCAACGACATTTAGAGTTTATCAAACACCATCGCAAAGGTTTTTATACTTCGTTGGTTTTGGAATGCAAACTTAATCGCTACCTCGCCGACATCAACAAACAAACGGAAGAGATGTTTGATGTTCTAATCAAGCAATTCAAACAAGCCGAAGGTATTACCGAACAACTAAAAGCAGAAAATCAACTCGAATGGGTCCGCCGTATGAACAACATCCGCCAAAGGGCAAATGAGATTATATATAAGGAGTTGATTTACATATGAGTTGCACTATTCCCAGAGAAGCGCTTGAATCCTTTGTTCGTGTAATTATGCCTGATATAATTGCTTTCTTTGAGTCTGAAGAAGGTCAGCGAGAATATGAAGAATGGCTAAAAACTGAAGAAGGTCAAAAAGTCGCAAACGAAACTAAATAAGTAAAGATCTCGGCTAAAATCGCATCCAATCGTATTTTAGCCGAGATTTCTTATTTTGGGAACAACTAACATATCGTTTGTTATACAAAACCCCTTGATATTATTCCCAAAATATGATATACTACCTATAATTAAGGAATAATCAACCGGAGGTAAACTCAAATGGATTATATAAAAGTATCAAAAGCCGCCGAAAATTGGGGCATTTCTCCCCGCCGCGTGCGTATTCTTTGCGCCGAAGGCAAGATCCCCGGCGTTATTCGCAAAGGTAAGCTTTATATGATTCCCGAAAATGCTAT
>JAZOBT010000126.1:0-5113 GCA_045596125.1 Acutalibacteraceae bacterium | reverse complement strand
AATGGGAATGCCAGTACCAAACAGATGATCGTGGCAATAGCGCCCAAGAAAATGGACAAACCGAACGTACCCGCATACTCAACGATAGCAGACAGGTTAGATAACGTGAATTGACCGTTTGCATCGGTAAAGGCAAACCACAGCACAATACCAAGCGGAACGACCGTGAACAACACCATCCACAGCGTGAACGGTGCGGCGGCCCATTTCGAACGCATCATTCCTCTACCTCCGCCGCCTCTTCGGTTAGATCGATCTCCGGATTCGCCATTTCATCAAACTCATCGGAATACGAACTGTAATCACCAAACTGGTTGGAATATTCGGATTTTTTCATAATGTGGATATCTTCGGGATTGAGAACAATGCCGATGACGGAATCCACCGGATAATAGTCGGTGGTTTGGATCATCCACTTGAAGCCCTTGAAATCAACGATCGTCTCAAAGTGCACACCTTTAAACGTCACCGCCGTAACGGTACCTGTCAAGTGTCCTTCGTTAGCGGGAACGATATCGATATCCTCGGGACGAATCACCACGTCCACGGGTTCGTTCTTATCAAATCCTTTATCCAAGCAAGGGAATTTTCTGCCGAAAAACTCTACCAAATAGTCCTCGTGCATAATGCCATCCAAGATATTACTCTCGCCGATAAAATCGGCTACAAAGGCATTCTGCGGCTCGTTATAGATATCCTGCGGCGTACCGATCTGCTGAATGCGGCCCGCATCCATAACCACCACGGTATCCGACATTGACAGAGCCTCTTCTTGATCGTGGGTAACGTAAACGAAAGTGATACCCAAGCTCTTTTGGATGTTCTTCAGTTCCGCCTGCATATCTTTACGCAGTTTGAGATCCAGTGCGGCAAGCGGCTCATCCAGCAACAAAACGCGCGGATTGTTTGCCAAAGCACGGGCAATGGCAACACGTTGCTGTTGACCGCCGGACAGCGTATCAATACGGCGCTCGTTAAAGCCCACCAGATTCACCAGCTTGAGCATACGGTCAACCGTCTCGTGAATCTCCTTTTTATTTTTGCGTTGAACACGCATACCGAAAGCCACGTTGTCTTCCACATTCAAATGCGGGAACAACGCGTAGCGTTGGAATATGGTATTCACGGGACGTTTATACGGCGGCAGTGCCGCCATATCTTTGCCATCAAAAAAGACACTGCCGCTATCCGGAGTAACGAAGCCGCCGATGATTCTCAGCGTTGTTGTCTTACCGCAGCCCGAAGGACCCAGCAAGGTAACAAACTCTCCGTCCGAGATGTTGAGATCCAATCCGCTCAACACCTGTTCTCCATCAAAGGAAACGGTAATGTCTTTCAATTCGATAATTTCTTTGGTCGCTTTCATATCAGCATCCCCCTTTGCGGTGTATATACGGCTCGGCCGTATACGATAGTTTCCCCGCGTGTGCCTCTGCCACCACGGAGCGAAACCGTGATACTTTGAGCAACGCCCTCCGCAAAGGGTTTTTCACAGTCGTCTGTTTTCACGCGACTGCGGCGATGCCTCATATCATCTCTAATGAAAAATAGATGCGTATCCACCGCCAAAAATCGGCGGTGGATAACATACAAACTATATATGTTTTACAGAAAAAAGTCAAGGTATTTTCCGAAATTTCAGAAAATACCTTACAATTTGCCAATCCATGTGCGATATACGCGGAAAAACTGTGATAATCGCGCAAATTTCTCCGTTTTTTGTCCTATTATCCACGCTGCTTTTTCACGGTTTTCCAATACTCCGCAAAGGCGGTTTCGGTCTTGTTATCACCCGGTATGTAGTACGTGTGATCTTTCACGTCATCGGGTAAATATTGTTGGGCGACCCAATGATGCGGGAACGAATGAGGATAAAAATAATGCTGCCCTTTGACTGCCGCATCCGCTCCATCGTAGTGCTTATTTTGCAAATGGCGCGGCGGCGGTGCGGTATGTCCTTTTTCCACATCCGCCATCGCGGCGGCAATCGCATCGTGTCCGGAATTGGATTTAGGTGCCGTTGCCACCAAAATCACCGCATCGGCAAGCGGCAATCGTGCTTCGGGTAAACCCACCTGCAAAGCGCTGTCAACCGCCGCTTTCACGATCGGCAAGATCATCGGATACGCCAACCCCACATCTTCGGCGGCGCACACCAACAAGCGGCGGCAAACCGACGGCAAATCACCCGCTGCCAACAACCGTGCCAAATAGTATACCGCCGCATCGGGATCCGAACCACGCATCGATTTTTGGAACGCCGATAACATATCGTAATGCTCGTCGCCATCACGGTCATACCGCATAGCGCTCTTTTGCGACAGCTCGGCTGCTGTTTCCAAGCAAACGTGTACTGTTCCGTTTTCATCAGGTTTGGTCGCCAGCACACACAATTCCACAGCATTCATCGATTTGCGAACATCGCCACCGCATGCCGTAGCAATGTGTGAGGCGACCCCCGCATCGGCAGTAATGGTTATACCTTGTTCTTCGGCTAAAAAATCAAATGCCCGTTGCACCGCGCGTTCCACTTCCGAAGGCTCGACAGTCTTAAATTCAAACACCGTGGAACGACTCAAAATGGCATTGTATACGTAAAAATACGGGTTCTCCGTTGTAGAGGCAATCAAGGTGATTTTCCCGTTTTCAATGTACTCCAACAGCGTCTGTTGTTGCTTTTTGTTGAAATACTGAATCTCGTCCAAATACAGTAAAATACCATTTGCACCCGCTAAGGTATCTACCTCTTCCACCACGGCACGAATATCGGCGGTAGAAGCCGTTGTGCCGTTTAAGCGGTGAAGACGCATCGACGTGCGCGCGGCAATGATACCCGCCAGTGTGGTTTTCCCCACACCGGAGGGGCCGTAAAATATCAAGTTGGGGATATGCCCCGATTCGATGATCGTGCGCAACGCCGTTCCCTCAGACAACAAATGCTGTTGTCCCACCATATCGTCCAGCGTTTGCGGGCGCATTCGGTCCGCTAAAGGTGCCATCTTGCTCACCGCCTTTTCTTCGTATGTTTTATCATACGCCATTCGTGAAAAATATGCAAGTATCTATGCAAAATTTCTGCATTGACAGCTCTTCTTCATCCGTGCTACACTGGTGGCAAGGATGTGGTAACAATGACAAAACAACAACGAGCACTCATCGCTGTGGAACGCTTGCGCGAGCGGTATCCGCAAGCACAGTGTTCACTGGAAGCCGCAGACGCATTTCAATTATTGGTAGCAACACGGCTCTCGGCGCAATGCACCGATGCGCGAGTCAATCTGGTAACGCCCGCGTTGTTTGAGCGATTCCCCACCATTGAGGCGTTTGCAGAGGCCACGCCCGAAGAGATCGAACCGTATATTCATTCTTGCGGTCTGTACAAAACTAAAGCACGTGACCTAGCGGCAATGGCACGTATGCTACGTGATTCATTTGACAGTGTGGTGCCGAACACGATCGAAGCCCTCACCTCCCTGCCGGGCGTTGGTCGAAAAACCGCTAATTTGATCTGTGGAGATGTGTACGGGATGGAGGGTGCTGTGGTAACCGACACACATTGCATCCGCATCACCAACCGATTGGGTCTCTCTACGGGGAAAGACCCGCGCCGCGTGGAAGAACAACTGCGCGAACTGCTCCCGCCGCAAGAAAGTAACGCCTTTTGTCATCGTCTTGTGCTGTTTGGTCGCGAGGTTTGCACCGCACGCTCACCGCAATGCAGCGTATGCCCCTTTAACGATTGTTGTCCCTCGAAAGCCAACAGTTAAGTGTGTTGTACAGCGGTAGTGCAAGAAGGCTCAGTCCGCCCCATAACACGCTATAGAGTAAGCACACCTGCCCATACAGATTTCCAAACATATGGCTGTAATCCCATACGTTTAGCTTCCATCGCAGATTGAGGAAACAACCGCTGACAAATTCGGCTGCTGTTACCGCCGCCGAGCAGGCAATACCGACCGCCAACCATCCGCGGCGCCGCATCCGTGCTCCGATCTTACCGATCAAGTGAAAACACGTACCGCCCAAGAAGAACATCGACCAGTGACTGTATCCCCGCCATAGCAATTCAATGAGGTTATATCCTGCGCCGCCGAGGATAAACAGTTCTGTAAAGCACAGCCATTTGCGTTTCATATGCACACTCCGTTCAGTAGGAGTGTGCCCTTTTTTATAGCAAAAAATCAGAAGAGCACGGCACAGCCGTGCTCTTCTTACGTGTTAATTTTGCGCTTCTGCCGGTGCCTTGTGTTCGTCCAGAATCATATACCCCGGATAGAAAGTCCAACTGTCGGGATCCCACAAATTATCCTTCACGCTTGCCCATTTGGAGTTTTGATACGTCTTTCCGTTATTCTTGGTGGTATCCCAATCGCCCTCGATGATGATAAACTGCTCGTGGGCGGTTTTCTCACTCGAATTGATTTCTTTGCCTGTAAACGGATTCTTCGCATTAGCGATCAAGTCTTTGACCGCCAACGCGGGAACATCCGCGATCGTCATAAATTCATCCGATGCCGTATACTCATCGGCATTAAAGTCTTTCACCAAAAGCAGCGGGAAATACCACGCCACATCTTCAGTTTTTTTAGCACCGCTCTTCATTTGCAGTGCTTTGTCCTGCCACAAACCATAACCGTGATCCGCCACCAGAATGATCTTGGTATTATCGTACACGCCTTCTTTGCGCAGATAATCAAACCACTCACCGAGTTGCAACAACGTCGCCATGTTCACGTGATAATGCCGCATTTGGTTGGAATTTTCAATCACGATGGTTTTACCGTCTGCTGTAAAACGATCTGTGTTTTGCTTATCGTATTCCATATTGTTGACTTCTTGCGCGGGGACATAATCCGGTGTTTGTAGCAACATTGGTGCATGAGGAAGATCGTTGGACATCATTAAGAAGGTGTCGGTATCTTTGGAAGTAATCGTCGTCATTTGCGACATACTGCCCAAAACGTTATACGACTCCATAAACCCGGCGGAAATGCCCTTTGCCACGGAAACGGAGTTGACCGTTTGGGTGGTATATGCCATTTCACCGTCGCTTGTAACCGGTTGATTATACAAACCTTTATTATAGATCGTCGGTTGTAGGAAAAGCGGCATC
>JAZOBT010000125.1:0-3087 GCA_045596125.1 Acutalibacteraceae bacterium | reverse complement strand
CACGGGTACGACCCGCGCAATGACGATCTCCACGCATTTTTGCACGATGAGATCCATTTTTTCGCTTTTCGGCAGGCCTTGGTACAAAGACACCGCCGTTGTCGGTTCGCTCGCTGTGGGACGACGGTAAAGCACCTGCACTGTCACCTCGCTGTCACCGATCTCAGCGATGCGACAAACATAATCGGTACCCGCGCCGTCGCACAGGGTGATATCCTCTCCCACCCGCATACGCAAAACACGAGCGATGTGATGTGCTTCCTGACCCGTGAGTAGCGCGGTATCTCCCGTAAACGGGGAAATGAAAAAACGTGACATACCGTCAGTCCTTTCCGCACACAAAGCAGCACCAGCCGCCGTGTGTGAGATGTTTTTGAATGGTAAAACCGCAAGCCGTCAGTGCCGTCGCAACCTCTTCACCGCGTTCCTCGATGATACCCGAAACGATATACACACCGTCAGGCAACAAGAACTGCGGAATAACAGGCGATAACTTCAAAATGGCATCCGCCACGATGTTCGCCAGAATAATGTGATACTGCCCCGTGATCTTTTCCACCAGATCCCCTTGCAAAATGCGATACCGCGGCTCGGCAAACCCGTTGACCGTGCCGTTTTCCAATGCCATTTTTACCGCTAAGGCATCAATATCCACGCCCACGGCGGAACGGGCACCCAAAAGCAGCGAAGCAATAGACAAGATACCGCTGCCGCACCCGACATCCAGCACATCGGCCCCCGGTGTGACATACTGTTCCACCGCTTCGAGCACCATACGCGTGGTATCGTGTCCGCCCGTACCAAACGCCATACCGGGATCGATCGACAATTTAATGCGTCCCTCCGTGTCGTCCACCGTCTCCCACGTGGGGCAAATGAGCAGACGACTTCCGACCGAAAGCGGTTTGAAATACTGTTTCCAGTTATTTGCCCAATCCTGTTCGCTGATGGTTTTGGTATCCACCTCGCTACCGATGCCGCACGCGGATAACCTCTCCCGCAAAAACGAGACCGTCTCGGTGGGGTTTTCCTGCGGTTCAAGATAAATATGAATGATACTGTGCGTGCGATCCCGCTTGAGCAGATCTTCATCGATCAAGTCGATATGCGCGATCTCACGCGCACCTTGCTCCAAATCGCTGTAATCCTCCACATAGATGCCGTACGGCACCGCCATATTGGCAATCGCCGAGGCGCGGTCGGTATCTGCCGTCGCCACGCGAATCTGTACTTCTGTCCAATCCATCGACATATTTATTCCCTCCACGGTCGGTTTGTTACCAGTGTACCACAATTTTTCAAAAAAAGAAACTATATATTTCGTGAAATTTCCCCTTGAAAAATCAAGCAAGTTTTGGTATGCTATACACTAAGGTGGTGAGAAGGGTGTCTATCGGGTTTGATAATGCGCTGTATATGGCGAAACAAAAAGAACATATTTTAGAGCGTATTTCCCGCTTTAACGGGAAATTGTATCTTGAGTTCGGCGGTAAATTGTTTGACGATTACCACGCTGCTCGTGTTCTCCCCGGTTTTGCACCCGATGCCAAGATCCGCTTGTTGTGCGAATTGCGCGATACGATGGAAGTGGTATTTTGTATCAGCGCCGCTAACATCGAAAAGACCAAGATCCGTGCCGATCTCGGTATCAGTTATGAGATGGATCTGTTGCGTCAGATCGATGCGTTCACCGATCTCGGTATTGAAGTCAACAGCGTGGTTATCACGCAGTATGCCGGTCAAACGGCGGCTGACGCTTTTGTGCGTAAGCTGGACGCGCGTGGTGTAAAAAACTATGTGCACCGTCCCATTGAAGGGTATCCTGCGAATGTGGATCACATCGTCAGCGACGAGGGTTACGGTGCCAATCCGTATATCGTCACGTCCAAGCCGTTGGTGGTGGTAACGGCCCCCGGTCCCGGTAGCGGTAAACTGGCAACCTGCCTTTCGCAGGTGTATCACGAGCATCGCCGTGGTATTATGGCGGGATACGGTAAGTACGAGACGTTCCCGGTGTGGAATCTGCCGCTCAAACACCCCGTAAACCTCGCGTACGAAGCCGCCACGGCGGATTTGCAAGATGTGAATATGATCGACCCGTTCCACTTGGAAGCCTACGGCGAAGCGGCTGTCAACTACAACCGCGATGTAGAGGCCTTCCCCATCGTGCGCACGATCTTGTCGCGCATCACGGGCAACGACCGTTTTTATTGCAGCCCCACCGACATGGGTGTCAACATGGCGGGCTACGCCATTGTGGATGACGAGGCGTGCCGCGAAGCAGGGCGCCAAGAGGTCATCCGCCGTTATTACAAGGGGCTGTGCGATCTCAAGCAAGGTAAAGAACAACCTGAGACAGTTGAAAAGCTGAAAATGATTATGCAACAGATGGATCTTAAAAAAGAGGACCGTCCCGTTGTACTGCCCGCCCTCGCCAAGAAAAAAGCGTGCGACGGTGCACCCGCCGCCGCCATTCGTTTGCCGGACGGACGCATCATCACCGGTAAGGCGACACGGTTGCTGAGTGCTTGCAGCGGTGCCGTGCTTAACGCGATCAAAGTGATGGCGGATATCCCCAAAGAAGTGTTGCTGATGAGCCCGCAGGTGTTGGAGCCGGTGCTCAAATTGAAACTGGAATTGCTGAAAAGCCAAAGCAGTGTGCTCAAAACCGATGATACGTTGACGGCGCTGTACATTTGTGCCGCATCGGACAAGACCGCCGCGGCGGCTGTGGAACAACTCCCTCAGTTGCGCGGATGTGAACTTCACTCCACACAACTATTGCACTCGGGTGATGAATCCACGCTTCGCAAAATGGGGCTGAACATTACGTGTGAACCGGAATTTCCGGATAAAAGTTTGTATTTTGGCAATTAATTGACATAAGCGGGCTATGCCCGCACATATGCCGCTGTGGTGGAATAGGCAGACACAAGGGACTTAAAATCCCTCGGTAGCAATACCGTACCGGTTCGACCCCGGTCAGCGGCACCAGAAAAGAACCCACATTTGTCTACGACAAGTGTGGGTTCTTTTCAACTAAATCCGTCCTTTCGGACGGGAGAAATCCCACCTTAGTAGGATGAA
>JAZOBT010000124.1:0-17638 GCA_045596125.1 Acutalibacteraceae bacterium | reverse complement strand
TCAGTTGTATGATCACGGGGCAAGGTGCGTACAGCCGCCTGAAATTTGAAAGCGGCGTGCACCGCGTGCAACGCGTGCCCGAAACCGAGGCGGGCGGCCGCATCCACACCTCCACCGCCACCGTGGCGGTGCTTCCCGAAGCGGAGGAGGTGGAACTCACCATCGCCCCCGCCGAACTGCAGATCGACACGTTCCGCTCCAGCGGCGCGGGCGGTCAGCATATCAATAAGACCGAATCCGCCATCCGCATCACTCACCTGCCCACGGGGTTGGTGGTGGAATGTCAGGATGAGCGAAGCCAGCATAAAAACAAGGAAAAAGCCATGCGGGTGTTGCGTTCCCGCTTGTATGAGCAGTTGCAACAACAGCAGCGATCCGCCATCGCCGCCGACCGCCGCGCGCAGGTCGGCACGGGCGACCGCAGTGAACGCATCCGCACGTATAATTTCCCGCAAGGGCGCGTCACCGATCACCGCATCGGACTGACGCTGTACAAATTGGATGCCGTGATGAACGGCGCGCTGGACGAATTGATCGACGCGCTGATCACGGCGGACCGTACCGAAAAGTTGCAAAGAGGGCAAGACTATGCAAACGAAGCATTACAGTGATCGTGAAGAGGATCTGCGCGCCGCGGCGCAACTGTTGCGTGAGGGGGCGCTCGTTGCCATCCCCACCGAAACGGTGTACGGCTTGGCGGCGGATGCCGGCAACGCCGAAGCGGTGGCATCGATTTTCACCGCCAAAGGCCGCCCCGCGGATAATCCGCTCATCGTGCATATCGCGTCGCTGAATGAATTGGATCGCCTCGCGGCGGAGGTGCCCCCCGTGGCACGCGCGTTGGCAGAAGCGTACTGGCCCGGCCCGCTGACGATGATCTTCCGCAAACAAGACGACGTACCCGATGCCGTTACCGCGGGTCTTTCCACCGTCGCGGTGCGGATGCCGTCCCACCCCGTGGCACGGCGGCTCATTGCATTGTCGGGTTGTTCGCTTGCGGCACCGTCCGCCAATCGGTCGGGCAGTCCCAGCCCCACCGATGCCCGCCGCGTGGCGGAGGATATGGACGGGCGCATCGCCGCCATTGTGGACGGCGGCGCGTGTCAGGTCGGTGTGGAATCCACCGTGGTATCGGTGCACGGCGACCGCGTGCGGTTGTTGCGTCCCGGTGCCGTTACGGTCGAGATGTTACAGGCGGTGTGCGGCACCGTCGAGGTGGATGACGCCGTCACCGCTCCGCTTGCCGCGGGTGCGCAGGCGGCATCCCCCGGTATGAAATATAAACATTACGCCCCCACGGCGCGCGTGGTACTGGTGCGCGCCACCCCCGAAGCGTATCGCGCTTACGTCAATGCCCACGCGGCTGACGGCGTGATGGCGCTGTGTTTTGACGGGGAAGAAGAGGGCTTGCAGGTGCCGTTTGTGACCTACGGCCATCGGAAGGACCCGCAAGCACAGGCACAGCACGTTTTTGAAGCGTTGCGGCTGTTGGACGAGCGCGGCGCCGCTTTGGCATATACGGCGTGCCCGTCGCCCGAGGGTATCGGGCTGGCGGTGTACAATCGGTTATTGCGCGCCGCCGGATTTGAGGTGATCACCCTTGAATAACACGTTGGTCATCGGTTTAACGGGTCCCACGGGCGCGGGCAAAAGCGAAGTGGCGCGGCTGCTGTCGCAGTGCGGCGCGGTGGTGATCGACGCGGATGTGCTGGCACATCGCGCCGTCGAACCCGATACCCCCGCGTTTGCGGCACTTGTCGAACGCTTTTCAAACGATATTATGAAACCCGACGGTACGCTGGATCGTGCCGCGTTGGCAAAACGCGCGTTTGCCACCCCGCAGGATACGGCGGATCTCAACGCCATCGTGCATCCCGCCGTCATCGCGATGATGAAACGCGATCTCGCGGCGGCGGTGGAACAAGGCACCTGCGCGGTGGTGTTGGATGTGCCGCTTCTGTTCCAAGCAGGTCTCGAATCGCTGTGCGATACCACAGTCGCGGTGATCGCACCGCCCGCCGTGCGGCAAGCACGCATCTGTGCGCGGGACGGCATCTCGCCCGACCAAGCGGCACAGCGTATGGGCGCGCAACCGCCCGCGGACTATTACCGCGATCGCGCCGCCGCGGTGCTGGAAAATACCGGCGACCGCGAAGCACTGCAATCCGCTGTTACCGCCCTGTGGGGGAGGTGGATGGCTTGACACAACGGCTCAAACGCATCTTGATCGGATTGGTTGCCACGCTCGCGGCGATCGTGCTGGCAGTGCTCCTATACCGCGTAGGCTATCGCGCTTATCTGAAAGCCGCCTATCCCACCGATTATGCGGAGTATGTCACCGCCTCGGCCGCAGAATTTGATTTACCGCCGTCGCTGGTGTACGCCGTCATCCACACCGAAAGCCGCTTTAACCCCAATGCTACGTCGTCGGCGGGTGCCAAAGGGCTGATGCAACTGATGGACGCCACCTACGAATGGGTGCAAACGCGCATCCCCGGTGACGATCACGGACTCGATAAAATCTACGACCCCGCTGTCAACATCCGTTGCGGGTGCAAGGTGCTGGATATTGTACAGGGCCAGTTTGATAACATCGAGACCGCGTTGGCGGCGTATAACGCGGGCAGCGGCAACGTCTCCCAATGGCTCGAAAACGCAGCGTATTCCGATGACGGGGTTACGCTGAAATATATTCCGATCGAAGAAACGCGGAATTACGTAAAACGGGTATTAAAAGCACAGACTATATATCAGACGATCTACGAATGGGAGGAATAACAATGTCAGAAAAAACAAAAGCGGAGCAATTGCGTGAGCAGTTGTCCTACCAACCCAAAAACGCCTATCGCGTGCTGTCGGATGAGGAGATCGCCGCGGCAGAGGCGTACGGTGAGGGATACAAACACTTTTTGAACCAGGCTAAGACCGAGCGTGAAGCGGTAAACGAAGCGGTGCGTATGGCGGAGGAACGCGGCTTTGTGCCGTTTGATCGCAACGCCCCGCTCAAAGCGGGTGACCGTGTGTATTACAACAACCGCGGCAAAGCGCTCATTCTCGCGGTCATCGGTGAAAAACCCATCGACGAGGGTGTCTCCATCGCGGCGGCGCATATCGATTCCCCGCGTATGGACTTAAAACCCAACCCGCTGTATGAGGACCACGAGTTCGCCTATCTCGATACGCATTACTACGGCGGCATCAAAAAATATCAGTGGACCGCCATCCCGCTCGCGTTGCACGGCGTGATCGTCAAACGCGACGGCACCTCCGTCACGGTGTGCGTCGGTGAAGAGCCGAACGACCCCATCTTCTGCGTCACCGATCTGTTGCCGCACCTCGGCGCCAAGCAGATGAAAAAGCCCGCGAGCGAAGTTA
The DNA here is from genome assembly GCA_045596125.1 of Acutalibacteraceae bacterium. Taxonomy (GTDB): domain Bacteria; phylum Bacillota; class Clostridia; order Oscillospirales; family Acutalibacteraceae; genus RGIG3009. The sequence continues at coordinate 14,263 of JAZOBT010000124.1, read as the reverse complement.
TCGACGGCGAAAATCTCAACGTACTCATCGGTTCTCGCCCGCTGAATGACGAAGAAAGCGGCGATACCGTCAAGCTCAACATTCTCCAATTGCTTAACGAGAAATACGGTATCGAGGAATCCGATTTCCTTTCGGCGGAGATCGAAGTCGTCCCCGCTTACACCGCGCGTGACTTAGGGTTCGACCGCAGTATGATCGGCTCCTACGGCCACGACGACCGCGTGTGCGCTTACCCTGCCTTGACCGCGCTGTTTGATCTCAAAAACCCCGCCTACACGGCACTCACGGTGCTCACCGATAAAGAAGAGATCGGTTCGGACGGCAACACCGGTGCCAAAGGCGCGTTTTTGCCCTATTTTGTGGAGGACCTCGCCGCCGCGTTCGGCAAAGAAGCGCGCCACGTGCTCAGCCACTCGCTGTGCCTGTCGGCGGATGTCAACGTCGGCTTAGACCCGATGTACCTCGACGTGGTGGAACCGCGCAACTGCGCGGCACTCAACCGCGGCGTGGTGCTCACGAAATACACCGGTGCGGGCGGTAAAAGCTCTTCCAGCGATGCCTCAGCAGAACTGATGGGCTTCTTCCGCCGCATTATGGATAAAAACGACGTTCTCTGGCAGGTCGGCGAACTCGGCCGCGTTGACGTGGGCGGCGGCGGTACGGTTGCCAAATACGTTGCCAATCTCGACGTGGATACCGTCGACCTCGGTGTCCCCGTACTTTCGATGCACGCGCCGATGGAAGTCATCGCCAAGATGGATGTTTATATGGCACACAAAGCTTTCTCGGCCTTGCTCTCCCGCACCGATTCTTTGCGATAACGCTACGAACCGAACAAGCTGCGACCTCATAGGATGGAACAACACCATCCTATGAGGTCTTTTTTATGCGAAGGAGGAATTGTATGCGAACCATCGAAACCTTTGCCGTCATCGGCGGTGATCTGCGGTCGGCGTATTTGGCAGGTGCGCTGGCGGCAGACGGGTGCCGCGTCATCAGTTCGGGCTTTGACGGCACCGAACTGCCCGCGTGTGTCACCGCCTGCACCAACCCCACCCAAGCCATCGCCTTGGCGGATTGCATCATCTTACCCCTGCCCGTCAGTACCGATGGGATCCACGTCAACGCCCCGTTCTCCCGCGTGCCTATCCCGCTGGAAAGTGTGATTCAAGCCGTGCGGGACGATCAACTGTTGCTCGGCGGCCAGATCGGCGATTCTCTGCGCCGCGATCTGGCGCTCCGCGGTCTTACGGCGGGCGACTATTTCAGCCGCGAGGAATTGGCGGTGCTCAACGCCGTTCCCACCGCCGAAGGCGCCATTCAACTGGCAATGGAGGAACTGCCCATCACCTTGGCAGGGTCGCGTTGCCTTGTCACAGGATACGGGCGATGCGCCCGTGTGTTGGCGCGCTTGCTTGTCGCGTTGGATGCCCACGTCACCGTGGCGGCGCGGCGTTGCTCCGACCGCGCGTGGGCAGAGGCGCAAGGGTGCACCGCCATCGACTTATCCAAAATGACCGCCCGCCGCTACGATGTCATCTTCAACACCGTCCCGCATAAGATCTTCACCCGCGAGGTACTGGAATCGCTGGACAGCGGCACCTTGCTTATCGATCTTGCCTCCCGTCCGGGCGGCGTGGATTTCAGCGCCGCCTCGCAGTTGCGGCTCAAAACCATCTGGGCATTGTCACTCCCCGGCCGCGTCGCGCCTAAAACGGCGGGCGGTATCATCAAACAAACCGTATTAAATATGATCAAGGAGGAGCCGGAATGGAACTCAAAGTAGGCTTTGCGCTGTGCGGTTCGTTTTGCACATTCAATCGCGCTCTCGAACAAATGGAACAACTCACCGCCGAGGGGATGCGCGTGACCCCCATCCTGTCATATTGCGCCGCTACCACCGACACCCGTTTCGGCACCGCAAACGAGTGGATCGATCGGTTTACCGCGGTCAGCGGCAACCGCCCGCTGCTCACACTCACCGAGGTGGAACCCATCGGCCCGAAAGGCTATTTCGATGTGCTGGTGGTCGCCCCGTGCACCGGCAGTACCCTCGGTCGCTTAGCCAACGGCATCAGCGAGACCCCCGTCACCTTGGCGGTCAAATCGCAACTGCGCCGCAACCGTCCTGTGGTCATCGCCGTCTCCACCAACGATGCGCTCGGCTTTTCCATGCGCAATATCGCCCTGCTCAAAAACAGTAAACACCTGTACTTTGTACCGATGTCGCAGGACGACGCCGCCAATAAACCCAATTCGTTGGTGGCGGATTTCACCAAACTGTCGGCGGCGATCCACGCGGCACAGGTCGGTGTGCAACTGCAACCGTTGTTTGAATGAGACGGCGGAGACACCGCGCCCGCCGTGCCGTGGGCGCGTTGCTGATCGCCGTCACGCTGCTTGTGTGCGCGGTGGGGGTGGATAGCCGCCTGCGCCCGCTGGTGCAAAGCTACGGCCAAATGTCGGCACGCCGTAGTGCGATGCTCGCGGTACACACCGGCGTGGAACGGGTGCTGTCCACGCAGGATACCGCCTACCGCAATTTCATTACCATCGAGCGGGATGTGGGCGGGCGCGTGCTTTCTGCCGAAACGGATGTCGCCGCCGTCAACCGTATGAAAGCGGCAGTGTCCAACGCTGTTATGGAGGAACTCGCCGCTCGCGAAACGCAAACCGTGCGCCTCCCGCTGGGTAATCTTCTCGGCGGCAGTTTTTTCACGGGTCGCGGCCCGTTTTTGCCCGTTACCGTGCACACAAGCGGTACGGTCATTACCACGCTCAGCGGCGAATTTACCGACGCGGGCATCAACCAAACCAACCACAGTCTGTATCTGGATATGACCGTGATGATGACGGCGGCACTGCCGATGGAGCGCGTGCACGTGGAACTCACCACGCGGTTTCTCGTATGCGAAACGGTACTGGTGGGGGAGGTACCCCAAACGGTACTGCAGGTGGATCTCGGCGAAGGATTGCAGAAGTTTTTCGGCTCAGCGGATTGAAAAATCGAATGAGATTTGGTATACTATACCTAAAGGAAGTGGCAGTATGGAGTTTGAACGTGCACGCGAGCGCATTGCGCAGTTGCAACAGGAGATCGAGTACCACAGCCGTCGATATTACGACGAAGATGCCCCCGAAATTGAAGACGATGAATTTGACCGCTTGACCCGCGAGTTGCGGCAGTTGGAGGAAGCGTATCCCCAACTCATCACGGCGAATTCGTATACCCAACGGGTACACGGCGAGGTATCCCGCCTGTTTACCCCCGTGCGCCACGAAGTGCCGCTCGGCAGTTTGCAAGACGTGTTTTCGCTGGACGAACTGCGCGAGTTTGACACCCGCGTGCGGTCGGAACTGTCCCACCCCGTGTATGTGGTGGAACCCAAGATCGACGGGTTATCCATCGCCCTCGAATACCGCGATGGCGTGTTTGAGCGCGGTGCCACCCGCGGCGACGGCGAAACGGGCGAAGATGTCTCAGCCAACCTGCGCACCATCGCCGCCATCCCCGCACGGCTGAGCACACCCGTGCCGCGCCTCATCGTGCGCGGCGAGGTGTATATGCCGCGCGAGCAGTTCGCGAAACTCGTCGAACAACAAGAAACTGCAGGTGAGAAAACGTTCAAAAATCCGCGCAATGCGGCGGCGGGTTCTCTGCGCCAAAAAGATTCCGCGGTCACCAAAAGCCGCGGCTTGTCCCTGTTTATTTTCAATCTGCAGTTGATCGAAGGGGAAGAACTCCTCTCGCACGCCGCTTCGCTGGAGCGGATGCGCGAACTGGGCTTCCCCGTCATTCCGTTCTACCGCCGCACCGATTCCATCGAAGAGGTTCTGGAAGAGATCGCCCGCATCGGCGAACAACGCGGCAAACTCCCGTTTGATATCGACGGCGCGGTGGTCAAGGTGGACGATTTTGCCGACCGCGAACAACTCGGCAGTACCAGTAAGTACCCCCGCTGGGCGGTAGCGTACAAATACCCGCCTGAAGAAAAACAAACCGTGTTGCGCGACGTGGAGATCACCGTCGGCCGCACCGGCGTACTCACCCCCACGGGCGTGTTCGACCCCGTCACACTGGCGGGCACCACCGTCAGCCGCGCCACCTTGCACAACGCGGATTTCATCCGCGAAAAAGGGCTGAACATCGGCGATACCGTGGTACTCCGCAAAGCGGGCGATATCATTCCCGAAGTGGTGCGCGTGGTGCATCACACGGGCGACACACCGTATCAGTTGCCGTCGGTCTGTCCGTCGTGCGGGCAACCCGCCACGCACGAAGCGGGGGAGGCGGCATTGCGTTGCGGCAACCCCGCGTGTCCCGCACAACGTCTGCAACGTCTCATCCATTTTGCCTCGCGCGATGCGATGGATATCGAGGGCCTCGGTCCTGCCGTGCTGGAACAGTTCGTCAATGAGGGATTGGTTTCTCAAATTGATGACTTGTACACGCTCAAACGCGAGGATATTCAAGATCTCGAAGGCAAAGGTGATAAATCTGCGGATAATTTACTCACCGCCATCGCCGCTTCACGCGAGGCGGATCTCTCCCGCGTGCTGTTCGCACTGGGTATTCGTCATATTGGGCAAAAGGCTGCCAAACTGCTGGCACAGCGGTTCGGCACGATGGAAGCCGTGATGCAAGCCGACCGCGAGGCCTTGCTCTCCATCGACGGTTTCGGTGAGGTTATGGCGGATAACGTGTTGCAATTCTTCGCACTGGAACCCTCCGGGCAGCTCATTGAACGTCTGCGCGAATGCGGTGTCAATATGACCTGCACCACCCAACCCACCGACCGCCGCTTTGAGGGAATGACCTTTGTGCTCACGGGCGCGTTGCCCACCCTCACCCGCGACGAGGCGGCGGCGCTCATCGAGCAGTACGGCGGTAAAACGGCGGGCAGCGTTTCCAAGAAAACCAGTGTCGTGCTCGCGGGCGAAAACGCGGGCAGTAAACTGGTCAAAGCACAGCAACTCGGCATCCGCATCATCGACCAAGATGAGTTCGAAGCAATGTTACAGTAATACGGGAGGCACACAGCACGCGCTGTGTGCTTTTTCTTTAAACGCGCCTGATTTGTCCTTTCTTTTGATTTTGCGGCGGTTGTGTTGACTTTGCGGCACGAGTGTGTTATGTTCAAAACAGTATGATGGCGGGGGGATACCAATGGCACTATCGGCGATGGAGCAACGCGTGCTCGCGTATTTGGACGAACATCAAGACGAGTTGTTCCAAACAGTTTCGAATTTGGTAAAGATCGACACCCAAAATTTCAAAACACACGGCAACGAAAACGCCGGTCAGGTGTATATGGAGAAGCTCTGCAAAGAGATTGGTCTTGACGTGGATCGTCACACGATAGCTTCGGTGGAGGGTATTACCACCCATCCCGAGTTCCAGCCCGACCGCGATGCGGAACACCGCGAAAATTTGGTAGCGGTACTCCGCGGCAAGCAACCCGTCAACGGGTTGATGCTGGCGGGTCATATGGATACAATGCCGTGCGGTGACCCTGCCGCGTGGGATGACGATCCGTTATCGGGTGCCATCCGTAACGGGCGCCTCTACGGCCGCGGTTCGGGCGACGATAAATACGGTCTGGTGTTGCCGTGGTTCGTGTTCAAAGCGTTCAAGGAACTCGGCATCCAACCCGCGAAAAACTTGTTACTCGGCTCGTATGCCGACGAAGAATACGGCGGATGCAACGGCCCGCTTGCGTTGTGCCTCAAATACCCCTGTGAAGCGTATATCAATCTCGACGGCGCAGGCGTGGAAAAGGAAGCCAGCGGCGGTGCGTGCTACGCTATCGAAGTGTGTTCCTACACCGTCACGGCAGGTGTCGCCTCCATTTTTGACGTGTTTGACGGCGTACAAATGGTGATCGACGCGCTCAAACAGTTGCACCGCCGTGAAGGCACGTCGGTGCGTTTGTCGGCATTTCTCGGCGGTGCGACGGGCGAAAAATCCGCCGTTGTTAAGTTCGCTATTTATACCGATATGACCAAAGACGAGACGGCCGCCGAACTGCACCGCCTTTACGAAGGATTGCAGCCGCGCCTGAAAGCGGAAAACCTCGGTTGCACCGCATTTGAGCGCCGCACCCGTTTCTTCCATCACGGCAAGACTCCCGCCGACAGCCGCGAAGCCGCTTTGCTGGAACAAGCGGTGCGCGAGTTTCAGGGTGAATGTGATATCATTCCCGCCCACGATCTTACCGATCTGTCGGATTTTATGGCGAACGGCACGCTCAACAGTATGAATTTCGGTATGGTGCAAGGCTCAGAGGAAGGTGGCGGTGCCCATCAAGTGAACGAGCATATCGATTGTGCCAAACTGCTGGAATGCACCAAAACCGTCGCACTGATGTTGCTGAGGGGGTATGTATATGAAGATCAATGAGCGCTTGGCTCCGATTCTGATCAAATGGTATCGCGAGTTGCAATTCCCCGCGGAATACGATGCGGATTTTGAGGAATACCTAAACACCGTTGCGGTGGACGAAAACGCTACCCCGGAAACGTATGAGGAGACCACGGGCCCCGAAAATTTCCTCACCTACCTGTACTTTTGCGAGCAACTCAAAGACCGCTACGAAGCCAAGGGTATCAGCTCCGCCATCCTATATGATACGTTGCAGGAATTTTACCGCTGGACCATCTCGCGCAGTAAGCAAGCGGGTAAGCTGCATTTTGAGAACGGCTGGTGGGTCAAGCGCACCATGACGATGAAACTGTTTCGCTTGGGCCGCTTGAACTTCTGTATGGGCGCAGAGCTGCACGATGTTCCCGCCTGTGGGTTATCTCAAGGTGACCCCATCATCGAAGTGCACATCCCGCGTGAACCCGCCTTGTTGCGGGAGGATTGTTTGGCGTCTTTCTCGCAGTCGCGCACCTTTTTTGCCACGTACCTTCCCGATTTCACGTGGAAAGAGTACACGTGCCTTTCGTGGCTGCTGGACAGCGAACTGAAAAATCTACTTTCGAGCGAGAGCAACATTCTCCAATTCCAAGACCTGTTTGATGTGGTGTCAGAGGATGCCGCCGACGCCCTATTACCGATGGTTTTTGGCCGCGGTGTCACGCGGGAGAACATCGCCGAATGCGAATGTAAAACCAGTCTGGCGCGCAAAGTGCGCGACCGTATGCTTGCGGGTGTGGATTTCCACGAAAGCTACGGTATTCTCAAACGTGAATACATCGAAGGATAAAAGCAAAGACGGTAGGTGAACCTACCGTCTTTGCTTATGTTATTTTCAGCAGAATGATACGCAACTGCTGTGCCGTGTCAAAACACGTGCGCGAAAAAGCGTGTAACGCCGCATATGTCACGTCCCCGCTGTCCAGTTCCTCGGCGGCGCGGTGTTGCTTTTCCGCGGCGCACAACTGCTGGACCGCCGTATCCCGCCGCGGATAACTGTCCAGCGCTTCCAAACACGTTTGCAACAGGCGACACTCTTCCGTCACGGCTGCCAGTAACACGGTGTCATCCGGCAACAACGCGCTTTGCCCGCGGCGATACAGCGCCAGCACAATGTCCTCCGCACCGCACACAAGCCGCTCGGTCATCTGCCGCAACCGCAACAACTCTTCGCGGTCGAGCGGGGTGATAAACGCGTGCCGCAGTTCTTCAAACGTCGCTTGCAACGCAATGTCCGCCGTGCGCCGACGGCGGCGAATATCGCTCACAACCGTGGCGGTGATCGCCCGCCGCTCGCGCAACAGTTGTAAAGTATCGCGCGCTTGTTCCACCGTGCGTACACACGTGGTATACAGTTTGAACCCCATAATCGTGCCTCCCGTAACACTATACGGAGGCACGTCTTTTTTTATGACTGTCAAAGTGAACGGACGAGCATACATTGAGAATGTAGAGGTGGTTTAAACAGTACACTTTGGGGCAAACTACCTTTGCAAGATACAAACAGAAAGGAACGGGAACTATGCACACAGTTCGTCGCGGTGATATTTACTATGCAGATCTCAGTCCGGTGGTCGGTTCCGAACAAGGAGGCATCCGACCCGTCCTGATCGTGCAAAACGACGTCGGCAATCGGTTCAGCCCCACGGTGATCGCGGCCGCGATCACCAGCCAAAAAGACAAAGCCCATCTGCCAACACATATACAAGTGAATTCCTCAGACAGCGGTTTGGCACGCGATTCCATTGTTCTGCTTGAGCAGATCCGCACCTTGGATAAACGGCGTCTGAAGGAACATATGGGTCGGTTGGATGAGTTTTCGATGAACCGTATTGACCAAGCACTGCAGATCAGTTTCGGCTTGGGCGCGGAACAGCCGCGCTCGGTACGGTTTTGAGTTGCGACCCCGTGCGGTTTTTCTGCCGCACGGGGTCTTTTTTCGACGCAATCGGCAGGAATGGTATGGTATAACGGATTTAGAGCTACGACGGGAGGAACGACAATGCGGGTTTCCGTAAAAGACGTATTTTCGCAACAGCAATTTTATGCCTACGATGTGTTGGGTTGCCACCCGTGCGACGGGGGGTACGTGTTTCGCGTGTGGGCGCCACATGCCGCGGCGGTGTCGCTGGTGGGTGACTTTAACGGCTGGGACACCGCGGCCGAACCGCTTTCCCGTGTCACCGAAAACGGTATTTGGGAGTGCCACACCTCTCGCGTGCGTGAATATGATCTCTATAAATACTACATCGTCGGTGAAAACGGCAACGGCGTGATGAAATCCGACCCCTACGCGTTTCACTGCGAAACGCGCCCCGGCACCGCGTCCCGCGTGTATACCCTGCCGCCGTACACGTGGCACGATGAGGCATGGCAAGCCGCTAAAGCCAAACAACCGCCACACAACGCGCCCATCAACATCTACGAGGTGCACGCGGGTTCGTGGAAATGTTACGCCGACGGCAACCCCTTTTCCTATCAAAAATTGGCGGACGAGCTGATCCCGTACGTCGCGGAGATGGGGTATACCCACATTGAATTGATGCCGCTCTCCGAGTACCCTTTTGACGGTTCGTGGGGGTATCAGGTAACGGGATATTACGCTCCCACCTCGCGCTACGGCACACCGCAGGATTTGATGATGTTCGTGGACCGCTGCCACGCGTATGGCATCGGCGTGATTATGGATTGGGTTCCCGGCCACTTTCCGCGCGACGAGAACGGCCTGTATCACTTTGACGGGTCACCCTGCTACGAATACGCCGACCCTCGCAAAGGCGAACACAAGGAATGGGGCACCTGCGTGTTTGACTACGGCCGTCCCGAAGTGCGTACGTTCCTCATTTCCAACGCATTGTACTGGCTGGACGTGTATCACATCGATGGCATCCGCGTGGACGCCGTCGCCTCGATGTTGTATCTGGACTACAACCGCCGCGACGGCGAGTGGCTACCCAACCAATACGGCGGCAACGGCAACTTGGAAGCCGTCGACTTTTTGCGCCGCTTGAACGAAAGCGTGTTCGCGGCATTTCCGCACACGCTGATGATCGCGGAGGAATCCACCGCGTGGCCGCTGGTATCGCACCCTACAAGCGAGGGGGGACTCGGTTTCAATTTCAAATGGAATATGGGCTGGATGAACGATATGTTGCGCTATATCTCGCTCGACCCGTTGTTCCGCAGCGGTAACCACAACGCCATCACCTTTTCGTTCTTGTACGCATTTTCGGAAAATTTCGTGCTTCCCATCTCGCACGACGAGGTGGTGTACGGCAAATGCTCGCTGATCAGCAAAATGCCGGGCAGTTACGAGGATCAATTCGCGGGCGTGCGCCTGTTTTTAGCCTATATGATGGCACACCCCGGCAAAAAACTGGTGTTTATGGGCACCGAATTCGGCCAGTTCACCGAATGGAACTACCAAACCGAACTCGACTGGGTGCTGCTCGATTACCCCGCCCACCGCGACCTGCAACAGTTTGTGCGCGCACTCAATCACTTTTACCGCGAGCAGACGCCCTTGTGGCAAAACGATGCCTCGTGGGAGGGCTTTTCGTGGATCTCACACGACGACGCGGCACAAAGCGTCATCGCGTTTCGGCGCATCGATGCCGGCGGGCGGGAACTCATCGCCCTGTGCAATTTCACCCCCGTCGAGCGCACCGATTACCGCATCGGTATGCCGCTCCACGGCGTGTACGAAACGGTATTCAGCACCCACGCCGAAGCCGTCGGTGCCACCGCCCGCACGCAAAAGCAGCCGATGCACGGGTTTGACCAATCGGCATCGTGGACGTTGCCGCCGCTGTCGGTGCAGTTCATTCGTCTCAAACGTCGGTTTCCGCGTTCATCAAAACAGTAGGAGGGTTCTTATGTTTCGCAAACAGGAATGTGTGGCGATGTTGCTCGCAGGCGGCCAAGGCAGCCGCCTGTATGCGCTGACCAACACCGTCGCCAAACCCGCCGTCCCGTACGGCGGTAAATATCGCATTATTGATTTCCCGTTATCCAATTGTGTCAATTCCGGCATCGAAACGGTGGGGGTGCTCACACAATATCAACCGCTGGAACTCAGCGATTATATCGGCTCCGGCCAACCGTGGGATCTCGACCGTTTGGATGCGGGTGTCCATCTGTTGCCCCCGTACCAGCGCAATAAAGGCGCCGATTGGTACAAAGGCACCGCCAACGCTATCTACCAAAACGCCGTGTTCATCGAGCGCTACGACCCCGAATACGTACTCGTGTTGTCGGGCGACCACATCTACAAAATGGATTACTCGCAAATGATCGCACAACACAAAAAGACCGAAGCGGCGTGCACCATCGCGGTCATCGAAGTGGAAATGAGCGAAGCGAGCCGCTTCGGTATTCTCAACACGCGCGATGACGATTCCATCTACGAATTTGACGAAAAACCTGCCCACCCGAAAAGCAATCTGGCATCAATGGGCATTTACGTTTTCAATTGGCAAACGCTCCGTACCTACCTCGAAGCCGACGAGCGGGACCCTCGCTCGCAAAACGACTTCGGCCAAAACGTGCTCCCCGCGATGCTTGCGGCGGGCGAGCGGATGTTCGCCTACCGCTTCGAAGGCTACTGGAAAGACGTCGGCACCATTGATAGTTTATGGGAAGCCAATATGGATCTGCTCAACCCCAAAGTCCCGTTGGATTTGTCGGACGATACGTGGCGCATCTATTCCCGCACCTCGGGTCTGCCGCCGCACTACATCGGCGATACCGCCACCGTGCAAAACAGTATGCTGTCGGAAGGCAGTACCATCCACGGCAACGTGGAATCGTCGCTTATCTTTTCGGGTGTCACGGTGGAAGAAGGTGCTACCGTGCGCGATTCCATCTTGATGCCGGGTGTCACCGTGCGCGCGGGTGCTACGGTGCAATACGCCATCGTGGCGGAAAACGCCGTCATCGGCGGCGGTGCCACCGTTGGCGAATTGCCCGAGGAGTGCGCCGAACTGAAAAATTGGGGTGTCGCTGTCGTCGCGGCAGGTGTCAATATCGGTGACAACTGCCGCATCCCTGCCAAAGCCATGATCGACAGCGATGTAGGAAAGGAGACGGCATAATATGCGGCAAAACACAACACTGGGACTGCTCTTTTCCAATAGGCACGACGAAGCCTTGTCCCAACTTACGGGCGTGCGCGCCATCGGCTCGGTGCCGTTCGGCGGCCGCTATCGCCTCATTGATTTTGCACTGTCCAACTTGGTCAACGCGGGCGTGGGCAAGGTCGGCATCGTTACCAAAAATAACTATCAATCCTTAATGGATCACATCGGCTCGGGCAAAGCGTGGGATCTTTCGCGCAAGACTGAAGGACTGTATTTCCTGCCGCCGTTCGGGGCAGGGGAGGAGCAGTACGACGGCCGCATCACGTCACTCGCGGGCGTGATGCCGTTTCTGCGCAACTCGCAAGAGGAATTTGTCATTTTATCCGATTGCCACATCGTCGGCAACCTCGATTACCGCCGCTTGATCGACGCGCATATCCGCAGCGGCGCCGAGATCACCGTCGCGTGTTGCCACGGTACACTCCCCAAAAATATAGAATCCCCCGTGATCACCTACGACGAGCAAGGCCGTATCACGGATATGCTCATCACCGACCACGCCACGGGCGAGGTCGCGTACGGCATCGGTCTGTATGTCATCGCGCGCCGCTTATTGATGCAACTGGTGGATACTGCTGTCAGCCGTAACCACCGCCGCTTTGAATGGGATATCCTGCAACGCCACGTGGGCGACCGCCGCTTGTACGCGTATCCGGTGCCTGAGTATACCACTGTCATCTCCTCACTCGAAAGCTATACACGCGCCAACTTTGCCTTGCTGGATGCCGCGGTGCGCGCGCAACTGTTTGTCAGCAGTCGCCCCATCTACACCAAAATGCACGATTGCGCCCCCGCTCTGTACGGTCTGCACGCCGATACGTCGGGCTCGCTCATCGCCGACGGGTGCAAGATCGAAGGTACCGTGTGCGATTCCATCGTGTTCCGCAACGTGCACGTGTCGCGCGGTGCCGAGGTGCGCCACTGCATCGTAATGCAAGGCGGTATGATCGGTGACAACAGCCGCCTGGAATACGTCATCACCGATAAATACGTCTGTGTGCGTGACGGCCGCAACCTCAAAGGTTGCGCCGATTACCCCGTCATCATCCACAAAAACGCAATGGTGTAAGGAGGTTGTACAATGAAAGTGTTATTTGCCACCAGTGAAGCCCGCCCGTTTGCCGCCTCAGGCGGTCTTGCCGATGTCGCGGGCGCTCTGCCGCGCGCACTGCGCACCCGCCTTGTCGGATGCCGTGTGGTACTCCCGCTGTACGGGCAAGTCCCCGAAGACTTGCGAAACGGTATGACATTTCTGACCTCTTTCTCGGTGCCCGTCGCGTGGCGCAGCCAGTATTGCGGCGTGTTCGAAGCCCGCGCCGGCGGTGTGATCTATTATCTGCTGGATAACGAATATTACTTCAAACGCAACGGCTTGTACGGACACTATGACGACGCAGAACGCTTCGCGTTTTTCTCCCGCGCCGTGTTGGAATTGCTCAAACACATTGATTTTCATCCCGACATCCTGCACGCCAACGACTGGCAGTGCGCGCTCATCCCCGTGTACCATACCCTGTTTTACGCGCACGAAGAACCCTACAGCCGTATGCGCACGGTGTACACCATCCATAACATCCAATACCAAGGTCAGTACGGGCTGGAACTGATGGAAGACGTGTTCGGTCTTCCGCAGTACGCCCGCGATTTTGTGGAACACGACGGTTGCCTGAATTTGATGAAAGCGGGCATCGAAGCGGCGGATCGCGTCACCACCGTCAGCCCCACGTATGCGCACGAGATCTTAGACCCGTGGTACGCACACGGGCTGGATACCATCCTGCGCGTGCGCGACTGGAAACTCACAGGCATTCTCAACGGCATCGATACCGTGCAAAACGACCCCGCCACCGACCCCGCGCTGTACGCGCCCTACTCGGCGGATGACCCCGCGGGCAAAGCCGAAAACAAACGCGCCCTGCAAGAACGGCTCAACCTGCCGCTTGCCCCCGATGTCCCGATGATCGGTATGGTCACGCGGCTCGTGTCGCATAAGGGTCTCGACCTCGTGCGCTACCGTCTGGAACACTTGCTCACCGAAAACATCCAGTTCGTCATCCTCGGTTCGGGCGACGCGACCTACGAATCGTTTTTCCACGAAATGCATCGCCGCTACCGCGATAAACTGTGCTACTGCTACGGTTTTGTACCCGAACTCGCCCAAAAGATCTACGCCGCCGCGGATCTGTTTTTAATGCCGTCCAAGAGCGAGCCGTGCGGGCTGTCGCAGATGCTCGCCTGCCGCTACGGCGCTGTACCCATCGTGCGCGAAACGGGCGGCCTCAAAGACTCCATTCACGATTGCGGCGACGGCACGGGCAACGGCTTTACGTTCCAAACATATAACGCCGACGATATGCTCCACGCCATCCATCGCGGCCTCGGCGCGTATCACAATAAAGACCATTGGCCCATTCTGGTGGACCGCGCGATGCGCACCGACTTTAGCTGGGGCCGCTCCGCCAACGCCTACATCCGCCTGTACAAATCCTTGCTGTAACCTACCCAAAAAATTTTAAAAATATTTTTTAACCCTGACAGTAGTTGTCAGGGTTTTGTTTTATACTGTGCTTGCAGCTGTAAGAAATCAGGACGCTGATTTCGAAAAAATAGTTACATTTTAATCAAAAACAAAAATTAAAAGGAGGAATAAAAAATGAAAACTATTTTTGGTGTTCATTCGGCTACACCGATCAATCAAAAGCTGAAA
>JAZOBT010000123.1:0-12702 GCA_045596125.1 Acutalibacteraceae bacterium | reverse complement strand
AGATGCCGGAAGTCATCGCACGGCGCGAGGGATGCGCGGAGTTTGCGTACTTGCTCGACGAGGTGAGTGCTCGTTTGGGGAAACCGCTTTCGCCTACGGATATGGAGACACTGCTCTATTTGTTTGACACGGCCGGTATGCCCGCCGAGGTGATCCTGATGGTGGTGGGATATGCGGTGTCGCTGGGGCGTTTTTCGATGCGGTACATTGAAAAAGTGGCGCTGGATTGGGCGGACCGCGAGATCCTGACGATGGCGGATGCGGAAGAGTATTTATGCCGTATGGAGCGGATGCATCAATCGCTGGCACGGTTGCAGGGTGTGTGCGGTTTGGAAAAACTGCCCACTGCCGCCAATGTGCGTGATTTTGCGCACAAGTGGTTTTATGAATGGAACGTGCAGGACGATGTGTTGCGTTCGGCGTATGAGATTTGTATGAAGAACGCGGGAAAATTTCAAGCGAAATACATAGACAGTGTGTTGGGAAATTGGCGCGAGCAAGGCGGTCCTCCTTTGCAAGAAGAGCAAAGCAACGGTGACTACGAAGAGATGGTTGCGCAGTATATTCCGAAGTATAAGAAGAAAAAGAAAGGGTGAGTATCGTGGCGTATAGTCGTGAAGTATACGAGCAAGCACAGGCGGTGCTGGAAAAGCGACGCGGTACTGCTCAGGCACGTGCCGCGGCGTTGCGGCAATCGATGATCCGCAAGGTGCCGCGGTTGCGCGAGATCGAACAACAGATGGCGCAGTCGTCGGGCAAGGTGGTATCTGCCATCTTGAACGGGCATAATGTGGAGCAAGAGGTGGAGCGCATCAAGGCGGAAAACTTGGCGTTGCAAGTGGAAATGTCGATGTTGTTGCACGAAAACGGGGCCGAGGTATCGGATTTTGAGCCGCGGTATCTGTGCAGTAAATGTGAGGATACGGGAATCCGCGGCAACAAACGGTGCGAGTGTTTTAATGCGCTGTTGCGGGAGTTATCCTGTCAGTCGTTGTCGGAGTTGTCGGGAATGCGGCCGATGTCGTTTGAGGACTTGTCGCTGGACTATTATTCCGCGCAAAGCGAAGCGCGTACGGGCATTTCGCCGCGTGCACGAATGCGCGAGGTGATCGCTTACTGTCGCGCGTATGCCGAGGGCTTTGACGGAACCGACGTGAGTTTGTTGCTCCGCGGACCGACAGGTGTGGGTAAGACGCATTTGTCGTTGGCGATCGCGGGGGAAGTGATGTCGCGCGGGTATTCCGTGGTGTACGGGCCGGTGCAAAAGTTGTTGCATCGCATTGAGAAAGAACATTTCGGCAGGGCATCGGGTAACAGCGAAGACGTGATGACCGCGTGTGATCTGCTGATTTTGGACGATGTGGGAACGGAATTTTCCAGCAGTTTTTACACATCGGCATTATACAATATTATCAACGAGCGAATGTTGGAGGGCAAGCCCACCATCATCAGCACAAACTTAAATCAAAAGCAATTGACCGAGCGTTACGGCGAGCAGATCGCCTCCCGTATTACGGGGACGTTCCAGCCGCTGGTATGTGCGGGTAAGGATATTCGGCAATTGAAGTTGCGGCAGTCTCTGGAGTAAGGAGGTACGGCGATGGAGACGAAGTTGTGTATGGGATGTATGACCGCGTTGCAAGAGGGCGAAACGACGTGCTCGCAGTGTAACTACCCGATTGCAGGTGTGAATCCTGCAGAATATTTGCCGGTGCGCACGGTGCTCAACCAGCGGTATCTTATCGGGCGTGTGCTGGAGATCGGCGGCGACAGTGCGGTATATATTGGTTTGGATCAACGCGATAACAGCCGCGTGACGGTGCGGGAATTCTTCCCGCCCGAAATGGCCGAGCGTTGCGGTACGGGTGTAGCCGCAGTTGCGGGAAAAGAAGAGGTTTTCGGCACATGTCGTACCAAGTTTTTGAACCTGGCGCGCGCTGTGGGCCGCTTACGTGATGTGTTGGTGGTGGTGCCGTCGTACGATGTGTTTGAGGAGAACGGGACGGCGTATACTGTCAGCGAGTACTGTGAAGGTATCAGTTTGGAAAAATACGTGGCAGGTCACGGCGGGAAACTGCCGGTGGAAGAAGTGCGGCGGATGTTTTTGCCGCTGATTGCCGCGGTATCGACTATCCACGCCACGGGTGTGTTGCATTTGGCGTTGTCGCCGAAAAATATTTTGGTGGATAACGAAGGTCGCTTACGCTTGAAGAACTTCGCTATCAGCGAGGTGCGCGTGGAAAGCGGGGCTTGCAAGCCCAGCCGTGTGGCGGGATGTGCGGCTCCCGAGCAATACGAAACGGGCGCGGTGTGCACCGCGGCGGCGGATGTGTACGGATTGGCGGCGTCGATGTTGTTCGCGCTGACAGGTCGTGTGCCCGCGGAAGCGACCCAGCGCCTCAAAAAAGGCGACGAGCTGATGATGCCGGTTGAGGTGGCCGATGCGATGCCGCCTTACATAAAAGAAAGTCTGTATCGTGCGTTGCGGTTATCGGCCGAACGCCGTACGCAAACTGCTCAGCAGTTGTTGGATGAATTGTCAGCGACACAGGCAGTTGCCTCGCTGCGTGAAACGGAGGAAGAAGAACCGATGAAAAAGCAAAAACGTTTTCCGTACTTGTGGTTGATCTTTGCAGTGGTGGCGGTGGCGCTTGCCATTGTGGCGGTGTTTGCACTGCGCGGGTTGGGGTATATCAATCTCGGCGGCACCGAAGTAACCGCCACGACTACGCAAGGCAGTCTGACGTTGGCACCTACCACTACCAGTACCGTGATCGGCACCAAGCCGACGGGCGATGCCTTGTTTGAGGTGGAATCGCTTGTGGGTGCGCAGTGGTCGGCGGCGCAGAAGAAGACGATGTCCGGTCAGATAAAAGCCGCGCTGAAGGGCTACGAGTACAGCGATACGGTGCCGAAGGGCGCGATCGTTTCGCAATCGCCTGCTGCAGGTGAAAAGGTGAAGCGCGGTTCGGTGGTGGATGTGATCATTTCCGCCGGTCCCATTGAAAGCACTGTGCCGGATGTGACGGGGTGGAAAGAAGAACACGCGCGGTTGTATTTGGAAGCGCTTGGGTATACCGTGGGTGACAGTTTGCTGTTGTCGGTTTCCGATTTGGAAAAAGGTACCGTGGAAAAATGTCAACCTGCGGTAGGAAGTAAGATCAAGATCGGGCAGAAGATCCAGTTGTATGTCAGCAACGTGGAGCAACCCGACGAGCCGGCGAGCGATGTCGTACCGCAAGAGTAAAGGGTGTTGGCAATGTTATTAAAAAACGCAACGATCTATAACGATCAATTTGAATTAGAAAAACAAAATATTACGATCGAGGGCGAACGCATTGCCGCGATCGATGCGCGCGAAGCGGACGATGTGGTATTAGACCTGACGGGATTTACCATTTTGCCGGGACTCATCGATATGCATATCCACGGCTGTGCAGGGCATGATACCGGTGAGGCGACTGCGGAAGCGTTGGAAGCGATGTCTCGTTGCTTGGTGAGGCGCGGTATCACTTCGTTTTGTCCCACTTCAATGACTTTGTCGTTTGAGGAGTTACAAACCATCTTTCGCAATGTTGCCTCTTCGCGGGGGACGGTGAGCGGTGCGTATATTCACGGTGTGAATATGGAAGGCCCGTATATCGCCATGTCGAAAAAAGGTGCTCAAAACGGTGCGTATGTGCGCGATCCCGATGCAGAAGAATTTTTGAAACTGTACGAGGATTGCGACGGCGCTATCAAAGTGGTGGATATTGCTCCCGAGACCGCGGGGGCAAAAGAGTTTGTGGAACAGGTGCAGGCAATCTGTCCCGTGTCGGTGGCGCATACCGCCGCGGATTACGATCAGACCTGCGCGGCGTTTGAATGGGGTGTCCGTCACGTGACACACCTCTATAACGCACAAAGCGGAATGACACATCGGGCACCCGGCGTTGTAGGTGCGGTGTTTGATAACGCACAGCGTTACGGTGTGCGCGCCGAGTTGATCTGCGACGGATTTCATATCCATCCGGCGGCGTTACGCATTGCGTTTTCGCAGTTGGGTGAGGATAATTCCGTGATTGTCAGCGACTCTATGTGTACGGCGGGTCACGTCGACGGAGAGTACAGTTTGGGTGGCCAACCTGTATATGTGCGCGACGGTAAAGCCTTATTGGCTGACGGTACCATTGCCGCATCCACATCGAATGTATACGATGAGCTGAAGAATGTCATTCGCTTCGGTATTCCTGTGAAACAGGCGATCAAATCCGCCACCATCAATCCCGCGCGCGCCATTCGTGTGGATCACGAGACCGGTTCCGTTGCGGTGGGCAAGCTGGCCGATCTGTTAGTGGTCGACGATAAGTTTGATATTGTGCTGGTCATCGTACGCGGCGAGATCAAGGTGGACAATCGTTGATCGGCACACAGCCGAAAGGATGAATTGCCTTGAGAAAAGTACGGTGTGTTGACCTGTGTACGGCAATCGCGATTTCTGTGGGCGTGTCGGCGGTTACGGCACTGACGGTGTGTGTCGCGAATGCCTGCAAATCGCGTGCAAAGACCGAGACATTGTGCGAGTGTGTATTCCCCGCAGATGAACCCTAAACGGGTGTTCGAAAGCCGCATCGGGCGAAATGCTCGATGCGGCTCTCTTATGGTATATTCTTGACAAAATTTTGACACTGTGATATAGTATAGGAAATTGTAATCGTTGTCGTGGAAGAGAAAGCGGAAAGCGGGTGTCCCTGCCTTTCGCGCTTTTTGTTTTTTATCGCGGGAAAGGTGAGTACTATGAACGAGTTTTTGGATTTGTTTCGCGAGTTTACGGTGTGGGCGTTGCTGTTGCGGTTGGTGTTAGCGGCCGTATTCGGTGGCCTCATCGGTAGTGAGCGCGGTCGTCACGGTCGTGCGGCGGGTATGCGTACGCACATTCTGGTGTGCGTGGGTGCGGCGGTATCCGCGATGACGGGGTTGTATGCTGTGCAGGTGCTGGGGTATACGGGCGACGTGTTCCGTATTTCCGCGCAGGTGGTATCGGGCATCGGTTTCTTGGGTGCGGGCACCATTTTGGTGCGTAATCACTCCATTGTTACAGGCTTGACTACCGCCGCCGGTATGTGGGCAACGGCGTGTATCGGCATTGCGGTGGGCTACGGTTTTTACGTGGTTACTTTTGCGGCGATGGTGCTGTGCACGGTGTTGGTTCCGATCTTGGGACGTGTGGAGTACAAGCGTAAGTTGCTCAGCGGTATCTACGTTGAAGTGGGGGATATCACCAAGACCGGTGTGCTGGTGGAAGAGATCCGTGCGCTGATGGGGCGTACGCTCACCGTCCAGATCACTTCGCCGAAAAGCTCTTGCTCCGATCACGTGGGGTTGCAGTTGCTGGTGCGCAGCTCGGTGGTTACGCCTGAGATGATCCGTCAGGTGCAGGCGATGGAGGGTGTTTGCTTCTTGGTGGAAGAAGACGCATAACGGGAAATACATAACAAAAGCGGGCTGTGAAAGATCATAGCCCGCTTACTTTTTTACAGTTTGCCACCTTTGGCACCTTTCGCACCGCCAAGCGAGACGGAAGAAAGGAGATTTGTATCGTAGCTGAATTGCAACGCTTCGCGGTTGCGTTGACGTTTAAACGCCAGCGAGATCATTTCATCCAGCAATTTGTTGAACGGGAGATCGGTGGCTTCCCACAAATAGAAGGACAAGGAACCCGGAATGGTGTTGATCTCATTGACCCACAGTTCGCCCGTTTCGGGGTTGTTGAGGAAGTCGATACGTGAGACACCGGAGCAACCGAGTGCACGGAACGTTTTGACCGCCAGCGCTTGTACTTGTTCTGCCAATTCCGGCGGGATATCGGCAGGGCAACGGCGCTTGAGATCCGACATACCGCCGGATTTTCCGGATTTACTGCCGCCGCTTAAGTACTTGTCACGGTAGCTGAGGATCTCGTCGCTGTTGATCGGTTCCTCACACACCGAGGCGCGCGCACTGTCGCTGTCGCCCAGCACGGAACAGTTGATCTCGCGAAGCGGGGTGACGGCTTTTTCTACCAATACGCGGGGGGCGTATCCGAAAGCGTCATCCAAGGCGGCGGCTAATTTTTCACGATCGGCGGCGCGGGAGATACCCACCGACGAGCCGAGGTTGACGGGCTTGACGATCATCGGATAACCAACAGATTCTTCTAAGCGGTTCAGCAATTTTTCGCTGTTTTGTGCATACACCTTGCCCGAGAACGCCAAGGCATCCAGCACGGGCACACCCGCATCACGCAGGACGGATTTCATCAAAAATTTATCCATACCCAAGGCGGAAGAGGTGATATCGCATCCCGTGTACGGGACGTTGAGCATCTCCAAAAAACCCATTAACGTGCCGTCTTCCACGTTGGTGCCGTGCACGGTAGGAATGGCTACTTCAAACGAAGCGACGGTGTTATCACCGAAACGTTTCGCGGGATAGCGAATCAAATCCACGCCATTTGCGCCGGGCGTAGGGAGCACCCGCGTGGCGGCTGCCAAGGCGGTGGGGAGATCGCGGTAGCTCTCAATGTGCTCCAGCACCTCGCCCGTGTAGAAGCGGTTATCTTTTGTAATGTACAGTACGATGGGATCGTACTTGTTACGGTCAAGCGCACAGAAGGCTTGAATACCCGTAATAATGGACACTTCGTGTTCCACACTGCGTCCGCCGAATACAACGGCAACTTTGGTTTTCATACAGACATCACCTTTCAAAAGTTATCCGGTAGGTCGTTTTCCAACAAAACAATGCGCCGCCCGTCTGACGGCAAGTGGGCCAGTACCGCCAGACCCTCTTGCAGAGTCTTGACGACAAATATCCGCTCGGCGGGGAAACCGCCGTTCAGCAACCCTTCTTTGAGCGGCGGTGCTTGACGCTCGCCCACCAGAATGGCGTAATCGCACCGCGAAGCGGCGTATTCACCCAATTCGCAGTTGAGCTGTGCCATACGCTCACCCAGTTCCACCATGCCGGGGGTGACCAGCACGCGCTGTGCATCAAACCCGCTGAGAACATCGAGTGCGCCGCGGAAACCCGCGGGGTTGGAGTTGTAGGCATCGTCGATAAAGCCGTTGGGCAACAGTTGCAAGCGGTGTTCCACCGGCCGCAACATACGCACGGCGTACACCATTTCTTCCAACGGAATGCCCAAGTGATACGCGACAGCGATACAACCTGCCAAGTTCTGAATATTATGGGCACCTAACAACTTGGTGGTGAAAGCTTGCGTTTTCCCATCAATCGTGACGGTGAAAGAGCACCCCGTGGTATCCACTTTTTGTATGGTTGCTACGCAATCACCGCCGTTCAAACCGTAGGTCGTGACGGCGTGGGACGGGGGATGCTTGCTCAAACGCTCGGTGATATACGTATTATCGCCGTTGGCGAAGAGCGTGCCGTCCGACGGCAAGGCATCGGCTAACTCAAACTTGGTGCGGATGATGGCATCCACCGTGCCGAATGTTTCGAGATGTTGTTCGCCGATAGAGGTGATGATGCCGTAGTGCGGAGATACCAGATCGCAGATCTCGCGGATATCGCCCACATTTTTGGCGCCCATTTCTGCTAAAAAGATCTCGTGCGACGGTTTCATCCGTTCGCGAATGGTGCGCACGACGCCCATCGTGGTGTTATAACTTTCGGGGGTCATCAGCACGTTATATCTCACCGACAGCAGCGCGTGCAAAAAGTTTTTGGTGCTGGTTTTGCCGTAACTGCCCGTGATGCCGATGACGGTCATCTCCGGCATTGCTTCCAAACGGCGGCGTGCGTCGCGCACGTAACCGAGAGAGATCTGTTTTTCCAGCGGCGCGACGAGGGCGTTTACAAGCCCCACCCACAACCATGGGACCATCGAAAGCACGGCGACGAAACCGACACAGCGCAGGCGCGAGAGGAAGAAACACCCCGCCAACACAGCGGCGTACAGGCCGTACAGTACGGCGAGCAGACGCTTGACGCGGGCAGTAAACACCAGCGGCTTTTTGGCTTTTTTAGGGATGTTTAGTAACGCAGTGAGCAACAAAACGACCGCCGATGCCGCATAGCAAACGATCGTCGGTAAGTACATAATCGGCAACAAGAGCGCGGGCAACAGCACGCGCAAATTGACAAGGCGAGTGTCGTTCTCCTTACACCAGCGGCGGTAGCGTTCGCCGCGGTAGGAGTTGAGTTGCAGCATATGCACAAAATACAGCGATTGTACCACAAAGGCGCCGGCGGCGCACAGCAACATCGCCGCTTTTAAAATCAGTTCTGCCATAGTGTTATTGGCTCTCCTTCAAAAAAGAATCCAGCACCCGACGGCACTGCGGAAATTGCTCGGCAAACGCGTAATGCCCGCCCTCGAGCACCACCAAGCCGGCATCGGGGATGCGCTTTTCCATTAACTGCGCATCGGACAGCGGGGTGGCGGTATCGTTTCTGCCCCAAATGAGCAACGTTGAGGCCTGGATACGGGGGAGCATCGGTGTACAATCCAACCCCAAAGCCAGCACCATGCTTTGGCGCATAACGGGGCTCGCTTGTCGATAGTCCGCCGAGCCGAAGCGCGCCCGTGCCCGTTCCACTGCGTGGGGGAACAGATGGCGAATGCCGGGGAGCGAGACGAAAAATTTCAGTGTCTTAAATGTATATACACGGATGTAATATTTTGCGGAATGTTTGGCGGGAATACCCGCGGAGTCCAAAAGCACCGCTTTGCGTACGGTGAGGGGGCAGTGCTCGCGGGAGAGCAATTCGAGCCAAATACGCCCGCCGTTGGAGTGACCCATCGCTACGACGTCGGTAACGCCGAGCCCGGCGCAGAAGGCAAGCACAAAATCGCCGTATGCTTTGGTGTTCCACGGCGCAGGGGGTTCCTCTGAGCCGCCGAAACCGGGAAGGTCGGGGGCGATGACACGGCAGTACGAGGATAGATGGTTGATGATCAAGTGATACACACGGCTATCCACGCCCCAGCCGTGCAACAAAAGCACGGTTTGTTCGCCTGCACCTTCATCAATATACTGCACGCGCAAGCCGTTGACCGTTGTTTCCATCGTGCCGCCTCCTTTATTACCACAATTAAACAAATCATACCATATTTAATTCAAAAAATCAATGCCGCAATAGGAGTATATGCATACAAAAAGTTTTTTATCAAAGCAGGTCAAAAAGGGACATCTTTTTCCGTGCATTTAGCTCTTGAAAAAAGTAGGTGAAGTATGGTATATGTAAACTGTGTGAACATACGAAGGAGTGGGAAAGTATGTTGAAGACCGAAAAAAATTATGCGTTCCGTAATCGAATGCGGGTGCTGCACCAAAAGGCGGTGTGCGATACCGCTGTCGGTGCGGGCGACGATGAAATAACGATTGAAAACGGGTGGCAGTTGGTGTTGCCCGAAGCATACGGTGATGTGGCGCTGGTGGCGGCGCAAGATTTGCAAGACTATCTCTTTACGTCAATGAAAGTGTCGGTCTTATTGGTGGACGAGCAGACTGCGGAACGTGCCATTACGCTGACGGTCGATCCTGACCAATGTGAGGATTATGTTATCACGGTGGGGGATACCATCGCCGTTGTAGGTAAAAATGAGCGGGGTTTGGCGCAGGGCTTGTACTGCTTGGAAGATCGGATGAACGCGAAGAAAGCGCCCCTCTTCAAAAAAGAAGTCATTCGCCATACATTTCTGTTCTCGCCGCGTATGGTGCATTCGGGTTACGGCTTGGATGAATACCCGAACGAGCATCTGTCTGCCATTGCGCACGCGGGAATGGATGCCATTCTTGTGTTTGTTAAGGGTGTGAATATGACCCCGTCGCGGTTTATGGACTTCAATGAGTTGATTACGCGTGCTGCTCGTTACGGGTTGGATGTATATGCATATAGTTATATGAAGAGTCAAAAGCACCCTGAGGACGAGGGTGGGCAAGCGCATTACGATGCGTTGTACGGCAAGCTCTTTGAGGCGTGCCCCGGATTTAAAGGTGTTGTGCTGGTTGGCGAGTCTGTCGGATTCCCCAGCCGTGACCCGCACACGGCGGACGGCAATGCGTTTTATCGCGCCGACGGTATTCCCAATACCAAACTGCGTTCGGGGTACTGGCCGTGCGAGGATTATCCCGTGTGGCTGGAAAGTGTGAAGAAGGCGATCTATCCGCACAACCCCAACGCGGATATTGTGTTCTGGACATACAACTGGGGTAACGCCGATCGCGAGGCGCGGATGAAGTTGATCCGTAATTTGCCCAAAGACATCAGTTTGATGGTTACATTTGAAATGTTTGAAGATTATCAAATGGATGGGTTCGTGCAGACGACGGCGGATTACACTCTGGCGCACGTCGGGCCCGGTGAGTATTTCTTGTCGGAGGCGCAAGCCGCCAAGGAAAGTGGCATTCGTTTGTATGCACAGGCGAACACGGGCGGTATGACGTGGGACTTGGGTACCATTCCGTATGAGCCGATGCCGTATCAATGGATGGAACGCTACAAGGCGTTGCGTGAGGCGCACGAGAAATACGGTTTGTGCGGCTTGATGGAATCGCACCATTACGGTTTTTATCCTTCACACGTCGGTGATCTTGCCAAACGGTGCTTTATTGCCGAAACCGATTCAATGGAAGCGGAATTGGAAGAAGTCGTGCGCGCACGGTTTGGGTGCGGGCATGAAAAGACGATCTGCAAGGCGCTGGAACTGTGGAGCGAAGCGATTCGCTGCTACACGCCCACCGATGCCGATCAATACGGTGCATTCCGTGTCGGTCCGTCGTATCCGTTGTGCTTGATCCGTGCGATCAGACCGCCCGCAGCCGAGCACGCGCATTTCGGGAATCGCATTTTGCAAGTGTTGTATCCCGCGGACTATGCGCCAAATTACAGCTTGCCCAGCGGTCGAGGTGAGTGGCCGTCGCTCCGCGCGGCGGGTGAGATCCGTTCGCTGGAAAAAATGAAGAAGTATATGGATGATGGCGTAGCGTTGCTGAAAACGATTCCCGAGCCGAACGATGAGTTGCTGTATCTCATCAATTTGGGTGAGTACATTTCCTGCTGTGTGCAGACGGGCATTCATGCAAAGCAGTGGTTTGTGGCAAAGTCGCGTGCGATGGCGGTGACAACTCCCGACGAGATGCGCGAGCAGATCGTGCAGTTGCGCGCCATTGCCAAAGCGGAGCGTACCAACGCTGAGCGGGCGATCCCGTTGGTGGAAAAGGATTCGCGTTTGGGTTGGGAGCCGAGTATGGAGTATATCGCCGATGCGGAGCACATTCGTTGGAAGTTGCGCCATCTCGATTATGTGGAAGAGTTTGAAATTGAATGCTACGAGAAGAGTGTCGCAGAGAAGTGGTTTGAAAAATAAAGGATTTATCCGCCGAAAGCCGTCGATTTCACGGCTTTCGGCGGATTTTAAAAATTTTAAAAAAAAAGGGTTGACCTTGCCAATAATGTGTGGTATAGTATAAGCACCTCAAAAGGGGCTTATTTTTTTGCGCCGTTTTTTCGGCCGTGATTTGTCCCTGAGGGAGGCTCAAAAACCCGCTTAGGGGAATTATTGGAGGTGCCGTTATGAGAGTCAAGATCACCCTCGCTTGTACGGAATGCAAGCAACGCAACTACAACACCATGAAGAACAAGAAGAACGATCCGGACAGACTGGAAATGAACAAGTACTGCCGCTTCTGCCGCAAGCACACCGTGCATCGCGAAACGAAGTAAGCAGCAGAAGGGAGCAGAAGCAATGTTTTTTTGGGGTATTGTCCTGATGATTGCCGGAGCTCTGGCATCGTTGGTATCCTTCCTATCCAATCTGGATATGTTCGGCGATATGAAAGCGCTGGGCATGGACGCTTGGATTGCCCGCTTCTTTGCGACGGAGAACATCACCGGTCAAAAAATCGCGTTCTTTATCGGCGTGATTTTGGTGATCGTTGGTCTGGTTTTGTTCGTTATCGGTAAGATCCGTGCGAAGAAGACCGGTTCCGATGATGCTGCTACCGAGAAAGGCACGAAATTCTTGCGTGACCTGAAAGGTGAATTGCGCAAGATCACGTGGCCTACGATGGCGGCTACCACCCGCAACACAGCAGTTACGCTGGCAATGTGTGCGGTGATGGGCGTTATCATCTGCCTGATCGATTTGGGTCTCGGCGCGTTGATCAATTTGATTTGATCGGAGGGGAGGACCTATGGCTGACGAAGCAAGATGGTATGTTGTCCACACCTATTCCGGTTATGAGAACAAGGTAGCCACCAATCTGGAGAAGATCGTGGAAAACCGCAAACTGCAAGAGTGGATCCACGAGATTTCCATTCCGACTGAGACTGTCACCGAAATCAAGGACGGTCAAAAGCGCGAAGTGGAAAGAAAGATTTTTCCCGGCTATGTCCTCGTGAAGATGGTTATGACCGATGAGTCTTGGTATGTTGTGCGTAACACGCGCGGCTGTACCGGTTTTGTTGGTCCCAACGGCAAGCCCACCCCGCTGACGGCGGAGGAAGTGGCGGCGCTTGGCGTTGAAAAGCATCCCGTTGAGATCGATTATGCGGTGGGCGATATGGTCCACATCATTGACGGCCCGCTGGAAAACTTCAGTGGTCGTGTCGACGAGATCGACGTGGAGAAAAATCGTGTCCGCGTTACGGTTTCGATGTTCGGTCGCGAAACACCGGTCGAATTGGATCTGGATCATGCGGAGCGTATGGAGT
>JAZOBT010000122.1:0-3922 GCA_045596125.1 Acutalibacteraceae bacterium | reverse complement strand
AGCGTTGCTTTGTGAGATGGGTCATACATGCCGTGATTTCGGTACCGATACGGCCGACAGCGTGGATTATCCCGTGTACGGTTCGCGTGCCGCCTATGCCGTCGCTTCGGGTGAATGTGAAATGGGCATTGTTATTTGCGGTACAGGTATCGGTATCAGTATGGCGGCAAACAAAGTTAAGGGTGTGCGCTGTGCGTTGTGCAGTGAGCCGCTGTCTGCGCAGCTGACCCGCCGCCACAACAATGCCAATATGTTGGCGATGGGCGCGCGTATCATCGGCGTGGAGCTTGCCAAAGAGATTGTGCAAGCCTTCGTGAACACCGAGTTTGAGGGTGGCCGCCATCAACGCCGTGTGGATCTGTTGACCGCACTGGAAAACGGTGAGGTGTTGTGATGAAACAGTATACAACCATTGACGAGTTGCAACCGATCGCCGAAGCGTTGCGCCGCAATCGTATGGAAGCGGTGTGCGTTAGCACGGCTGACGAAGTGGTCCCGCTCATTCGCACGATGATGAAAGAGGGAGACAGTGTCGCTGTCGGCGGTTCTCGCTCCTTAGAAGAGACCAATGTTCTGTCGTTGTTGCGTAGCGGTGATTATCGGTTCTTTGACCGTTATGTGCCGAATCTCGATGCCGAACAACTGCGTGAGATCTACCTTGCGAGTTTGGGTGCTGACGTGTATTTGTGCTCGGCCAACGCCATTACCGAAGAGGGTGAAGTGTATTGCGTTGACGGCAATGCCAATCGCGTGGCGGCGTTGTGCTACGGTCCGCGTTCGGTGATCTTGGTGGTCGGCTGCAACAAGATCGTTCCCGATCTGGCGGCGGCGCGGTATCGCGTCAAAACGGTGGCGGCGCCGCGCAACACCGCGCGTTTGCACTGCGCTACGCCGTGTGCGGAAACCGGTGTTTGCTGTGAAGCGGACAGTGCGGAATTTACCGGTGGTTGCCACAGTCCCGCACGTATTTGCTGTACCGAAGTGGTATTGGGCCAGCAACGCGCTGAAGGACGCATCAAGGTGATCTTGGTGGCACAGCCGCTGGGCTTTTGATGTTAAAAAATTAAAAAATTCGCATTGGGAAAACCTTTCGCGATTACGTGCCGTTTTGCCGACCATACTAGATATGGTGGTTGAAAATAAAAAATCAAGCAAATTTGCAGAAAATATTTGATTTTTTAAAAAATTATGGTATACTGATTGTTGGAGTAAAACAAGGGTGTAGTCTACCTTTGATGAACCATCCTACATAGCGACATTGAATCAAGCTTGCAGGGAGTGGGTATATTGGATAAGTATATCGTTTGCGGTGAACGGCGTTTGGTTGGCACGGTGGATATCAGCGGTGCTAAAAATGCCGTTGTTGCCATTTTGCCGGCCACGGTGTTGGCGAACGGCGTGTGCCGTATTGAGAATATTCCGAATATTTCGGACGTAAACACAGCGTTGGAGATCTTGTCGTCTCTGGGGGCTGTGGTTCGTCGTGTGGACAAGCATATTGTGGAGATCGATTCGCGCACCATCGTGACGCAAACCGTTCCGCACGATCTTGCCAAGAAAATGCGCGCGTCGTATTATTTCATCGGCGCTTTGCTTGGCCGTTTCGGCAAGGCCAGTGTTCCGATGCCGGGCGGTTGCTATTTCGGGGTTCGTCCCATCGACCAGCATTTGAAAGGCTTTACCGCGCTGGGTGCCGAAGTGTTGCCTATGCAAAACGGCATGATCAGCGCTCGGGCAGATAAATTGGTCGGTGCGTCGGTATACTTGGATATGGTGTCGGTCGGTGCCACGGTCAACAGTATGTTGGCGGCGGTGTATGCAGAAGGCACAACCGTGATTGAAAATGCCGCCAAAGAACCGCACATCGTGGATCTTGCCAACTTCTTGAACTCGATGGGCGCAGATATCCGCGGTGCGGGTACGGACGTCATTAAAGTGCGCGGTGTTACTCGCTTGTACGGCACCACCTATTCCATCATTCCCGACCAGATCGAAGCCGGCACGTATATGGCGGCGGCGGTGGCAACGGGCGGCGATGTGACAGTGCGCAATGTGATTCCGAAGCACTTGGAGTCGATTACCGCTAAGTTGCAGGAAATGGGCGCACAGATCGAGGAGTTTGATGAAGAGATTCGTGTTTCGGCTCCCGAACAGTTGCGCCATTGCAATGTAAAAACCATGCCTCACCCCGGTTTCCCCACCGATATGCAACCGCAAATTGCGGTGTTGCTTTCGCTGGCGGAGGGGACAAGCATTATCAACGAAGGCGTGTGGGAAAACCGTTTCCGTTATGTGGATGAATTGCGGCGTATGGGTGCCGAAATCCAAGTGGATGGGAAACTGGCTGTGGTACAAGGTATACCGCATTTGACCGCCGCTCCCGTCAAAGCAATGGATCTGCGTGCCGGTGCGGCGATGGTGATCGCTGCTCTTGCTGCCCACGGCGTGACGGAAATTGAGGAGATACAGTATATTGAGCGCGGATACGAGGACTTGGTAGAAAAATTGCAAGGTCTCGGCGCCGATATTCGGCGGGTATCCGAAGAAGATCCGGCGTTACAGTCGGCACAATAACAAACAGTCGGCGGCGCACAGCTTGTAGGCAGTGCGCCGTTTTTACTAGGCGGAAAGGAAAGTCTATGGCGCGGTTTTGTCCTTTGTTCAGCGGCAGTAGCGGAAACTGCCTTTATGTCGGCGGCGGTGATGGCGGCTTGCTTATCGATGCGGGTGTGAGTGCGCGTCGCATTGAACGTGCACTGTGGGCGCGTGAGATCGATCCCGGAACCATTCGCGGTATCTTGGTAACGCACGAACACACCGACCACATCAACGGTTTGCGTGTGCTGAGTAAGCGGTTTCGTATTCCCGTGTATGCCACCGAGGGAACGTGTGCGGCACTGCGTACCGCAGGCACGCTGGATCCCGAAACGCTTTGTTTGCCACTGGCGGGCGATCAAGCGGTGGGTGAGTTTTGGGTCGTTCCGTTTGCCACCTCGCACGACAGCCGCGAAAGTTGCGGCTTTCGCATCACGTTGCCCGACGATCGCTGTGTGGGCGTAGCAACTGACTTGGGAGTTATGACACAAACGGTGCGGGATCACTTGCGCGGGTGTGATTTGATACATATGGAATCCAATCACGATATCCGTATGCTGGAAAACGGACCGTATCCGTATCCGTTGAAGCGGCGCATTTTGTCGGATCGCGGGCACCTGTCCAACGCGGCGTGTGCCGCCGAATTGCCGTCGTTGGTCCGCGAAGGGACAACACGTATTTATTTAGGGCATTTGAGCCGAGAAAACAATATGCCGCAACTCGCCTATGCGACGGCACAAGCCGAACTGACGGCATGCGGACTTATGGAAAATCGGGATTATTTGTTGCAGGTGGCACCGCCCGAAAACGAGCGGTCCTATCTGGTGTTTTAAAGGAGCGGTAGTTGATGCTCACAGTAACCGTGGCTTGTGTGGGGAAACTGAAAGAATCCTATTGGCGGGACGCGTGTGCCGAATACGAAAAACGCTTATCGGCGTTTTGCCGTTTGCAGATCGTCGAGGTGGCAGAAGAACGCTTACCTGATGCGCCGTCGCCGGCACAAATTACGGCGGCACTCGAAGCAGAGGGGCAACGCTTGCTTTCGCGTATCCCTGCAGGCGCTTCTTTGGTGGCGCTGTGTATTGAGGGAAAACAACTGACGTCGGAGGCATTGTCGGAGCAGATGTCGCGTTGGGCGGTGGATGGTATGAGTCATATCGCCTTTGTGATTGGGGGCTCCTTTGGTCTGTCGGATGCGGTGAAGCATGAAGCGCGGTTGCGCCTTTCGTTTTCACCGATGACGTTCCCGCATCAACTGGCGCGGATACTGGTGTTGGAACAGGTCTACCGCGCATTTCACATCGCCTCAAAGTCGGATCGTAGCCAT
>JAZOBT010000121.1:0-5429 GCA_045596125.1 Acutalibacteraceae bacterium | reverse complement strand
GCCTACCACCGGCACGAAACTGGACAGCGAGAATTTGAGTGCGCGTGTGCCGATGCCGTCCGCCGCACTGCTGACAAAGCTTTGCAACGATAACAGCCCCGTGAACAAGAGCATTCCGAACGTGAGCAACCACACGGCGGTCTTGCCGATGAGTTTGCCCGCGCCGCCGAGGTTGACCTGCGGGGTGACCGAGCCCGTCACGCCGAGTGCCAGCGACACCGTCATCAGCGGGACGATGACCCCGCCCGCGAACCACGCCATCAGTTGCGAGGCGTACAGTACGATCGACTGGAACGACAACGCCGTCGCCGCGTGACCGCCGCTGAGTAGGATCGCCGCGTAGACGGGGGTGAAACTGCCCATAAATACCGAAACGGAGGTCATTGCCTCGCTGACCTGACCGATACACGCCGACAACGGCGCGAGCACACTGCCGCATGCCGCCAACGCGCACACCGTGCCGAACACGGCGGCAGATTCCTCCGAGCGCAGGGTGTGGCGCATCCCGTCCACCCACGCGTACAAAATGACGATGGCGAGGAGCATCCCTGCCGCGGCAAGCGGGCCACTCAGCACGGTGCGCGCGAGCGAAAACACGTGTTCCAGCACGGTGGGGGTGTCGAGTTCGGTCAGCGAGAGCGGTTCCAGCGTATCAATGCCCAAACGGGAAAGCAGGTCGCGCGTGTCATCGGGCAGTGCTTCGAGCAGTTCACGCCCGCCACTCGCTTCCCACTGTTCGGTGTACAGATCGCGCACCGTGGCGGCACCGACGGGAAAGCCGCCGCAAAGCAGCAGTACCGCCGCCAACACGACAAGCCATTTCATACCGTTCCCCCTTCGATGAGCGACAGTGCGATCTCGCCGACTTTGCGAAACAGCGGCAGTGCGAGCGAGAGCAGTGCCAGTTTGCCCGCCAGTTCCGCTTTGGCACAGAGGCCTTGCTCGCCCGCGTCGCGGCAAGCGTCTGCGGCAAGTTGCGTGAGAAAACAGATGCCGAGCGCTTTGAATACGATCTCCACATATTCGCCGTCCACGCCGCCGCGCGAGAGCAGGTCTTTGAGTTCGCGAAACAGCGGCACAGCTTGCGCAAGCGCCGCTAAGAGCATCACCGCGCCCGCCGCGAGGCCCACCGCAAGCCCTTGTTCGGGCGAGTAACGGCGCAGTACCACCGCCAAAAACGACGCGATCACCGCCGCGGCGATCCATTCCGTCAGTGTCATCGCTTACAACCCAAACACCGATTTAACCATACGGAACAGTTCGCTGATCTCGGTGACGATAATGGTGAGCACCACAATGAGCCCCGCCAGCGTGGTGAGCATCGCCTGTTCCTCGCGTCCCGAACGGATGAGCACTTGGTTGAGCACCGCCACTATGATCCCGATGGCGGCTATTTTGAAGATCAGATCGACATCCATAGGTCTCCCCCTTATCCTAACAGCAACGCCAGCATACTGCCGCCGCAGATGCCCAGCGTAACGTATAAACTCCCTTTTTGTGCCGCCGCGGCACGGGCGTCTTCCGCGCGCGCCGCCCACAGCGATGCGTACTGCCGACAACGGCCGATTTCACCTTCCAGATCGGTGCTCCCCCACCCCGCGGCAAATTCGCACAGGAGGGTGGTATCCTCGACGGTGAGTGCCGTTTCGGCGGCGGTTTCTTTTGCCGCGGTGCAAACCTCACGGCGAATGTCGCCGTGCCACGACACGGCGCGCCACCACGGCAAGCGGGCAAATTCGGCGCGCTGCGCGAGCACACGCAGTACGTCCGCGAGCGGGGCGGCGGTGGCGCGGATCTGTTCCGCCAACCCGTCGGCAAAACGTGACAGCAAGGCAAGCGTCGCCGCGCGGCGGTGCAGTTTACGGTGCGCCGCGATGCCCCAGCCCGCGCCGCTCATCCACAGCAGTACGATACCCAGCAGTTTCATTCCACCATTCCTCCGTTGTGACGATGCGGGCGATCTCCCCCGGTGCGGCGCTCCCGCGCAGTTGCACCAGATACGTAAACGCGCCGCCCGCGAGCAGTGGCGCCACCCCGTCGCGCAGATACAGTTCTTCGAGGGTGCGGCAATGCACCGATGCCACCACGGGTACCCCGCAGGTGACTGCCGCGCGCACCGCTTGCAGTTCGGCGTTGCCGAGTTCATCAAACACCACCACTCGCGGGGAGAGACACCGCACGGCTTGTTCGATGCCGGCGGGCTTGGGGGCACAGCGCAACACGTCGCATCCCCACACGCCGGTGCCGGTCAGTTCGCCGCGTTCGTCCACGGCAGTCACCGACAACCGCCGCGCGGTAAATTCGCGGAGCAGATCACGCAACAACGCGGTCTTCCCACTGGACGGTTCCCCGCCGATCAGCGCACCGCACACTCCGTTTGCGCACAAGCGTTCCGCCAGTGTGCGGGCACACCCGCGGTGGTCGCGGGCGATGCGCAAGCACAGCGAGGTGATATCGCGGTAACTGACAACGCGGCCGTGTTCCACCACCGCCGTACCCGCCACGCCGAGACGACACCCCGACGGTGCGGGCAGATAGCCGTGGCGCAGTTCTTCTTGGTGCGCGTACACCGAGTGCTCACACGCGCGGTCCACGATATACCGTATCTGGGCGGCGGTGCAGTGTACCGCACCACCCGCGCGGTCGGTCAAGGTGCCGTCGGCGGTGAGAAAGTGTTCTTCGCCGCGGATGCCGACGCTTACGGCCTGTCCCGCACGTAAACGGATCTCCTGTACCGCGGCGCAGAGCGGCGGTGATAATTTCAGCAACGGGCGGCGGAGGTCGTCGGGCAACACCGCCGCGCCGTTTATAAGTCCGTCTGTCATCGGCCTGTCCCCCTGTCTTGTCCATTCCTATGCGGGAGCAGGCACGTTTATGCCATAAAAAAACAAAAACGCGACTCCGAAGAGTCGCTTTTTTGTTAGTTAGAGGGGTGTTTTGAGGAGGGGTATCATACTCACAAACGGAGGCTTGTTCGGTGCGGTTCCGAGCCGCCTCCTGAGTACAGTTACAGTATAACAGACAATTTGACTGAATTTGTGAATGAATTGTTAATAATTTGTGATATATTTTTTATAAAAAACACCAAACAAATGTTTGCTTTTTTCAAAAAGATGTGTTATGATAAGCGTGTGAGGTGATACTATGAAGCCTTTAACTGCCAAACAGCAAAAGGTATTATCGTTCCTGCAGGAGTGTGCACAGACAGGTGTGCCGCCCACGGTGCGGGAAATTTGCGCCGCCGCGGGCATCAAATCCACGTCCACGGTGCATACGTATTTAAAGGTATTGGAGGAAGGCGGGTACATTGAGCGCAACGGGCGGCTCAATCGCAGTATCCGTATGCCGGGTGAAACGGTGGCGCGTGTGCCGTTGCTCGGGAAAGTGACGGCGGGTGTGCCCATCACCGCCGTGGAAGAGGTGGAGGATTATGTCCCCTACTCGGGCGGCGGGTACGCACCGGGCGAGTTGTTCGCTCTGCGCGTGTCCGGCACGAGTATGCTGGGGGCGGGGATCCTCGATCGCGATATCGTCATCGTGCGCAAGACCCCTGCCGCCGAAAACGGCGATATTGTGGTGGCACTGATCGGGGACGAAGCCACCGTCAAGCGCATTTATTTTGAAGAGGATCACATTCGTCTGCAGCCGGAGAATGACGCGTTTGAGCCCATCATCGTGCAAGAAGCGGTGGTGCTCGGTAAGGTCATTTCGCTGGTGCGGAATTTCGGATGAGTCGGCCGCAGTACGTCGTCAGCGCGTGTTTGTGCGGGTTACCCACACGGTATGACGGGCAAGCAAAGCCGGTGCCACAGGCGGTGCAGGCGCTTTTGGACGCGGGAGTGGCGCTCCCCGTCTGCCCCGAATGTATGGGCGGGTTGCCCACACCGCGGCCGCCTGCCGAGATCTGCGGTGAGCGCGTGATCAACACGCAGGGCGTGGATGTGACGGCGGCGTACCAAAGCGGCGCCGCACAAGTGCTGGCGCTGTGTCGCGAGCACGGCATCACGTGTGCCATCCTCAAGCAGAACAGCCCGTCGTGTGGGTGTCACTTTGTGTATGACGGGTCATTTTCGCGGCGGTTGGTGGCGGGCAAAGGTGTCACCGCCGCGTTGCTGAGCGCGCACGGTATCACGGTGTACGACGAAAACGAATGGCAGAAAAAAGCAGACGCATTGGGTTGACAATCCGATGCGTTTTAGGCTATACTAATAGATAGAGAGCAATACCCTATGGGGGCGCAAAGGTTTCGACGGGGATCGTGAGCCTTGGTAAGCGAGTAGCGGTGCGGGACCGCTATAAAACCTGCACTTTTTAAAACAAACGACAACAATAAAGTTGCTCTCGCGGCCTAATTAGGCTGCCGTCTCTACCCGAAGTACCGCGGTCGGGATAGAGGCGTCATGCAGCGGTGAACGTGAACGGGCGAATGTCGCTTCGCCCGTCATGACGCAGCGACTACCGTAACACAAAGCCTGCCCTTCGGCGTTGTGTGAGGGGAATCCCAAAAGACGGGCTGCACTCGGAGAAAGCCTCGGTAAGTGGTTTTCGGACAGGGGTTCGATTCCCCTCGTCTCCACCAAAGGAGTATTAAACGAACCTTTTTACTTCAAAGGCGGCTTTGCCGTTACGATTTGGTTCTAAATACTCAGCATAGAAAAAGCGACTTGCCTATGACGGTGAGCCGCTTTTTTCGTTGTTTTTGATATGTATTATTCGCTCTGCCCCTCTCCGCTCTTCAGGGTTTCAAGCTCTTCCTTCAGTTCGTTTACACGGTTTACAGCATAGACGGCATTACACACTTTAATATGTCCGTTCAGTTCGTCAAGGTCCTTTTCGATTTGGTTCAGGTTGTCCCAAACGATATAGAACAAATCCCTTGCTCTTTTTATGGACCGTTCTGCCGCTTCCTCTGTTTCCCATTCATCGACAAGGGCGGTTTCAAGGGCATACATCAGGCTTTCGTTCACCTGATTGAATTTGATGCAAACATTATCTAAATTTTTCATTGTGTTTTCCTTTCATTTATGGTATAATATTTTTGTAGAGTCACGACCTCATCAAGAGGGAGTGGGAGCCCGCTAAACCTTTTATGCTTTTGGTTTAGCGGGTTTTCTTTATGCCACGCAAAAGCGGCGGCTTGATGTCTGCTTGGTGAAACGCTCTGCGACATCAGGAAGGGCCTTTTTAAGTGCTGCTGTGTCAAGTCTTGATGATGTAACGACTTTCCACGTTACTTTGTATTCGCCCGCTCGGAGCTCTTCTGCATCGCCCATTTGAGCCTTTATTGTGTCCCTGATTGCCTCTGCTTCCTGTTCGGCTTCATCAATCAATGCCTGAAGCTCTCTCAGTTCTCGGATTTTCATTTCAATTTCGTGTACGCTCATTTTCGGTACTCCTTTATTATTTATTGCAGGGAGAGGGGCGAGAGG
>JAZOBT010000120.1:0-5439 GCA_045596125.1 Acutalibacteraceae bacterium | reverse complement strand
GGCAGATAACACACCCATCAACCGCTTGTTGGTAGCATTTAAACGAATGTAATCGTTCAGCGCGTGGATGCCCGCTACCATTTCAAGGCGCGTACCTTGCTTGTTGGGGTAAAAGTCAAGTACTTTGATCAAACCAACCTCACCCGTGTGAGCCAAATGAGGCGCACAACACGCACAGCAATCAATATCGCCGATCGTAACCAAGCGCGGATTTTCAATCGAATCGAGCTTACTGCGGTACCGAAGTTGCTCCAACTCTTCTTTTGTGGGGTAGGAGATCGTAATAGCCGCATTGGTATAAACCGCACGGTTGGATTCCTGTTCAATCTTTTCGATATCTGCCGCGGTCAGCGGACCGCTGAAATCCACCGTCATAACGATCTCACTCATATGGAATCCCACGTTGGAATACCCGTACAGCGAATGAACCACACCCGACAAAATATGCTCACCCGTATGGCTTTGCATACGGCTGTACCGCAGTTTCCAGTCGAGTTCACCGGTAACTTGTGTACCGACAGGTAAGGCCTCTTCCGTTGTGTGAACAATGGTATCACCCTCGCACTGAACATCGAGCACTTGGATCCCGTTTATCGTTCCGGCATCGGCTGCTTGGCCGCCGCCTTCGGGGAAGAAAGCAGTACGATCCAATACCACGCGATAAACGCCGTTTTCATTCTCGCAAGATTCCACTGTGGCGGTGAATTGTCGACAGTAAGCATTTTGCTCATACAATTTAATCGTCATTTTACTCATCCTCTGTTACAAAATACGAGTCGATTCTTTCAAAATTGCGTTCGGCTTCGATGAAATTCCGTCTCTCGGTATCGTTATCGAATAGGGAATAGGCAATGAGTATTTTTGCATAGGCAACTTCCTTGGTGAAACCGTATAAAAAACGGATGCGCTTTTTATTAGCCGTGTGCATACCGATAACCGAAACCGTTTCATACGTGCCTTTCCGAAGAATGGAAGGCGAAAAATACACATCCGCACCGTTTGCTGTTTCGGTGCACCGATCAAGCAGAGAAAGAATGGAGTTTTCGCCGTTCTCTACACAAGCCGTTCCCGAGTGAAACGCACCGTGCAAAACGGCGGAAAACTTAGAATAGTCAAAGGCGGCGTAATTGAGACCGACATACGGTTCTATCATCAAAACGCACGATTTGAGTTTCCAATCGCCGTACAAATCGATAGCGGAACTACGTTTCTCTTTCGGATAGCGCGCTTCAATTTCTTTGAAGAAATCGGTGTAGTTATCTTCTGTCATCAATGTAATATTCAGCGCATCCACGCTGTGAAAATCATCGGAATAATTCTCACATTGCCGAAGGTGAGATGCCAAGTGGAAATACAATTGGCCGTCCGACGGGTTTTGATACGGCACATACACATTCGGTGTGATACCGCGACAGATACATTCCACAGCACAGCGGAAATTGGCGTTGCCGTTGGTGGTGGGGGAGGTCAACCGTTCGTGGGCAGACACAAAGAATATCGGTGTGTCAACACCGCTGAATAATTGTGAAAACAGTGCCGCAGAATACGCGAGCGTATCGGTGCCGTGTGCAAAGATAACACCGTCATATTGCCTCTCTTTCGTGTGCCGGCGGTAGGTGTCCAAAATCAAATTCCATTTGTCCACCGTCATATTCTCGCTCAGAATATACAAATTTTCGCTCAACTCAATGTGAACATTACGAGCATAGGGCGAGTCGGACGTCTCAAAATTTGACTTTAAAAGCGAACCCATCGCTTTGTTGACCGACAGATCACCCTGCTCGTTCAAAGCGGTGCAAATGGTACCGCCCACCAAAATCAACAAAATGTTTTTCATATATACACCTATGGCACAGCGGGAGTAAGTGTTATTTACTCCCGCTGTGATCGTTTAACAATTGTTTAATTTTGCATCTAACAGTTGGTTGATAACACCGGGATCGCCTGCACCTTTCAACTCTTTCATACACATACCGAACAAAGCCTGCTTTGCTTTCACCTTACCGCTCTTATAATCCTCCACGGCATGGGGGTTATCGCGCAATACGGCGTCCACAATGCCTTCCAGCATAGAGGCGTCGACCTTGCGATCCAGCGCGTTTTCTTTGCAGTAGGTTTCGGGATCTACATCCTTTTCCACCACCGCAATAAGCACTTTCTTACCCGCGTTGCGGTTGATAGTGCCGCTATCCACCATCTTGATGATGGTCGCCAATTTTTCAGCGGTCACAGCCAGATCGGCAAGCGTTTTGCCGTCTTTGCGGAGGATACCCGCGCAGTCCGTAAGGATCCACGAAGCGGTGTCTTTCGCGTTGCAACCCAGTGCAACCACATCGTCCAGCAGTTGGCTAATCTTGTGGTTGTGAATGAGCATCTCGATTTCTTTTTCTGAAATGCCTGCACTGCGATAGTCATCCGCTTTTTCATCCACGGCAACCGGTTTGTTTGCTTTGATCTGCTCCAACCACTCATCATCGATGATGATCGGCATCAAGTTCGCATCGGGGAAATAGCGATAGTCGGCCTCGGTTTCCTTATTGCGCATCGCAAAGGTCTTCCCGCTCACATCGTCGAAACGGCGAGTCTCTTGAACCAGTTCCTCGGTCTCAAATTCCAACGCGTCAATATGGCGTTGCGCCTCATAACGAATGGCACGGTCGATGGCTTCAAACGAACTCATATTTTTGATCTCGGTGCGCACACCGAATTCCGTGCTGCCCTCTGGACGAACCGAGATGTTCACGTCGCAACGCATAGCGCCCTCTTCACATTCAGAGATACCACCCGAGCGGAACATCGACTTAAGCTTGTTCAAGTAAGCGAGCACTTCTTCGGCGCTGCGAAAATCGGGTTGCGTAACGATTTCGATCAGCGGCACGCTGGTACGGTTGAAATCCACAAACGAGAATTTACCGTCGTGCACAAGTTTACCCGCATCTTCTTCCATGTGGATCTGCTTAATACGGATATCACGGTTCCCCGCCGACGTTTTCAAAGTAACACAACCGTTGGTGCAAATGGGATGGTTAAGCTGTGTGATCTGATAGGCACAGGGCAGGTCGGGATAGTAATAGTTTTTCTTATCAAACGTCGTGTAGCGGCTGATCTCGCAGTTGAGCATAAGACCTGCCGTGACCGCCAATTCGATAACGCGCTTATTCATAACGGGGAGCATGCCGGGCATACCGCTGCAAGCGGGACAAACGCAATCGTTCGGCTCTTTCGGCGACGAATGACCGCCGCACGAGCAGAAGATCTTGGATTCGGTGCCTAGTTCCACGTGTGTTTCCAGTCCGATGATGATTTCGTAATTCATAATTATTCACCCATCCTTTCCACACAGCCCGCAAGGCTTAAAAGAACGCTTTCACCGAACTGCTTACCCATCAATTGCACACCGCCGCTTACTAAGGCGGGCGTACCGATCAAGTTTGCTACCGCCGTGAACACGCTTTCCCCAAACACTTTGCCGAACGCTTCGTGAATATCGTAAGGGGCGTAGGCGGTTGCACTGCAAACGGGGGTCAGTATCGCATCGTATTGCACAAAGAGTTCAGCAAGCGTATTCGCCACTACGCGACGTACTTTCAGCGATTTGCCGTAGCAATCGGCATAACGGTTCTTGGACAACGCATCCGAACCGTACAGAATAACCGCCTTTGTGAGGAAGTTGAAGCCCTCGGTACGGGTGTTCACGTACAACTCATCAATATTCTTATACTCGGCGGCGCGGAAACCGTATTTCACGCCATCATACCGCGAAACATTGTTGCAAGTTTCAGCGGTCATCAGAATCTGCCATGCCGTGTTCGCCACATCGAAAATGGGGAGGGAGATCTCCTCGACCACCGCACCACACTTGCGCAGTTTATCAGCATAAGCATTTACGCGCGCACGGGTTTCTTCGTCCGCTTTTTCAAGCAATTCTTTTACAACACAAACGCGTTTGCCTGCAACAGCGGTATCGGTGGTGTATTCATACGATTTATCGCGGAGACTGGTGCCATCCTTTTCGTCGTGACCGGCGATGACATCCATCACTTCTTTAATGCCCTCTACGTTAGCGGCATAAACACCGAGCTGTTCACCCGAAGCGGCGCAGGAAACAACGCCGTAGCGGGAAACGGTGCCGTACGTCGGTTTCAAGAAGTCCACACCGGACAATGCCGCCGCACGACGGGGGGAACCGTTCATATCCACACCGAGAGCCGCCTTCACAGCCCCTTGCGAAACCAGTTCTGCCGCCGCGCCTTTCAACGTGTCGGATGGCTCTGCATAGTAAGAAAATTCACCGACGAGATCAAGACCAAATTCGCCAACGTGAGTTTTGCCGGAAACCGTGTATCCTTTATCTTCAAGACGGGTAACTGCTTCGGCGCTGAATAAGGGTTTGAAACCCTCTAAAATACGGGAACCTGCCGTGGTGGGTGCGCCTTTTACCAGGATGGTGTCATCCACCGCCACGATTCCTTTATCGGATAACTGTGTTGCATAGTATTTCATCATAACGCACCTCACTTCACAAGTCGCGGCACTTGCCAACTGTTATCGTTGCGCTCGGGAGCACCTTCGAGCAGGCTTTCTCTCGAGAACGGTTGCTTGCGCACATCTTCACGCAGCACGTTGGTCATCGGCATCACGTATACCATTTCTTCCACGTTTTCCGTGTCAACGGTTTTCAGCAACTCTTCGCTTTTCGCCATTGTCTTGAAGATGTCTTGCATAACGACTTCTTCGTTTTCGGTGAGAGACAATTGATTGAGTTGTTGCGTGTTAGAGAATGTCACACGCTTATCACTGCGCTTTTTGGCACCGCCTGTCGCTACGGCACGTGCCGCCAGTGCATTGCTGTTGCCCAGCAGATGCACATCTTCCAATTGTTGATTGGTAACTTCGCTGGGTGCGCCGAGCAGGAGATCCTGTGCGTTACCGTTGAGCGGGAAGGCGATGACTTCCAAAATCTTTTCTTCATCGGTAAGCAGCATCACCATACGGTCAATGCCGGGCGCCATACCCGCGTGGGGAGGAGCACCGTACTGGAATGCCGTGTACAACGCATTGAAACGCGATTTGAGTTCTTCCTCCGAATACCCCGCGATCTCAAACGCCTTTTTCATAATATCTACATCGTGGTTACGAACAGCGCCCGACGCTAACTCAATGCCGTTACAAACAAGGTCATATTGGTAGGCAAGAACCTGGGTGGGATCTTTGCTCAAAAGGGCATCCATACCGCCCTGTGGCATCGAGAACGGGTTGTGCGTAAAGATCACATCGCCCGTTTCCTCATCGTTCTCGTACATCGGGAAATCCACAACAAAGCAGAATTCAAAAGCGTCATTGCGGATGAGGTCGAGTTGTTCGGGACGAGCAAGCCACGTGCGAATGTGACCCGCTTTCTTTTCGGTGTCGTTTTTCTTTTCGTCACAAATGAAGAAC
>JAZOBT010000119.1:0-2032 GCA_045596125.1 Acutalibacteraceae bacterium | reverse complement strand
CACGATAGCGGCAACCTGTTCCATTGCGGCAGGCACGGCCGACAGATCTTTACCGCCCGCCATCGCCATATCGGGTTTGCCGCCACCTTTACCGCCGCAAAGCGACGCGACTTCACGCACGATCGCACCCGCGTTAGCGCCCGCAGCAACGGCTTCTTTGGTGCACCAGCAAACAAAGGTGACCGACTGTTTCTCTTCCGAGGTACCCGCGAGCACCACAACCGCCTTTTCAGGGGCGCGGTCTTTACAACGGTCGCACAACTCGCGCAGTTCGCCGCCGTCCATCTCGGGCAATACCGCCGTCACCAATTTGACAGAACCGCAATCCACGGCATCGGCAAACAGGTCGCCCGCCTTTTGTGCCGCCTGCTGACTGCGCATCGTCTGCAGTTCGCGCTGAACGTCTTTCCACTCCGCCACCAACTGCGTGGCACGGCGCGCGACATCATCCACGCCGTTGGCTTTCATTGCTTCAGCGGCACGCACCAATTCGGCGTGATAACCGTTCAGCAATGCGAGCACGCCGTCGCCCGTGACAGCTTCAATGCGGCGCACACCCGCCGCCACCGAGGTTTCCGCCAAAATGCGGAACAAACCAAGCTGAGACGTTGCCGCCGTATGCGTACCGCCGCACAATTCAACGGAAATATCCCCCATCTTGACCACGCGCACCACGTCACCGTATTTTTCACCAAACAACGCCATCGCACCGAGTTTGCGCGCCTCGTCCAGCGGCATTTCGCGCACATCCACCGCGGCACCCGACAAGATCCATTCATTGACCCGCGCCTCAACGTGTGCCAATTCCTCCGCCGTCAGCGCGGAAAAATGCGTAAAGTCAAAACGCATACGGTCGGCGCTGACAAGCTGACCCGCCTGCTCTACGTGCGTTCCCAACACCTCGCGCAACGCCGCTTGCAACAAGTGCGCCGCCGAATGGTTGCGCATGATCGCCGCGCGTTTTGCAACATCCACCTGCGCCGTTACCGTGTTACCCACATTCAGCGCGCCGTCTTCCAGCACGCCCGTGTGCAACACCACGCCGCCCGCGGTCTTTTGCGTATCCGTCACGCGGAAGGTAGCACCATCTGCCGCAATGACGCCGGTGTCACCCACCTGACCGCCGCTCTCCCCGTAAAACGGAGTAGTATCCAATATCAGCGTGGCATTTTCACCCGCCGTAACCGATTCCGCCAACTCGTTACCGCGCACAACGGCGGTGATCGTCGCGGCGGTCGTGAGCGTATCGTACCCCACAAACGCACTCGCGGTCAATTGCTCGGCAATGTTGGGGTTCGCTTTCCACGCATCCGCGCCCGCGTCTTTGCGCGCCGCACGCGCACGGGCACGTTGCTCTGCCATCAATTCGTTAAAGTGCGCTTCGTCCACCGCGATACCTTTCTCCTCCAAAATATCCTTGGTGAGATCCACAGGGAAACCGTACGTATCATACAACTTAAACGCATCTTCGCCCGACAAGGTATTATCCTTTACGGACTCGAGCATTGTTTCGAGCAGCGACAAACCGCTGTCGATGGTCTTTTCAAACGCTTCTTCCTCGTTGCGGATGACGCGCACGATGAAATCGCGCTTTTCTTCCAGTTCGGGGTAAGCACTGCGATTTTCTGCGATCACGGTATCGCACACCTCATACAAGAACGGACGACGCAGACCCAGCAAACGACCGTGACGCGCCGCGCGGCGCAGTAACCGCCGTAACACGTAGCCGCGACCCTCGTTGGACGGCATCACGCTGTCACCGATCATAAACGTGGTGGAACGGATGTGGTCGGTGATGACGCGCAACGACACGTCGGTGGACTCACCCGCGCCGTACTTAACACCCGCGATCTCGCTGATATGCTTCATAATGTTTTGAACGGTATCCACCTCGAACAGATTGGCAACGCCTTGCATAATGCACGCTAAGCGCTCCAGTCCCATACCCGTGTCGATGTTGGGATGCTCGAGCGGTGTATAATTGCCGTTGCCGTCGTTCTCAAACTGCGTGAACACATTGTTCCAGAACTCG
>JAZOBT010000118.1:0-4186 GCA_045596125.1 Acutalibacteraceae bacterium | reverse complement strand
GCGGCAGAACACCCCCGACCTGTGCCGCATTATGCAGCTTTTGGGCAAGGAGCGGGTACTGGAGCGTTTGTCCCGTGCGGAAAAAGAGTGGAGGAACTGATATGGCAGAGATCAAGAACGTCCCCGAAATGGCGGGCAACTTTATTCACGATATCATTGACGAGGAGATCAAGCCCGGCGGCCGTTGCGGCGGTCTGCAAGTGCACACCCGTTTCCCGCCGGAACCCAACGGCTATCTGCACATTGGCCATGCCAAAGCTATCTGCATCGATTTCGGCACCGCGCTGAAATACGGCGGCATTTGCAACCTGCGTATGGACGATACCAATCCCACCAAAGAAGACGAGGAGTATGTGGATGCCATTCAAGAAGATATCCACTGGCTCGGCTACGACTGGGAAGACCGTTTTTATTTCGCCTCGGATTACTTTGAGACGATGTACGATATTGCGGTATCGCTCATTCGTCGCGGTCTCGCCTATGTGTGCGAACTGTCCCCCGATGAAATGCGCGCCAACCGCGGCGATTTGACGCATCCCGCCGTCAGCCCGTATCGCGATCGTCCCGTGGAAGAAAGCTTGGATCTGTTTGCACGGATGCGCGCGGGTGAATTTGCTGACGGCGCGATGACG
Source organism: Acutalibacteraceae bacterium (assembly GCA_045596125.1). Taxonomy (GTDB): domain Bacteria; phylum Bacillota; class Clostridia; order Oscillospirales; family Acutalibacteraceae; genus RGIG3009. The sequence goes on along the minus strand of JAZOBT010000118.1, from coordinate 3,554 downwards.
TTGCGCGCTAAGATCGATCTCGCCAGCGGCAACTTCAATATGCGCGACCCCGTCATCTACCGTATCAACCACGCACCTCATCACCGTCAAGGCGACCGTTGGTGCATCTATCCGATGTACGACTTCGCCCATCCGCTGGAGGATGCGATTGAGGGGATCACCCATTCCTTATGCTCTCTGGAATTTGAAGATCATCGCCCGTTGTACAACTGGGTGGTTGAGAATGCCGGCTTGGAGGGCAAACCGCGTCAGATCGAGTTTGCGCGCCTCAATATCAACTACACGGTTATGTCCAAGCGCAAATTGCGCCAGTTGGTCGAAGAAGGCTTCGTATCGGGTTGGGACGATCCGCGTATGCCCACCCTGCGCGGCCTGCGCCGTCGCGGCTACACGCCCGCCTCGGTGCGCAATTTCATTGACCGCGTCGGTGTCGCCAAAGTGCCCAGCACGGTGGAAGTCGCCCTGCTCGAGCACTGCTTGCGCGAGGATCTCAACGAGAACGCCACCCGTGCGATGGCGGTATTACGCCCTGTGAAGCTCACCATTACCAACTACCCCGAGGACCAAAGCGAGACCTTCGCCATGGAAAATCACCCCTCCTACCCCGAGCGCGGCACCCATCCCGTATCGTTCTCGCGTTCGCTGTGGGTGGAGCAAGAGGACTTTATGGAAGAACCCGTCAAAGGCTACTTCCGTCTGTTCCCCGGCAACGAGGTGCGTCTCAAGTCTGCCTATGTCGTGCGTTGCACGGGCTGTGTCAAAGACGAACAAGGCAACGTTATCGAGATCTTGGCCACCTACGATCCCGAGACGCGCGGCGGCAACACACCCGACGGCAGAAAAGTGCGCGGTACTATCCACTGGGTCGATGCCGCCACCGCCAAAGATGCCGAAGTGCGGTTATACAGCTCGCTGTTCAGCGATGCCGAGCCCGAAGGCGGCGATAAGAGCTTCCTCGATTGCTTGAACGAAGCATCACTCGAAACGCTGACCAGCAGCAAAGTGGAAGCATCCATCCTTCCCGCTGAAGCACCGACGTCCTTCCAGTTCCTGCGTTTGGGTTACTTCTGTATCGACAATGTGGACAGCACGGCAGAGCATCCGGTGTTCAACCGCGCCGTGTCTCTCAAAGATAGTTTCAAGAAAAAATAAGCACAACAAGAAAGGGGATCTCTGCACAGTGTGCAGAGACCTGCTTTTTATGCTGTTTTAGATCGTGCCGTCGTCATCGGCATCGTTGGTATCACGACGCACCAAGCGTTTGCCGCGATGCAATTCGTCTGCGCCATACTGTTTTGGTGCCACCAACGGCTCTTTCGGTGCCGGCGGAGCGGTTACATCGGTAAAAATGGGTTCCTCTTCCTGTTCCTGCGGTTCAGTCACGTTATCGGTCTCCAAATTGAGATCGCGACGCTTCTCAATATCCTCATTGGGATGCTCACGATAATACGGGTCGATAATCGACTTCTTCACCAACGGGAACACCGTATAGTGAATGAGGAACGAACGGAACGCCGGAAACACAAACACATACAACGGAATGATAATACCCAGTGCAAACCAGTGGAAGAACCACAGCATCACAAAGGTGATGGCATACAGTGCCAGCAAAATGACAGTGATCAAAAAGTTTCGCTTAATGCCGCCCGCCGCAAACAGTGCACAGTTCTTAACGATCTGCTTGAACGACATTTTAAACGTAACGATCTGTATGTAGATGTAGTAGCGCATAAACACGTACATCATTACGATGAATAACGCGATCGCCAACGGCAGAACCGCCATAATCGAGAAATTCTCGGTGGACAGCATCGAGAACAGATAGTAGTAATACAAACTAAATCCCATCACAGCGCCCACAACGAGTTCCAGAATACCAAACAACAACGACTGCTTCCAGTTCTTTTTGATGGTATCAAAGAAATCCGACGGCAAAAACACATGCTTCTCGCGCGAATAGTTACGGGTAACATACGCCATACCCGCTTCCGCCAAGCCGCGCGTAACGATCGGCAACGACACCAACACATACAGCACGTTGGCAACCATCAGTTTCCAAAACTTGCGAAAATACAACTCAAAGAATTTGAAAAACTCTGTTTTTTGAGGTTCATTTTTGGACACGCCCGGACCGGGCGCGTTCTGTCCGCCAAAAAATCCTGCCATATTGACACTCCTTTTCATAACTTCCGTTATTTCAGCCATCCCACGCACAGCAGACGCATACCCACGTCCAACGCACCCGCGACAAACAGCAACAGTAACAACAGTAAAAAGCGCACGGCATACAGCCGAAAATCCTGCCACAACCCGCCGCAGTGTGCCGAGCGCGGCAATAATTGCACCGCAAACCGCACCGACATACGAAAACATTCGGATGCCGCCATCAAAAGCACCACGGCTTCCATCACGGAATGGGGCAACAACACAGCGGCAACCACCGCCACACCGCCCCAACCTTCCGCATAATAGCACGCCTGTGTCAAGCCGACGCCCATCCCCCAAAACACGGGAACGGCAAGTGCCGCGGGGATCCCGCAAGCCGAAAGCCCCGACACAAATAAGATCGCCAGCAGTAAGATCGGTTGAAAACAAGATTCAAACAACTGAGAAAACACCTGCCCGATCCCGACGGGAACGGGGCAGATCTCCACCAAGGTTATCCATTCGGCGGCCGATACTGCACCATACAGCAAAAGGCCGCACAAGCACCCGCCGATAGGCAACAGCAAAAACAATAACAAGCGCCGATTCTCTTTCACAAACCGCACCATACGGGTTGTCCCGGTCCGTTTCATACACATTCCTCCGTTTCGCACACTGCATTGTATGCCGAGCATCGTAGGAATATGTTACCAAAAAACAAAATCAGAGCGGATCGCTCCGCTCCAATCGTGCAGTTATCGACGTTTCATATTGACACCGAAAACGCCACCGAGCGCACCGAAACCGACCGTGAGCGCCAGCTTGAGAAACAAGAGTGTTCCGGCAACCGCCGACTCCACGGTAAAGCCCGCCAATGCCACGATGAAGAAAATGAGCAATCCGCAACCGGCACCGATGAGCAGCCCCCGCTCACGTAACATGCGTGCGGCAATAAAACCGCCGACCAACGCCGCCAGCGCAACGCCCACCATCGCGATCGGTGTAACCGCTCGGGCAGGAATATCGACCGATGCCATTACCGCGGCTGCCGCCAGCAAAAACAACACACCCGCGACGACACCCGCAACGGCACCGATCAATACCGCTCGCACAAGGCGCGATACGACCGACGCTTGTTCTCTGTTTCTGTTCATTGTTTTCCCCTCCGCATTCACTTCAGATCACATCATCAGCGTATGCCGAGGTTCCGTGAAATAGTACCAAACGCGACGATTAGTCGATATCATCGTCATCGTCGTCATCGTCTGCGGGGCCGTCGTGCACGGTATCACAACTCTGCATCGCCCATTTTTTAATGGTCATCTTGTTGCGATCGGCACCGGTTTCGATAACCAACGTGTCCTCTTTGATGTTGATAACGCGACCGCAAATACCGCCGATGGTGGTGA
>JAZOBT010000117.1:0-4504 GCA_045596125.1 Acutalibacteraceae bacterium | reverse complement strand
GTTCTTCCACCTGCGCCGCAATACCGATCAGATCAATGCGGGTACGCCCGCAAGTCGGGCAGGAGACCAAAGTAGGTTCACCCTCCAGCAGATCTAAAGCCGACAGAATACGCCGTCCCGCTTCCACTTCTTTTACAGGATCCGCCGTCAGCGATACACGAATAGTATCGCCGATACCATCCAGCAACAACGAACCGATACCGATTGCCGATTTCATAACGCCCATCTGCTCAGTCCCCGCTTCGGTAACGCCGAGATGCAACGGATAATTACACGCCGCAGCCGTGAGTTTATACGCCTCCACCATCGTCTCCACGCGGGAGGATTTAATGGAGATCACAATATCATCAAAATCAAATCTTTCAAGCAATCCCGCGTGATACAGGGCGCTGTCACGCATCGCTTCGGCACACGGATGTCCATACCGTGCCAGTATCTCTTTTTCCAGCGAACCGGAATTGACACCGATACGGATCGGAATTCCTTTTTCATGACAGGCTTGTGCTACTTCCTTCACACGCGACTCGTCACCAATATTCCCGGGATTGATACGAATCTTATCCACACCTGCCGCTACACTTTCGAGTGCCAGACGATAATCGAAATGAATATCCGCTACCAACGGCATATCCACCGCCGATTTCACGGCATCGATCAATCGCACCGCCCCCGCATCAGGAATCGCAATACGCAGAATATCACACCCCGCCTCACGCAAACGGCGCGCCTGACGCACCGTTCCTTCCACGTCGTGCGCAGGAACATTTCCCATTGATTGTACCGCAATGGGCGCTGTGCCGCCAATCGGCACACCGCCCACCGTTACCGTTTTACAAACCCGACGTTGCATACCGAGTTCACTCCTTAGGCAAATATCTTCAAAATATCATTAAACGTCACAATAATAATCAACAATAGTAGCAAGGCAAATCCGATCGCATGCACCATTCCCTCGTATTTGGGCGGCACAGGACGACGTGTTATGCCTTCCCAGATAAGAAACAACAGACGACCGCCATCCAACGCGGGCAACGGCAACAAATTGAAAATACCGACATTCACCGTCAGCATCGCCACAAGCATCAGTACATTGCCGAGTCCATCTTGCCAATGTTCTTGCTGTACGGCATCTTGCACCACATCACCAATGGCATCCACCGTTCCCACGGGACCCGACAGATCGTTCAATCCGTACTGACCGGTAAACATCCCCCGCAGTGTACGCCACACCGTTACCGCCACACTGCACTCGGTACGCGCGGCTTGCTCAATGGTAGAACCGATCGTTTGCGGAACAGCGTTTACATAAAAATCGTACCGCAGTGTGTACCGTCCCGTTTGTTCCGAATATTCGCGACGGAAGGTCACTTCCGGCAATATTACCGTTTGCTTTTTACCGTCCACCGTACGGCGCACTTGCATTTCAAACACGCCATCATCGCTGTTTTGCAATAAGAACTGAATATCGAACGAGGAAAACACCCGTTGCCCGTCGATCTTAAGCAAGGTGTCCCCCGGCCGTAGACCGCTTTGATAACTGGGAGTGTCCTCTTTCAATTCCGAGATCTGCGTACCCGCGTAGTAAACGTTTCCGTCCGGCGACGGCAACGTGCACACACCGTTTTGCACAAGCAGTACCGCAAATCCCAGCAAAAGGTTCATCACCACCCCCGCAACGGTAATGACGACACGCTGCCACACGGGCTTTCGCAAAAAGGAGCGCGGATTATTTACAGCCTCCTCTGAACGCTTGGCACTGACCTCACCGCCGCCCGCAGCATCTTCCCCTTCCATTGCACAAAAACCACCCAGCGGGATAAGACGCACGGAATATTTCGTTTCCCCTTTGCCGAATCGAAACAACGTAGGACCGAATCCAATGGCGAATTCGTTGACTTGTACACCCGTCGCTTTGGCTGCTAAAAAGTGCCCTAATTCATGTACTAAGACGATGATACCAAACACCAACAAAGCCGCCAACAATCGTCCCCCTTGTACCAAAGCCGTCAAAATCCAATCACTCCATCCATTCCTGTACGCGACGACGGCAATATTCATCCACTGCCAAAATGTCTTCTACTTGGTTTACCGTCGAGAATTGCTCACCGAGTATCTTTTCCACCGCATCACCGATCTGCAAGAAACCGATCTTACCCTCACGGAAACCGGCGTTTGCCGCCTCGTTCGCGGCGTTCACAGCGGCAGGATACGCGCCACCCAACATGAGTGCACGACGGCAATACGAAACCATCGGGAATGCCTCATCATCGGGGGCAAAGAATGTCAACTTCGCAAACTCAGCCAGATCCAACCGCGGCACCGAGGATGGCGCACGGTTCGGCCAAGTCAATGCATATTGAATCGGGATACGCATATCCGGCACACCCAACTGTGCCAACACCGAATTATCCGCGAACTCCACCAACGAGTGAATGACACTCTCGCGGTGAACCACAATATCTATATTCTCCTGCGGCAGATCAAATAACCATTTTGCCTCAATCAATTCCAAACCTTTATTCATCATTGTTGCCGAATCAACAGTGATCTTCGGTCCCATACTCCAGTTCGGATGATTCAGCGCCTGCGCAAGCGTCACCGCTTTTAAATCATCTTTTGTAAAACCGAAAAACGGACCGCCCGACGCAGTCAAAATGAGTCGCTGAATGCCCAATTCATCCGACGGCGAAGGCGGTGTCCACGCACCGCCGCGTGTCGCTTGCAGGCACTGGAAGATGGCTGAATGTTCACTGTCCACAGGCAGCAATCGCACACCGCGTTCGCGTGCAGTGCGCATAACCAGTTCGCCGCCCGCCACCAAGGTTTCTTTATTAGCGAGCGCCACATCGTGACCAGCATTTAACGCCGATAAGGTCGGCAACAAGCCGACCATACCCACCACAGCATTCAGTACGATATCCGCATTCTCTTGCCGCGCCAGTTCACAAAGCCCGTCCATACCGGATAAAATTTGTACGGGCAGATCTCCTACCCGCACACGCAGATCGCGCGCAGCTTGCACATCGAACAAGGCGGCAACGCGCGGTCGAAATTCACGAATTTGCTGTTCCAAAAGCACCGCGTTGGAATGTGCAGCCAACGCGGTTATAGTGTATCCCTGCTGTCGCGCTACATCCAATGCTTGTGTACCGATCGAACCGGTCGACCCCAAAATTACCAAACGTTTCGCCATAGTCAATCTCCTTTAAAAGATCAGCGGCAATACCTGAGCGGTGTAATACACCACCGGAAACACAAATAACAGACTATCAAAACGATCCATAACACCGCCATGGCCGGGGAACAATTTCCCGAAATCTTTCACACCGCAAATACGTTTAATAAGCGAAGCAAACAGATCGCCTACAACGGAAAGCGGTGCACAAACCAACACCAGTAACAGGATACCGCCATACGATACCTGCGCCTCACCGTTGAGAAACCAGCTTTGATAACATATTGCTGCCAAGACACTGAACACGAGCGAACAAGCGATACCGCCCACAAGACCTTCCACCGTCTTTTTAGGAGACAACTTGGGGCACAACTTATGTTTTCCGAAAAACGTACCTGTAAAATAGGCACCTGTATCACAGACCCATGCCATCATTAACGCCAAAATAACATAGAACAATCCATCGCTGTCGCGTTGGGCAACGGTGCGCAAGTAGGACATACACGAAAAAGAAAGCGTTACCACCAAAGACAAAAAGTAGGTTACTCCCATACGCTTCATTGGGACCTCTTTGCGATATAAAGCGACCGATACGACCGATAATATCACATACGCTACGCACGTTAATAATACCGCCAAACTCGACATACGGGTAAAGAACGGCGCAATAAAAGCGAATACTATCGCCATACTTTCCGTTCCTTTATGCTTCAGCATACCTGTTACGGAAAAGATTTCATAGACCGCTATTACCGCAATCAGCGATGTCGCTACTGTGAGTACAATCGACCACGGCATCAGCAGCACCGCCAAGAACAACGCACCGCTGATCGCACCGGTTATGATTCGTGTCTTCATTTCGTAATACTTCCTTTCAGACACCGCCGAAACGGCGATGACGTCCCGCATAGGCCGCTAATGCGCGATCCAGATCCTTGGTGGTAAAATCCGGCCAAAGAATATCATCAAATACATACTCTGCATATGCGCATTGCCAGATCAAGAAATTGGACAACCGATATTCCCCGCTGGGACGCAATATCATATCCACGTCGGGCTGCCCCGCCGTGTATAGGCGTTCGGAAACACACGCCTCATCAATATCCTGCGGCGAAAGCGTACCCGCCTGCGCTTCTTCGGCAAGACGCCTCATCGCCGTCACCAGTTCCGCACGACCGCCGTAATTGATTGCCAAGTTGAGCACCATACCCGTTTTGTGGGCAGTAGCTTCTTCTGCCTCCGCCATCAACGTTTGAATGTCGGGGGCAAGCACCGAACGATCACCAATAAACCGCGTGCGGATATTTTCTTTTTTAAAATCCTCCAGCG
>JAZOBT010000116.1:0-9095 GCA_045596125.1 Acutalibacteraceae bacterium | reverse complement strand
CATATTTTGCTGTTTTCTGTTGCACATCTCGCAAAAAAGCGGTATACTGTATGTGATTACAAAGAAAAAGGGCGTGACGGTTATGACCGCAAAAGAACGTTTCATCGAAGTGTATACCAAGTATATCCACCGTGAAGGAGCAGATAAGTTTTTGGAGTATCTCCAATCCAACGCCAGCGACTTTTTTGAAGCTCCCGCCAGCACCCGTTTTCACGGGTCATACGAAGGCGGTTTGGTGGAGCACAGTCTGAATGTATTTGATTGCCTGTGCCACTATCTCAACCGTCCGCGTGTGAAAGAAGTGTACGGATTGGATTACAGTGAGGAGAGTATTGCCATCGTATCCTTATTGCACGATGTGTGCAAGATCAACTGCTACAAGCCCGGCACACGCAACGTCAAGGATGAAAACGGCAAGTGGCAGTCGGTTCCCACCTTTGAATATGACGACAAGCTCCCCTACGGTCACGGTGAAAAATCCGTGTATATTCTGTCGGGGTATATGCGCCTGACCCGCGAAGAGGCGTTCGCCATTCGCTATCATATGGGTTTTGCCGGTACGGAAGACGCACGCAACGTGGGTAACGCGTTTGAGATGTTCCCGTTGTCGTTCGCCTTGTCGGTCGCCGATATGGAAGCAACGTATTACGTGGAGGGAAAATAATGAACGAAACACCGCGCGTGTTGCCCCGTTGCCCGCTTTCGCGCAAATGCGGAGGTTGTCAACTGCAAAATATGGACTATCCCCGCCAACTCAAATATAAGCAAGAAACGGTGATATCGCTCCTCGGAAAATATCATCGTGTTTCCCCTATCATCGGGATGGAACGGCCGTATCATTACCGCAACAAAGTACAGGCGGCATTCGGTTTGACGCGGAGTGGTGAAGTGGTGTCCGGCGTCTATCAATCCAGTTCGCACCGCATCGTGAAAGTGGACTCCTGTCAGATCGAAGACCCCGCCGCCGACCGCATTGTAGTAACCATTCGCAAAATGCTGCCCTCATTCCGTATTTTCCCGTACAACGAAGACAGCCGCCGCGGTTTTTTGCGACACGTGTTGGTGCGCCGCGGATTTCAAAGCGGACAAATTATGGTAGTGCTGGTGGGAGCGTCTCCCATCTTCCCCATCAAGAAAAAGTTTACGGCGGAACTCATTCGCCGTCATCCCGAGATCACCACCGTGGTATTTAACATCAACCCGCATCGCACCAGTATGCTGCTGGGTGAACGCGAGGAAGTGCTGTACGGTTCGGGTTACATTGAAGATACGTTGTGCGACTGCACCTTCCGCATCTCCCCGCGCTCCTTTTATCAAATCAATCCCATCCAAACCGAGCGATTGTATCGCACGGCACTGGATATGGCGAAAATCACCCAAGAGGACACGGTGTTGGATGCATACTGCGGGGTGGGAACTATCGGTATCGTCACCGCGCGGCAAGCCAAGCACGTGGTGGGTGTGGAATTGAACGGCGACGCGGTGCGCGATGCACGTGTCAACGCCCGCCGCAACGAGCTGGAGAACATCACCTTTGTGCAAGGGGATGCCGGCGAATATATGGTGGAATTGGCAGAATCGGGCGAACACGTGGACGTCGTCTTGATGGATCCGCCGCGTGCCGGCAGTGATATGCCGTTTTTGCGTTCGTTACTCACGCTGGCACCGTCCCGTGTGGTGTATATTTCGTGTAACCCCGAAACACAAGCGCGCGATTTGCGTGTGCTCACCGCGGGCGGCTACCGTGTCACCGCCATCCAACCCGTGGATATGTTCCCGCACACGCAACACATTGAATGCGTCGTGTGTCTTCAGAGGAAAGTGTGATGGTAAGGTCGTGATAGTATGAAACAATTGTATCGTGATCAACTCAAAACCATATTCACACCGCATTCACCGTTTCGGCTGTTTCTGGTGTCGGTTTTGATAACCGGTCTGTCTTACGGTTTATACAAAGGTATGCTGGATAACTTTCTGGCAGAAGTGGTTGGACTCGGTGAAATGGAACGCGGTGTCACGGAATTCTTTCGAGAATTGCCCGGCATATTACTGATATTTGTGCTGGCGGCATTTTATATGCTATCGGCGGAATCGTTATACAAAGCGGGCGCCATCATTATGCTGGCGGGTATGGGTATGCACGCGCTGTTGCCGCCCACAAAAGTGCTGGCAACACTAGCGATTTGCGTGTATTCGTTTGGCGAACACATTCAACTCGGTATGAAAAGCACCCTCTCGCTGAAATACGCCGCGCCCGATCGCGGCGGTGCGGCGTTAGGTGTGCAAAATGCCACCAATCAGATCGGCACACTGGCGGGATATTTGGTCATCGTGCTCGCGTTCTCTTTACTTACTGCCAAGCAACCGTATACCCTATTTTTCTTCATTGCCACGATACTGGCAGGTATAAGCGCGGTATGTTCCCTCCGTATGACGGGAAAAAGCGAAACCGACGCCAACAAACGGCGCTTCTATATTCGCAAAAAATATACCAAGTATTATATGCTGGAAATGTTCTACGGCGCCAGAAAGCAGGTCTTCCTCACGTTTGGTCCGTATGTACTCATTTTATTTTACGGTGCCAATGCCGCTACCATCAGTTTGTTGTTCGCACTATCGGCTATCACGTGTTTCTTTGCCGCACCGCTTGTGGGGCGCATCATCGACCGCGTGGGCTATAAAACCGTTATGGTGGCTGACACGCTTATCCTAGTTATCGTATGTTTCTTTTACGGGTTTGCCCATCACCTGTTCCCCAACAATGTCGCTTTCATTGTTTGTTGCATCAATTATGTGTTAGACTCGGTGATCTCGCTGGCATCGATGGCATCCAACCTGTATGTGCAGGATCTTTCGGATAACGCCGACGAGGTGAAAGCCACCATTTCGACAGGTGTTTCCATCAATCACTTAATTACCATTTTCATCGCGTTGTTCGGCGGATGGATCTGGAAAACACTTGGCATTGAATTGCTCTTTATCGTCTCGGCGGTGCTCGGCTTGTGCAACAGCGCGTATGCCGCTACCATCCGCCTCAAAAAAGCAGAATAATCAAGGCATAGAAAAAGCCCGCCGAAACAATTCGGCGGGCTTTGCTTTTGCAATTATTTCTCGCAATCGTCGCAGCAGCAATCGCAATCGTCGTCATCACATTCCTCGATGTCGAACTCCAGCAATTTGCCGCACTCGGGGCACTCAACACTGCCATCCAGCAAAGTGTCTTCATCCACAGCGAACTCTACGCTGCAGTTGGGGCAAGTCACATCATAGAACTCTTCGTCGCAGCAATCGCAATCACAATCGTCGTCATACTCGTCGTAGTCCTCGTAGTAATCCATCTCGAGAGCATCCAGATCCTCATCGATGGTATCGACCTGCTCGCCCATCTCTTGCACAGTGGCTTCGAGATCTTCCACGCTGAGCGCAACATCGGACAGAACATCCATAATCGCCTTCAGGATCTTACCTTCTTTGGTAGCCTCCTCAATCTCCATGCCTTCGATCAGGCCTTTGAGATACGCTACTTTCTCCGTAATCGTCATAGTAATAGCCTCCTTTTAGGTTAGGGTGAGCCGTTAAACTCGAACTCCGTTTTGGAGAGGCGAATTTTCGCTCATCCTTTGTTAAAATACTCGCCAATACGACAGTATTGGCTGCGTTTCTGCCGCGGCTGAACAAAAATTCGCTCTTTCCAAAATCTACGGCCGCAAAGCGAGGAGATTTCGAGGGATTTTTGTTTCGATCGGGCGAAGGAATGCTCGCGCCTTGCGAGCACGGGCGGAGCAAAAAGCACCGAAATATCCCGCTCTGCGGCGGGTTCGAGTTTAACTGCTCACCCTAGGTTGTGCGAAGCGGCAATACGTTATGCACGCTCCATATACTCGCCCGTGCGGGTATCCACACGAATCATTTCGCCCTCGTCAATGAACAGGGGCACGCGAATCTCCGCGCCGGTCTCCAACGTTGCGGGCTTGGTCGCATTGGTTGCGGTGTCGCCTTTGAAGCCGGGATCGGTTTGGGTGACCTGCAATTCCACGAAGTTCGGCGGTTCTACACCGAACACGTTGCCCTTGTAGGACAACACGCGGCAGATCATATTTTCCTTAACAAACTTGAAGTTGTCGGACAGAATATCCTTACCGATGGGAATGAGCTCGTACGTCTCTTGATCCATAAAGTAGTACAGATCGCCATCGTTGTAGGAATACTCCATTTCCTTTCTCTCGACGAACGCCGTCGGATACTTATCGTTGGGGTTGAACGTACGCTCCACCACCGTACCCGCAATGACATTACGAATCTTGGTGCGAACGAATGCCGCGCCCTTACCGGGCTTAACATGCTGGAATTCTACGATTTGGTATACGTTACCGTCCATTTCAAAGGTAACGCCGTTTCTGAAATCACCTGCTGATACCATTTTGCAATCCTCCGTTATACTTTGCTATCTATATTTTACCGCATATTGCATCCTTTTGCAAGTACTAAATGAAAGAAATCGTAAAAACAGGCGGTAATTTTTTACCGCCTGCTTTACTAAATTACTCTTCTTCCACCTTATTATCGGCAATGACCTTTTGTGCCACAGGGGCGGGTGCTTCCTCGTAGCGAGCAAACTCCATCGTAAAATAACCCCTGCCCTGCGTGGTAGAGCGCAGCATACTGGAATAATCGCTCATCTCTGCCATCGGCACTTCCGCTGTAATACAGGTGATACTGTGATCTTCCGGCGTGGGTTCCATACCAATCACACGGCCGCGGCGCTTGGTAATATCGCCCATAATGTCACCGGTGTTGTCATTCGGTACATATGCGTTTACCGTGCCATACGGCTCAAGTAGTACGGGCGATGCCTGCGCAATACCCGCCTTATACGCGAGCGAGGCGGCGGTCTTAAATGCCATTTCGGACGAATCAACAGGATGGTACGAGCCATCCACCAACGTAGCCTTAACGCCGACCAGCGGGAAGCCCGCCAGTACGCCACGCTGAGCGCTGTCGCGCAAGCCTTTTTCCACAGCGGGGAAATAGTTCTTCGGAACCGAACCACCAAACACCGTCTCTTCAAAGACCAGTTCTTCGCTGTCGCACGGTTCAAATTCGATCCACACGTCACCGAACTGACCGTGACCGCCCGACTGTTTCTTATGACGACCTTGCACCTTCACCTTGCCGCGAATGGTTTCGCGATACGGTACCTTCGGATTTTGCAGAACCACATCCACACCGAACTTACTCTTCAGTTTGGAGACTACCACTTCCAAATGTTGCTCGCCCAAACCGGATAGCACTTGCTCTTTGGTTTCGGTGTTATGTACCAACGCAATGGTGGGATCCTCTTCACGCAGGCGGTTGAGACCCGACACGATCTTCTCTTCATCGCCCTTATTCTTAGCATACACCGCCATCGAATGAGTGGGTGCTTCGTACGCCACACCCGGCAACACCACAGGACGCGCGGGCGCACACAACGTATCACCCGTATTGGTTGCCGCCAGCTTTGCCACGGCACCAATATCACCCGCAACTACGCAAGGAACTTCCTCTTGCTTTTTGCCGCGTACCATAAACAATTTTCCGAGCTTTTCCGTAGCGCCCGTGCGCATATTCATCAGCGAACAATCGGGTGTGACCGTCCCGCTGACCACCTTGAAATACACCAACTTACCCACAAACGGGTCAACCACCGTCTTAAATACCGTGGCAACCGTTTGTGCCTGCTCATTGACCTTGAGTTCCACGTGTTCGCCGTTGGGATCGACGCCCGTTTCGCCTGCAACGGTTTCCGCCCACGGTGCCAACCAAATCAAGCCGTTGAGCAACTGATCCACGCCTTCCATGGTCTGCGAAGCGCCGCAATATACCGGCAAGATCTCGCCGCGACGCACACCCGTTGCCAGACCAAGGATGAGTTCATCGGGGGTGAAATCCACGCCGGAGAAGTATTTTTCCATCAATTCTTCGCTGGTTTCCGCAACGGCTTCACAAATAGCCGTGCGCAAACCGTCCAGACGGTGACCCATATCCGGAATGGGACACTCGATGGCTTTGCCGTTTTCATATTTATACGCTTTATATTCCAACAAGTTGACATAGCACTGTACTTTGTGATCCACCACGTACGGGACCACCAACGGGCAAACCGCGGGACCGAAGATGGCCTTCAAATCTTCAAACACGTGATAGAAATCCGCGTGCTCACTATCCAACTTGTTAATAAACAACAGTTGTGCAATACCCTTCTTTTTTGCCGCGGCACGTGCCTTTTGAGCACCTACCGTGACACCGCTCTTACCCGACAGCACGATAACCGCACTACCCGCGGCGCGGATCGCTTCACTCATACCTCCCGCAAAGTCGAATGCACCGGGTGCATCCAACAGATTGATTTTTGTATCTTTCCATTCCACGGGAAGCATCGACAACGAAACCGATGCACCGCGTTTGATTTCTTCCGCATCAAAATCACAAAGGGTGTTCCCGTCAGCAACTTTACCCAAACGGTCGGTCACGCCGGTCAAATAAGCGACGGCCTCCGCCAGCGAGGTCTTACCTGTACCGGCGTGACCTACAAGTGCGACGTTACGTATGTGCTTGGCATTATACTGTTTCATAATGAACTCCCCTTTCCGGTATCGCTTTAAAGCGTGGATACCAAACGACCGAATTTGACAATTATACACAGAAATTTTAAAGTGCAACATTGTTCTTTGTTCATTATAACCTATACACCGGCGAATTTCAATACCTAATTACAAAAAAATCCTCTCCGCAAGTTACGGAGAGGATGAAACATTTTTACTTTTTAGTGAAGAGCCACGCCATAAGCAACAGGAGGACCGAACTGCCCACCAAATACTCAATGGCATACAACGGCGGGAACAGAGCGCCACCTACCAATGCCGTAATCGCCGTGAGTACAATGCCGAAAACGCCCAGCAGTGCTTGCAGTACCGCAAACAACCGCACACCGGTGCGCAACCGCCGACATTGAGCAAACGCCGTGAGCATACCCAGTGCGCCGCCTGCCGACACAATTTCCGACGGCTCGGTCTGCGACACACCCGCAACCAGCGTTTCAAACGAACGACCCGCCGGCGCGTTGAGCAATTCCACATAAAAACCGTTCAGATCGAACACCGACGTGATCAACGATTCGGTAACATTTTGATCGCACGTGCGGATCAGCAACGTAACACGGCGATCCGTAATGGATTTCAGCACGCGGCGCACAGTGGGATCCGCCGTATAACTGACCACAAACATCGCCGACAATTCGCCCGCGATAGACAAGTAAACAAGCTGTCTTCCGTTTTTCGCATAGCGTTCTTCGTAATCCTTGGATGGAATATCAATACCGTGGTTATCCAGCAATTTGCGATTACCGATCAAAATGCGGCGACCGCTGATCCAACCCGACAAACCCATATCCTGCTCATACACTAAGGTGTCCACTTCGTGCAACATATCCACCTTGTTGAGAACCATACGACGAAATACGTGCGACAACGGGCCACCCGCTCGAATCGAGACGGAGGCGGCATCCAAGATCGCTTCGTCAATACGCGTACCCGAAAACGTTTTGATACCGTGCAACAACACACTGTTTTCGGGGAACAGTTCCATAGCATCCAGCGCCACACCGTGCATATTCCCATATGTCTCAACTGCACGGTAATCAGCAACAGCGGCTTTATACCCATGCACCTGCTTGTCTGCTCCAAACAAGGTAACGTCGAGCGACAACAACAGCAGCACCGGTGAAGAGATCACCAGCATACCGCAAAGCAAGGTCACCGCAAAGATCCACGAGGTAAAGCCGTTGAGCAACAGATACACCAGTGCTACCACAACGGATACCACCACCGTTACCGGTAAGTACCACGACAAGAATCCGGCGGCAGGATCATACCCCTTTGTCTGCGCATAGCCTTCGGTTTCTTGCGTGCGGCGGAAATAGGATACGCGCGGCACACCCAATGCCACAGCGGGGCGACCGATCTCCTCGGCCGTCGCCTCGTCGGTGATGTGCTTAGCTGTCAGCTTTTCACCGGTCGACGCAAACACCGCAAGGTCTCCTGCTGCGCGAGTAAGTTCCAATCGATGCGCGATCTGGCAAATGAGCAAACCCAATCCCGCAACACCCGTCAGTACAGGAGCAGAACCCTCGGCAACGCCGGTGGTATTGAGCATCAACAACGCGGTATGTATCAACGTAAATACCGAGGTGACCGCAATCACACCTTCGGTGGTAACGCGCCGCTTTTGGAAGAGCGAACCGAGGCCCTCACCCAACACCTTGCCGTTGGCAAACATCAGCGCGCCAAACAGAACCAAGTGGATCACCAAATAGGTAACAGGATCCATTGCAACGGCAGGAGAGGTATTGGAAATCACGGCGATGAAGAACAAGATAAGTTCCACCAACACACTCACCAGCAATGTCACGCCCGAGCGGTGCGCCTGCTGTTGCAGTTGCTGACGAATCGCCGAAAGCGACAACGTCTCCAGCGTTTCCTGCACCGACTCGGTTTCGGCATCGTCTGCGGAAACTTCGGGTTGTTCTTCCGCCTCGGTTTCCTCGGCTTGGGCGGCTTCGGCAACTTCGCGTTCCAGCTGTACGCGACGTTGCGAAAAATCTTGAATTTTTTCCTGGCGAATGCGACGCAAGGCTTCTTCCCGTCCGGGCTCGGTATCGACCTCTTCAGCCTGATCATCTGCAAACCCTTCCAGCAGCAATTGCGGCGCCTCTTCTTCCGCCATATAGCTGCCGCCGTCCTCCGCGAGCTCGATCACTTGCGTTTTTTCCATCTCGCCGTCCTCCGACAACGAGATCTCACGCGTATCGTCCGGAACCTCCACCACGGTAATCGGCGGCTCTTCATCGGATTGCTCACGTTCTATAAGCAACGGCTCCTTCTTCTCGCGTCGATGAGAGAACAACCCCCGCCGTTTACGCATGGGTGTTTCCTCGACCGGCAAAATCAGTTCACTCATCGGGACAGAAGAATCGCCTACTGTCGGAAATTCCGTCGTTGTCGATGTGCCCTCCGATTCCGCGAGATGCCGCGCCTCATATTCCGAAGAAGTCGGAT
>JAZOBT010000115.1:0-11594 GCA_045596125.1 Acutalibacteraceae bacterium | reverse complement strand
GGCTTGATCGGTTTCGCCGTAGCCAAACTGTTATTTTTACTAACATAAAAATCCCGCGGCACCCATTAGGATGCCGCGGGATACTTATGGCTATACGTTTACGAGCGGAACATACCGCTGTTGGAATAGGCGGGAATTTCTCCGCCTTCCATTGCCGCCTTGAATTGATCGCCGTCCATCTTTTCGTGGTCGATCAGATATTGCGCTATCAGCTCCAACTTGTCGCGATGCTCTTGCAACTTCTGCATCGTGCGGGAATACGCGCCCGTAATAATGGCATTGATCTCACTGTCGATCACCGCCGCCACTTCTTCGGAATAATTGCG
This sequence comes from Acutalibacteraceae bacterium, assembly GCA_045596125.1. Classification (GTDB taxonomy): domain Bacteria; phylum Bacillota; class Clostridia; order Oscillospirales; family Acutalibacteraceae; genus RGIG3009. The sequence goes on along the minus strand of JAZOBT010000115.1, from coordinate 11,268 downwards.
CGTGTGACCAAAGTCGCGACCGAGGAACACTTCGTTGGATTCCGAAGCGCCGAACACCACCGGTCCAAGTTTATCACTCATACCGAATTTGGTGACCATCCGCCGCGCCGTCTCGGTGGAGCGTTCCAAATCGTTGGAAGCGCCCGTCGATACATCGCCAATCACGATCTGTTCCGCCACGCGACCGCCCAACAACACTTCAATGTCTTCCAACATACGATTCTTGGTCACGTGTGCATGATCGTTTTCAGGCAGGTTCATTGTAAAGCCTGCCGCCATACCGCGCGGAATAATGGAGATCTGGTGCACGGGATCCTGCGTCGGGCAGAAATACGAAACAATGGCGTGACCCGCTTCGTGGAACGCGGTAATGCGCTTATCCTTCTCTGAGATCACATGGCTGCGTTTCTCCGTACCCACGATGACTTTCAGCGTTGCTTCTTCGATCTCCTGCATCGTCACCGCGTGCAGATTTCTGCGCGCTGCCAACAAAGCGGATTCGTTCAGCAAGTTTTCAAGATCCGCACCCGTGAAGCCTGCCGTGGACTTCGCGATGACCGACAGATCCACATCGGGACCCAGCGGCTTACCCTTGGCGTGCACGCGCAAGATCGCCTCACGGCCCTTGACATCGGGATAATTGACGACGATCTGACGATCGAAACGACCCGGACGCATCAACGCGGGATCCAAAATGTCGGGGCGGTTGGTCGCCGCCATCATAATGACGCCCTCGTTCGCGCCGAAGCCGTCCATTTCCACCAGCAACTGGTTGAGCGTTTGCTCGCGTTCGTCGTGACCGCCGCCGAGACCGGCGCCGCGCTGACGACCCACCGCATCAATTTCATCAATAAAAATGATGCACGGGTTGTTTTTCTTCGCTTGCTCAAACAGGTCACGCACGCGGGAAGCACCCACGCCGACGTACATTTCCACAAAATCCGAACCGGAAATCGAGAAGAAATGCACGCCCGCCTCACCGGCAACCGCACGCGCAAGCAAGGTTTTACCGGTACCCGGAGGGCCCACCAGCAAAACACCCTTGGGCACGCGAGCGCCCAATTCCTTAAAGCGTTTCGGAGAACGCAAAAACTCCACGATCTCCTGCAACTCTTCTTTTTCCTCATCGGCGCCCGCCACATCCTCAAATGTGGTACGGCGGCCCTCTTCGTTGGGTTGCTTGATGTGTGCTTTACCGAAGCCCATCATCTTGCCGCCGCCTTCAAAATTGCCGATCGAGCGACGCATCATAATCCACATCACCACGAACATACCGATGATCAAAAATGACGGGATCATACTCACAAGCCACGAAGAAACGTTCGACGCCTTTTTCATATCATTCGGAACATTCTCCGTATACGGGTCGATATCTTCCAAAAACAAACCTACATTAGGTACCGCGTAGTAGATGATATCCTTCTCATCAATTTTACTGTCGCCGTTTTCATCCTTACGAAACTCCTCTTTGAGCAGGATATCAACGCGACCACCCAAATGCACCGTATAGGTCTCTACTTGCTCTTGCTTGAAATAGTTGACATAATCCGAGTAGATCCGATCCTTTGATGCCGCCTTGTTACCGGACATAAACATCCAAAAAATCACGGCAATCAAAAGCGGAATACCGATGACCACGCCTAAGCGGCGCAGAGTCTTCCCTAAATCATTGTTATGTGACTCCATTTGTTGCTCACTCCTTTTCGAGCGTATAAATCTCAGGTTTCAACACACCCACAAACGGGACATTGCGATATTTCTCCGCATAGTCCAAACCGTAACCGACAATGAACTTATCCGGTACCGACGCGCCAATGTAATCGGCATGAATATCCACGCGGCGGCGTTCCGGCTTATCCAAAAACGTACACAAGCGGATACTGGCGGGGTTTCTTGCCGACAAGGTTTTAAGCAAATACGACAACGTCACGCCCGAATCCAAAATATCTTCCACGATCAGCAGGTCTTTCCCCTCCAGCGAAGAATCCAGATCTTTCAAAATGCGCACTTCGCCCGACGTGACGGTGCCGTTTCCGTAGCTGGATACCGACAGAAAATCGATGGAGCACGGAACCGTGATAGAACGCATCAGATCCGCCATAAATACCAGCGAACCTTTAAGCACGCTCACCAACAACAGATTTTTCCCTTTATAATCTTCACTGATCTGCCGTCCCATATTCTGCACAATTTCGGCAATTTCTTCTTCCGAAAGCAGGATCTCACCAATATCATCCAACATCGAGGCCATATTACACATCCTCCGTCCGCGTAATCATTAATACCTTTTCGGTATCCGCTGTGATGCACACACGCCGATCACACCCAAAGCCGACCACCAACACGATACCGTCCTCATCACAAAGGATGGGCGTTTCGGCACGTTGCTCCGCTGTGAGCGACGCTTCGTTAAATAATTTTTTAAGTGTTTTACCGCAACCGCGCGCTGCAGGATGATACGCATCCCCCGCTTCGCGCCCGCGCAAACACAAATTCCCGCTTATTTTACCATAATCACACGCATTTGCAAAGAGATTTTTAGAAATATTTAGTTTTTGTTCATATTCTTCACGAGAAATACACGAAACGCGCCATTTTATTCGGCCGATACACCACTCGCTGTCAGGTACAACTCCCTCAAATCGAAAAGCAAACGGCACTTCGGGCGGCGTCGTAATACTCACGCGATTGCCGGCAACCACCAATTCGCGACCACCGGGCACCGACATTCGTCCTCCGGTTTCCAGCAATGCTGTCGCTTTGCTAATATGCTGCTCACTTCCGCGTTGTTCGCCGTGCTCGCCCAGCAATTGCCGCCACACTGCGCCTTGCACCGTGGTATCCCACTCCAATAATACGGAACGGTCGTAGGTGTTTTCATCAATGCGTGCCGCAACCAGCACGTCCTCCGCCTGTGCCGCCACGTGCCGATCCCATTCACGGGCACGCGCCACCAAGCGGCCGATCGCCGTTTCCACACGCGGATTCACTTCTTTGAGTTGCGGCATCACCAACTGCCGTATGCGATTGCGTGCATACGATACGTCCACATTGGTACTGTCGGTCACATACGATAATCCGTGTTGCTTACAGTACACCTCGATCTCCTCGCGGGTACAATCGATCAAAGGACGCACGACCCGCCCGCGCACCGGCGGAATACCGCTGAGCCCGTGCAACCCGCTCCCGCGGCAGAGATGCAACAACACCGTTTCCGCGTTATCGCTCGCCGTATGCGCGGTAGCAATATAGCCGTTATCCAGCGCATCGGCACACGCCTCAAATTGCTGATATCGCACGTGACGTCCGGCTTCTTCCACACCCAAACCCCATTCAGCCGCTAACGCAGCGACATCACAGGTGTATACCGTCAGCGGCACATTCCACGCGCTACAAAGTTCCTCGACAAAGCGCTGATCGCGCGCCGCTTCTTCACCACGCAGGCCGTGGTTGATATGTACTGCCGTCACATTGCGAAGCGAAAGCTCCTCCCGCAAGGACAGCAGCAGATGCAACAGCGCTACGGAATCCGCACCGCCGGAAAGTCCTACCGCCACCGACGAAGCGGGCGGCAACATCTGCTCCCGCCGCACCGCGGCAAGAGCCTTCGTGTAAACTGTCATACCGTTTTTCAGCCCTCGTTCTGGTGAAGTTCCAACGACGTAAACTGCGTGAATTCGCCCTGGAACGCCAATTTTACCGTTCCCAACTCACCATGGCGGTTCTTGGCAACAATGACTTCCGATGTTCCCACTTCGACTGCCGCGGGATCATCTTTTTCGTTTCTGTAATATTCATCACGATACAAGAAGAGCACCTGATCGGCATCCTGCTCGATAGAGCCCGATTCGCGCAAGTCCGCCAACGCAGGGCGGTGATTCGACTGCCGTTCGGTGGTACGCGCCAACTGCGCGCAAACGAGCACCGGTACGTTGAGTTCCTTCGCCATAATTTTCAGGCTACGGGTGATATCCGAAACTTCCTGCACACGATTGTCCGTTCGCTTGGCAGAATGCATCAACTGCAAGTAGTCAATGACCACAAAGCCGACATCCTTCAACCGACGCAGACGCGCTTTCATTTCAGGCACTGTAATGCTGGCAGTCTCATCCAAATAAATAGGCGCCTTGCACAACACGCCGGAGGCATACGCCATACGGCTCCACTCGTCGGGTGTCAGGTTGCCGGTACGCAATTTCTTAGAGGATACCCGTGCTTCGGACGACAGGAAACGGTTCACCATCTGCTCGCGCGACATTTCCAAGTTAAACACTGCCACCTTACGGTTTTGCTGCACCGCAACGTTGCGCGCCAAGTTAAGCGCAAAGCTGGTTTTACCCATGCCGGGACGTGCGCCGACAATGATCAGATCCGAGCGATTGAGACCCGTTGTGATCTCGTCCAGAGCACTGATACCCGTGGGGATACCTACATACTGATCCCGTTCGGCGGAATTCAGCTTGCTGTACATTTCATAGTTGAGGGCAATAACATCCTGAATCGGCATCAACCCGCCTTGGTGACGGTCTTGCCGAATATCGTAGATCTTCTGCTCGGCGCTGTCGATCAACAACGCAGCATCCGTCCCCGGATCCATCGCATCGCCGATGATCTCACGCGAAATATGAATCAAACTGCGTACATCGTACTTTTCGCGTACAATGCGCGCATAATTGCCGATGTTGGAGATAGACGGCACGATCTGCGCCAATTTCAGCAGATACGCCTTTCCCTCTTCGCCGGAAAAATACGACTCTGTCTTGAGCGCTTCCAACACCGTCACAAAATCAATGGTTTTGGACTCCATCATTTTCACCTGCATAATGGTGTAGATGGCTTGATGCTCCGGCAGATAGAAGTGCTCAGGGCGCAACACATCACCCACTTGGTGGATACAATCCGCATCCATCAAGATGGCACCGAGTACTGCCTGCTCCGCTTCCAGACTGTAGGGCAAATTCAATTCATCAAACGCGGCGTCATTCGCCATTGTCCTCACATCCTTAATTATTCCATAGGGTGGGAGTTAAACCCGACCCCGCCGCAGAGCGGGATATTTCGGTGCTTTTTGCTCCGCCCGTGCTCGCAAGGCGCGAGCATTCCTTCGCCCGATCGAAACAAAAATCCCTCGAAATCTCCTCGCTTTGCGGTCGTAGATTTTGAAAAGAGCGAATTTTTGTTCAGCCGCGGCAGAAACGCAGCCAATACTGTCGTATTGGCGAGTATTTTAACAAAGGATGAGCGAAAATTCGCCTCTCCAAAACGGAGTTTGGGCTTAACTGCCCACCCCAACCATCACCGTGATTTTTGTGGAAACACCTTGTGCAAATTTGACTTCGGCTTCGTACGCGCCGAACGCTTTGGCGTCTGCCATTGCAATCTTACGCTTATCCACCGTCACACCGTATTGCTTGCTCAGTTCCTCTGCCACTTCCTTGGTGGTAACCGAACCGAACAACCGACCGCCCTGGCCGGCACGAGCGATGATCTTCACGGTCTTGCCCGACAACTTTGCCGCGGCTTCTTCCGCCTCTTTCTTCTCAACCGCCAAGTGGTGCTGACGTGCTTCCTCTTTGTTTTTAAGGTCGTTCATCGCCTGTGCGTCGGCTTCAACCGCCAACCCACGCGGCAACAGGAAGTTACGGGCATAACCATCGGACACCTGTACCAATTGGCCCGCTTTACCCTGACCTTTGACATCTTGCTTCAAAATCACTTTCATTGCTGTCCCTGCTTTCTATTGTTCTGATTGCTGTTGTGCTGCCCGTGCACGCCGACGTTCTTCCAAATACGCGTCGATTGCCTTGTGCAGCAGCGCAACCGCCTCTCCTTTATCATTGGTTTTTAAATAGGCACCCGCCATCGTCTGATGACCGCCGCCACCGACCGCTTCCATAATGAGTTGCACGTTAACGGCACCGTACGACCGCGCCGAAACGCTAAACCCGTTACCGTCGGCAAACAGCACAAATGAGGCTTCCACCTCTTTAACACACAACAACTCGTCTGCCGCTTGTGCCGCCGCGATACGCAACTGCGTACCTTGTGCCGTTTGTGCACACGCAATGGCGGTCACACCATACCGCTCTGCCGATGCCACGATCTCCGCTTTTAGGCGATAGGTGTCCATCGTTTCGGAGAACAACCGCTTAACTTCCACGGTATCCGCGCCCAAACGCCGCAAGTATGCCGCCGCTTCAAAGGTACGCACGCCCGCCTTCATAACGAAACTGCGTGTATCCAGCATAATGCCTGCGAGCAACGCCTCTGCCTCCAAACGGGAGATGCGTGCATCCGGCATATATTGCACCAGTTCTGCTACCATTTCGGAAGAGGAACTGGAATACGGTTCGTGATAGAACATCGCCGCATTGTCGATATGCCCCACCATCTTGCGATGATGATCGATCACCACGACCGATTTGGCACGATTATACAGTTCACGGCTGTCCAACCGTTCGGGCTGGTGGATATCCGTAATGATGAGCAACGTGTTTACCGTTACGAGCGGCAGTGCATCTTGCTCTTCAATAAACAGATCGTCTTTTCCTTGGCTTGCATAGCGTTGCACCAACACATTCGCCAGTGTGGTCTTGGGATCATACACCGTGTACGCGGGTTTCCCCAAACTGCGGCAGATCTCGGTCAACGCCGCGCACGAACCTAAACAATCCAGATCCGAATAGCGGTGACCCATCATCAACACGTTTTCGCTGGTTTGGATCATATCCTGCAACGCCGCCGCCATCACGCGGGTACGCACCTTGGTACGTTTCTCCACGCTTTTGGACAAGCCGCCGTAGAAATCAAAACCGTTTGCCGTTTTGACCGCCGCTTGATCGCCGCCGCGCCCCAACGCCATATCCAGTGATTGACGGGATTGCGTCTCCGCTTCACCGAGCGTTTTCCCCACGCCCACACCGATAGACAAGGTGGCACTGGCACCGTTGGCGGTACGCACTGCACGTACACGATCCAAAATATCAAAACGGCTCTCCAACATCCCCGCAAGGTGGCGGTGCTCCACGATCGCCAAGAAACGATCGGCACCGTACTTGCGGAATACGCCCGCACACGCGGCGATCCAGTCCTCAAGCAGTGTCTCCACGCGCGAGATCAATTGTGCTTTTTCGCTGTCACGCAAGTTTTGCGTGATCTCTTCGCTGTTGTCTATGTACAGCGACAACACCACCGGACGGCTGTTGTCGTACTCTGTCGCAATGCGCGTCAGTTTGGTGTTATCCGCAAAGTACAACACATAGGCGGCACGCTCCTGCCCCTTTACCTTGGCGGCATATACGGCATACGTGTTATCGCGGTAGCCGACACGCGACAAATATCGCCGATGCAAGCGATCCATTGCCAGCCCTTCAAACACATTGGGCAACAAGGAACCATAGATATCTTCATCCGCCAACACTTCGTGGCGGAACAGTTGGTTATACCACACCGCCTCGCCGCTATCCGTGATGAGTACCGTTGGCAACGGCGTAGACTCCAACGCTTCACGATCATCGCCGCGCAACGATTTTGCCACACCGCTGAGATAACGGCGCATATCCTGTTGTAATCGATACGCACGCCACACCGTCAGCGCGATCAGCAACACCGTCAATACACATTGCACGTAAAAGATACGGCGATTTAAGAAAAACACGGGCACCGATGCCGCAGCCAAAGCCACACACAGCAGCGACAGCCACGGTGTGATGGACCAGATATTTCGAAACCGTTTCATAGTGCCCCTCCTATCCTTTACTTCTTGCGCTTTTACACTTCCATCAAAATGGGTAAGATCATCGGACTGCGCTTAGTTTTTTGGAACACGCGGCGCGACAACTCATCCCGCACACGGTTTTTCATCGTATTCCAATCGTACGCGTGCGCGGCGCAACACTCTTCCAGCACCTCTTCGGCGATGGAGCGGATCTCTTCCATCAGATCCTCCGCTTCGCGCACATACACAAATCCGCGGGACACCACATCGGGTCCCGACACCACATACCCCGCAGCGGGGTCGATGGTGGCAACCACCACGATAAGACCGTCTTGTCCCAGATGGCGACGGTCGCGGAGTACAATGCTTCCCACATCGCCGATGCCCAAGCCGTCCACCATCACGCGGCCGGCGGGTACCGAACCGACTATCGCCATTTTATCGGCGGTGATCTCGATGACCTTGCCGATATCGCTGATCATCACGTTCTGCGGCGGCATTCCCATCATACGCGCCAATTGCGCGTGCTTGTGCAGATGCTTTTGCTCGCCGTGTACGGGAATGAAAAATTTCGGGCGGGTAATGCCCTGAATCAGTTTAAGTTCTTCTTGGCACGCGTGACCCGACACGTGTACATCGTACATTTTCTCGTACACCACATCGCAACCGCATTTCATCAATTCATTGACAACGCGGCCCACCGTTTTCTCGTTACCGGGGATGGGTGTCGCGGAAATGATGATATAATCATCGGGGCCGACCTCGACCTGCCGATGATCCGAAAATGCCATACGTGCAAGCGCCGACATCGGTTCTCCCTGACTGCCGGTGGTGATGATCGCCATTTTGTCCTTGGGATAGCGGTTGATCATCTCCATCTCGACCATCACGCCGTCGGGAATGCGCAAATAATCCAGCTCGTGCGCAATGCTGACATAGTTGACCATACTGCGACCCGAGATGGCAACTTTGCGCCCGTCAGCAGCCGCCGCATCAATAATTTGTTGAATACGGTGCAGGTTGGATGAGAACGTAGCGATAATGACACGCTTGTTCTTCGCATTCTTGAACAATCGTCCAAAGCTATCGCCCACCACACGTTCGCTCGGCGTATAACCGGGGCGTTCCGCATTGGTAGAATCGGCAAGCAGCGCGAGCACACCTTCGTTGCCCATTTCACCCAGGCGCGGCAGATCGATCATTTTGCCCATAATGGGGGTACAGTCGATCTTAAAGTCACCCGTGTGGATGACATAGCCCAGCGGCGTTTTGATGCCCAACGCCACGGCATCAGGAATGGAGTGATTGACGTGAATGAATTCCACCGATATGTCACCGAACGATACGACCTCACCCGGCGACACCACGTGAAGCGGCACCTTACCCGACAAACCGTGCTCCTTCAATTTGGATTCGATGAGCGCAATGGTCAGTTTGGTGGCATAGATCGGGAAAATGTGTTGCTTGAGAAGATACGGCAAACCGCCGATGTGGTCTTCGTGACCGTGGGTAATGCAAATGCCGCGGATGCGATCCGCGTTCTTTTCAATGTGCGTAAAATCGGGCAGTACGATATCAATACCCAACAGATCTTCGTCGGGGAACGCCATGCCGCAATCGATCAAAAATGCGGTCTCGCCGTATTCCACCATCGTGATGTTTTTGCCGATCTCGTTCAAACCGCCGAGCATCGTCAGACGCACCGGCAACGCGGGGACTCCCTTTTTGCGCGGTGCATTGCGCCGACCCGACGGATTGCGCGGTGCATTCTTTTGGGGTGCCGATTGACGCCCCGTCTTGGGTGCCGCGGCACGTGGATTCTCATTTTTCTTTTGATTGTCCGATACCGTGTCCGCCGCTTTCGAGGCGCGCGAATACGGTTTGCGCTGTGTTGTCTTTTTTTGCTTTTCAGCGACCATAATTTCCTCCTGTCGTGATTTCATCAACCATAAGCAATAAGCCCCACGCGGTGTGAGGCTGTGATACGTCTATCATTCCGAACACATTTAGTACAGATATTGTACCTTGATTTGCCGCACTTGTCAAGAAGTATAGGATACAGACGACAGGTTTATGCTTGCATATGGGAAAATTTTTGGTATAATAAAACTGACATAAAGGAGTGACTGCAGTGAAACGAGTGGAGTTATTTACCGATGGCGCGTGTTCGGGCAACCCCGGTGCGGGCGGCTGGGCGGCGATTTTGCGGTATGGCGCGCACGAAAAAGAATTGTCCGGTGGTGAGGAATCCACCACCAACAACCGCATGGAACTCACGGCGGTAATTCGCGGACTTGCCGCATTAAACGAGCGATGTGAGGTACACATCACCACCGATTCGCAGTACGTTGTCAACGGTATCGAAAAAGGATGGGCGGCCGGCTGGAAACGCAACGGCTGGCGCAAAGCCGATAAAAAGCCTGCGCTGAACGCCGACTTGTGGGACACGTTGCTCAACTTGATCGCGTTACACGATGTCACCTTTCACTGGGTACACGGCCACCAAGGGCACCCCGAGAACGAACGGTGCGATGCCTTAGCCGTCGCGCAATATCAAAAACTGAAATAAAAAAGCGAACCCCGCTCGAGAAACCGAGCGGGGTTCGTATTGTTTAGCGTCTTATTTGTACATCGGGCCATAGGTCTGGCACGCACGATAATCCTGACTCTCTTTGTCCATACCGAATGCATTCCAAGCGGCAGGACGGAAGATATCATCTTCAGGAACGTTGTGCATACACACGGGGATGCGGAGCATGGAGCACATCGTGATCAGATCCGCACCGATGTGACCGTAGGAAATAGCACCGTGGTTGGCACCCCAGTTGTTCATCACGTCGTACGCGGTCTTGAAGGGGCTACCTTCCTTACCGTCGCAACGAGGAGCAAACCAAGTGCAGGGCCACGTGGGATTCGTGCGATCCATCAACTTATCCGATACGTCGTCGGGCAGTTTAACGGTCCAGCCTTCCGCGATCTGCAGAACGGGACCCAAACCTTTGACAAGGTTCATACGGATCATCGTCACAGGCATTTCAGCACGAGTCGTGAAGTGGCTGGAGAATCCGCCGCCGCGGAAGTTATCGAAGCCGGCTTCGCACCATACGGTAGCATCCGTCATCTTCTTGATATCTTCTTCGGTGACTTCCCACCACTTCTTCATAACGGCATTGCCGTTCTCGTCGCGGCACTCACCGCAAGCATCGAGGCACGCAGCGCCGGAGTTGAGCAAGTGAATGATACCGCCGTTCTCTTTCGCTTTGCCTTCAAACTCATAACCCGTCACGCGCTTCGTTGCTTCGGGCGACCAGTACGTACGAACGTCCGCAAAGATTTGCGCACGGTGCGTAAGCAATCTCATAAACAACATACACATACCGTTGAGCACGTCGTTTTCGGTTGCCAGTGTGTACGGCTCACGAGCACCTTCAAAGTCAAACGTGGAGCTGAGCAGCGCTTCCGGATAGTCGCAGTTGGGCCAATGGTCGGTCCACAAGTCGGAGGCCAAGCGGTCTTAGGGAAGACAAATGTCTTAGCCAACTCCTTGGCTC
>JAZOBT010000114.1:0-7025 GCA_045596125.1 Acutalibacteraceae bacterium | reverse complement strand
GATCTTGCGCGTTAAACGCACCATACCGCTGATATTCGGTGTGTTGAAACTTTCTTTAAGCAACGTGCGTTCACGCAGAGAGATCTGGCGATGCATTACGAGAGAAAAGCCCGTCATCAACGTCATAAAGCCCAAGCCACCCATTTGGATAAGGGTGATAATCACGATTCTGCCGAACAGCGACCAATGCACAAACGTGTCCACCACGATCAAGCCGGTAACACACGTAGCCGAGGTGGCGGTAAACAGACACGACAAGAACGGCGTTGCGGTTCCGTCATTCGAAGAGATGGGCAACGACAACAGTGCGGCACCAAACAAGATGGTTATGGCAAAGCCCAGTGCCACCAAATGTGGGTATGTCAACTTCAAACGTCGTTTCATAATACCGTCCCTCCTTTCCAATTACTTTTCAGTATACACCTTTCCGCAGAAAATAACAAGGGATTCCAAACAAAAAAGCGGTAGTCTGAAGACGACATACCGCTTTGTTTTATCCGCCGAGATAGGCCTTTTTGACCATATCACTTTTGAGCAATTCTTCGCCTTTGCCGGACAGCACGATCGCACCGTTTTCCAGTACGTACGCACGGTCGGAGATGGCGAGCGATTTACCCGCGTTTTGTTCCACCAGCAGGATGGTGGTACCGGACTTGTGATAGTCTTTGATGATCTCAAACACTTGGTCAACAAGCAACGGAGACAGACCCATCGAAGGCTCGTCAAGCATCAACAGATCGGGATGGCACATCATCGCGCGGCCCATCGCCAGCATTTGCTGCTCGCCGCCCGAGAGCGTTCCCGCCACCTGGTTGCGGCGTTCGCACAACCGCGGAAAACGGGTATAGATCTCTTCAATATCCGCTTTGATCTGCTTTTTATCCGTTTTGGTATACGCGCCCATCATCAGGTTTTCATACACCGTGAGTTCTTGGAACACGTGACGACCTTCGGGAACCTGTGTCATACCCAGATGAACGATCTTATGGCATGGCATTTTAGTGATGTTCTTTCCGTCGTACGTGACCGTACCGTGGCGGGACGGGATCAAGCCCATAATGCTTTGCATCGTGGTGGTCTTACCCGCGCCATTAGCACCGATCAAGGTAACGATCTCGCCTTTATTCACTTCAAAACTGATGCCCTTAAGCGCTTGAATGACACCGTAGTAAACCTCAAGATCTTTTACTTCTAACAACGCCATAGCCTTAACCTCCGATATATGCCTTAATGACCTCGGGGTCATTCAACGCTTCCGCGGGTTTTCCTTGCGCCAACACGGTACCGAAATTGAGCACGGTCACCTCGTCGCACAGACCCGATACGAATTTCATATCGTGTTCGATAAGCAATACCGTCATATCGAACTTTTCACGAATGAGACGGATGGTATCCATCAATTCGGCGGTCTCGTACGGGTTCATACCGGCGGCAGGTTCGTCCAGCAACAAGAGTTTCGGATCGGTCGCCAAAGCACGCGCGATCTCCAACTTGCGCTGTTTGCCGTACGGCAGATTGCACGCGAGGTTGTTGCGCTCCTGCTCCAGATCGAAGATGCGCAACAGTTCCTTGGCCTTTTCACGCATCGCTTTTTCCACGCGGAAATGCCGCGGCAAGCGGAAAACCGACGTGAAGAAACCGCATTTGAATTCGGGGCGATCGTGCAAGCCGACCATCACGTTACGAATCACCGTCATATTGTTGAACAGACGGATGTTTTGGAACGTACGGGCGATACCCTTGTGGTTGATGTTCTCCTGCGAACGGCCGGTCAGATCCTCGCCGAGGAGTTCAAATGTGCCGGTGGTGGGTTTGTACACACCCGTCAGCATATTAAAGATGGTGGTCTTACCCGCACCGTTGGGGCCGACCAAACCGTAGATCTGGTTTTTCTCCACGGTAAGGTTGACGTTCTGCACCGCTTTCAAACCGCCGAACGAAATGCCGAGGCCTTTGATGTGCAATACTGTTTCTGCCATCAGTCATTCCCTCCGTTCGTGCGTTTATCGGGACCGTAGTTGGTGGGTGTAATATCCATCGACAACAATTCGTCCATTTGGATCTTGGTGGGCACGCGATCCCATTCCGCCGCGTCGCCGCTGTCGTGACCCGGATCTTGCCGACGACGGAACAAGCGATCCCACAGTTTGCGGAAGTTGTACTTCTCGCGGAAACCTTTCAGCGCGGGGGCGTTCTTATAGATGATAATAAGAATCAAAATCAGTGCGTACACCAAATTCTGCAACACGGCGAGGTTACCCGTCAAAATGGTTGCCAACTTGGTATTCAGGAACGTGATCAGTGCGGCGGCGACGATGGAGCCGTTGATGCTGCCCATACCGCCGAGCACGACCATAATCAAGATCTCGATCGAGTAGTTATACCCGAACTTCATACTCTGCACATTATAGTTGCTGTAGCTGTACAGCACACCAGCAATACCCGCGAAAAACGCGGATACGGTGAAGCCGATAAGCTTATACTTGGTGACGTTGATACCTGTAGCACGGGCGGCGATCTCATTATCGCGGATGGCAGTAATGGCGCGACCGTGTTTACTGCGCATCAGGTTTTGCACCACGGCGAGCGTGATGAGCACCAGCGCAAACATATAGACAAACAGGGTATGTTTATCGTATCGCGGTGTGGGAAGACCCATTGCACCGCCGAAGCTTTCGTTGCTGGAGTTTTGGAACAGCGTTTTCACGATCTCACCAAATGCCAAGGTAACGATCGCCAGATAGTCACCTTTGAGGCGCAACGCAGGCAGACCGATAATCACACCGCAAACGGCGGCAACGGCACCGCCGGCGAGCAACGACACGATCAGTGCGACAGGGCCGTTACCGAGAGACGGAACCAGCAGAGCCGATACCTTACCGCCCAGATAAGCACCTACGCACATAAAGCCGGCGTGACCAAGGCTGAGTTCGCCCAAGAAGCCGACCACCAAACTCAGCGACACCGCCAAGATAACGCTGATGCACACTTTTTCAAGCAAATATTCGAGCGAGGAGGACAAGCCCGAAGTCATCGACATAACGGTGAACACGATACCGATCACCGCCACGGCGATGTAGTTGGTAAAGTGTTTCCACTTGATGTTTTTCAACGATTTCATCAGACCTTCTCCCTCCTTCTCTTACCGAGAATACCGGTGGGTTTCACCAGAAGTATCACGATGAGAATAGCAAATTCGATCGCATCGGTATACGGGGCGACAGCAGGAACCATCAAGCACGCCGTTTCCACAATGCCGAGCAAAATACCGCCGAGCATCGCACCGGGGATGGAACCGATACCGCCGATAACCGCTGCGGTAAACGCTTTGATACCCGGCATCGAACCGAAGGTGCTGGACAGGCTGGGGGCTTTGAGCAGATAAAACAAACCCGCCAACGCCGCCAGCGACGAGCCGATCGCGAATGTGATGGTGATGATCTTATTGACGTTGATACCCATCAATTCGGTTGCGGCGCGATCTTCCGACGTGGCGATCATCGCGCGGCCTGTCTTGGTGAACTTAACAAACAAGCTAAGCACAGTCATAACCACCACCGTGCACGCCAAAGTGACCAGCGTGTACACTTGAATGGAAAGGCCGCCGATGGTGATACTGCCCAAATCGGCGATGATGACCATTTTGGGAGCGGCGCCGAACGCGATCTGCGCAATACTTTGCAGAAAATAACTGACACCGATGGCCGTAATGAGCACCGCCAAGGGCGACGCACCGCGCAACGGCTTGTACGCCAATTTTTCAATGACAATGCCGAGCACAAGACAAAACACGATTGCCGCCAACACAGCAAGCAAGGGTTGCCCCGTCATATTCATAAACACAAGGATGGTGTAGCCGCCGACCATAATGATATCGCCGTGGGCAAAGTTCAGCATTTTGGCAATGCCGTATACCATCGTATAGCCGAGGGCGATCATCGCATAGATACCGCCGAGGCTTAATCCGTTGATAATTGTGGTGATTATTTCCATCTTAACACCTTACCAAAAGAAACGCATACAGAGCTGCCGTCAAGCAACGCGCTTGTCGGCAGCTCTGCTGCGGATGCAGTTGCATCTATAACTCAGAGCGTATGATAATTGTGGGAATTACGCCTCGGTATCGGCGGTTGCCGCACTCGAAGCCTTAACGATGTACTTAACAGCACCCTTGTTGACGTAGCCGTTGGATTCCCACGTGATGTTCTCGCCGGTAACACCGGAATAGGTGAAGCCGCCGTTGAACTGGCCTTTCAGCACTTCGCACAAATCGGAAGCGGACATCGTAACGCTGATGGAATTCGGATCCTTCTCAGCAGCCGCTTTCATCGCATTATACATAGCGTATACGCAGTCATAAGCGGAAGCGCCGAACTGGTTGAGCGTATCCTTGCCGAACTTGCCAACGTACTTGTCGATGAAGGTCTTAGCCTCGCCTTCGGTCGCGTTTGCGTTAAAGTGAGACAGCATGGAAACTTCTTGCGGGATGCTGTTGATATCGAAACCATCAGCAGAAGCAATACCGTCCAAACCGTCGCAGCCGTAGTACACGGCATCCGCAGCAACCAGATCCTTTGCTTGGATCATAAACAAAGAAGCGGGCTGATAGTAGATGGGCATGAAGATGAACTTGCAATCCTTCAGCTGAGCGATCTGCGCG
Organism: Acutalibacteraceae bacterium; assembly: GCA_045596125.1. Taxonomy (GTDB): domain Bacteria; phylum Bacillota; class Clostridia; order Oscillospirales; family Acutalibacteraceae; genus RGIG3009. The sequence goes on along the minus strand of JAZOBT010000114.1, from coordinate 2,365 downwards.
CTGAAGTCGGTAGCCGTCGTCTCGGTAAAGCTGGTTACGATGGTGGTCACCGAAGAATCCAGCTTGGACTTAAACTGATTGTAGATACCTTCGGAATACGGGTCACCGGCTTTGTAGAACACGCCGATGGTCTGGCCGCCGTAAGTCTTGTTGACGTAGTCAGCCGCGACGCCGCCCTGGTTACCGTCGGCGAAGCACATTTGATAGCCATTGGGGTTCTCGGGAATCTTATCGCCCGAAGCAGACGGGGTCAGGAAGAAGACATTGTCTTCCACCGACAGGTTCTTCCACTCTTCGCCGGGGGCGGTGGTAACCGTACCCAAGGACAACTGCATACCGCCCTCAAACAAGGAAGCGTAGTTGGTAGCAACCTTGGTGGCATCGTGCATATCATCGGTGGCGACAAGCTTGAACTTCACGCCGTTCAAACCGCCGGCAGCATTGATCTCATCCACGGCCATTTGAGCCGAGTTTTGCACGGCAACGCCGTACACAGAAGCGCCGCCCGTGAGCGGACCGGAGACACCAATCACAAATTCGGTGTTGTTAGCGGTGTACTTTTGCTCGCCGCAACCGACGAAGCAGAACAGGACCATTGCTACGACCGCAAGAATGCTAAGAAACTTTTTCATACAAAATCCCTTCTCCTCTTTAAAGTGATGAAAATAATTATAGCAACAAAAAATGACAATGTCAACTATTTTCGCACGACGATTGCGCACAAAAAAGAAAACCGCCCAGTGGGCGGTTTTGGAAAACTGAATTAGTTTTCGCCTCTCATGCTGGCGAAGCACTCGCTGCAATACACGGGGCGATCCTCACGGGGCTTGAAGGGAACCTTCGCCTCTTTACCGCAGTTGGCGCAGATAGCAACGTGCATCTCGCGCTCAGGTCTGGCAGCGTTCTTGCGAGCATCGCGGCAAGCCTTGCAGCGCTGGGGCTCGTTCACAAAGCCTTTCTCAGCATAGAACTCTTGCTCACCGGCGGTGAACACGAATTCGGCGCCACATTCTTTGCATACCAGGGTCTTGTCTTCGTACATACTATTTACCTCGCTTTGAAATTTTGTTTGCCCTGCGACGCACTACAGACCGACACCTTTGAAAGCAGCGCTCTTGTTCTGCTACTCGGGCAAATTATTTGCGAACGGAAAATCCGTTACAGCCTAAACGGAAACGGGGATGCCGACAATTTGCGGCGCACACGCCGCAGTGCATTATCCACCGCCTTGCAACCGATCGACAATTCGATTGCGATCTCTTCGTACGAATAGGAGCCGAGATAGCGCATCAATACGCGATATTCCAGTTCCGACAATACCTCACGCAAATGGGCGCGTAACGCCGCCAACTCCTCTAACCGTACCAACAAAGCAGCCGGATCCTCCCCCGTTCCGTTCGAGGCCGTGACAGGCTCGTCCAAAACAGGTTGTACCGACGGCTTACTGCCGATGCGACGCACCACAGACAACATACGGTTACGCATACAAGTATACGCGTATGTGCTAAACGTGGCTGAACCGTCAAACCGATACGTTTTCACGGCGGACAAAAGACCAAGCAACCCCTCCTGCGCCAAGTCCTCCGGTTCCACCGCGTTGCCGTATTGCGCCGATAAACGGTGAAGAACCCCCGAATACCGTGACACCAAATGAGCAAACGCATCTTCGTTTTTGGCACGCGCCAAAGTGACCAATTGGTTATCGCTGACCTCCCCGCGAGACGGGGATTCGCTGACGACTGACAATGATTTCACCTCGCGCAAATAGCCAAAAATACATCGTACAGTACCAAGTATATCCCGTGAAGTTCAAAAAGTCAACACCTTTTTTAAAAAAATTATTCAAAGTGTTGAAAAATCTTGCATCTTTGTCGAAAAATTTCTCTACATTGGCTAAAGCGTCGAACGTTGTCGCTGTTATTTGCTGAGAAATTCGTGAATCGCCGCCGCTGCTTTTTTGCCGGCACCCATTGCCAAAATAACAGTAGCTGCACCTGTAACTGCGTCACCGCCTGCATATATGCCCTCACGCGTGGTGCGCAGCGTATCCTCATCCACCACCAAGCAACCGCGGCGGTTGGTTTCCAAGCCGGGGGTGGTGGTACGAATCAGCGGATTGGGCGAGTTGCCGATGGCGGCGATCACCAGATCCACTTCCAAGCGATGATTGCTCCCCTCAATCTCCTGTGGACGGCGACGACCCGACGCATCGGGTTCACCAAGTTGCATCGACACACATTCCAGTTCTTTTACAAAACCGTCTTCGTTGCCGTGCACGGCAACGGGAGCGGTGAGAAAACGGAACTCGATCCCCTCTTCTTTGGCATGGTGGATCTCCTCCAAGCGGGCAAGTCGGATCGTAGCC
>JAZOBT010000113.1:0-5444 GCA_045596125.1 Acutalibacteraceae bacterium | reverse complement strand
ATCCAGTGCGTAAAGCTGCGCCAGAAAAGCAGGCCGCGGCTGAGCACCGCCGGATCAGGCAAGATGGAGGCGCCTGTGGTGGTAAAACCACTGACTGTTTCAAACAACGCATCCACATATGACGGGATCTCGCCGCTGATCACAAACGGCAACGCACCGATCAGTGATAACGCGACCCATGAAAGTGCCACGCTGACCAAACCGCCACGAGCAAAAATACGGCGATCACCGCGACGATTGGTAAGTGTCAGCGAAAATCCGATCGCGAGCGCAATGCCGATAGTTGCCGCAAACGACAAAAGCACCGCATACTCGCCGTAATACAACGAGACCAGCAATGGGAGCATCAGCAACACGGCTTCTATTTTAATGATCTGCCCTACGGTGTGCAGGATCACTCGACGATTCATAGATTCTGTGCTCCTTATTTTTGTAAAATATCCACCAGATCTTGCACGCGCCGGTTGGCCGCGAGTACGATAACGCGGTCGCCATCCAGAATCATATCTTGACCGGTGGGGATAATCGTTTTACGATCACGAATGATACCCGCGATCAGCGTATTGGGACGCAAGTTCAAATCTTTGAGCGGGACACCCACGAGGTCCGGTTCATCGCGCACCAAAAATTCCAGCGCTTCGGCTTTGCCGTCCATCAACTGGTACAGCGTTTCCATACTGCTACCCATCGAGTTGTGCAAGGCACGGGCATAGCGCACGAGCACATCCGAAATGATCTTACGCGGAGACACGATACTGTCCAGCCCCAGTTGCTCTGCGAGGGATGCCAGTTCGTCGCGGTTGACCTTGGCGATCACCTTGGGGACGTTTTGCGACGCGGCAAAGATGGACATCAAAATATTTTGCTCGTCCATACCCGTAAGTGCCACAAACGCATCTTTAGCCAACAAATCTTCTTCCAATAACAATTCTTGATGTGTGCCGTCGCCCAGCACCACCACCGCTTTGGGAAGTTGTTCGCTGAGTTCTTGTGCCACGGCGGGATCTTTCTCAACCAACGTAACGGCATTACCGCCCGCTTCCAACAAACGTGCCAGATAATACGCCGTGCGGCTGCCGCCCATAATCATCACGCTGCGTGCTTTTTTCTGCAACACGCCAAGTTCGCGCAACAGTTTCTGCAATTCGGCGGGAGCGGCGGTCAGGCCAATCTTATCCCCGCTCCTGAGCACGAAACTACCGTCGGGGATATACACGTCCTCCCCGCGTTGTACCACGCAGACCAAGAATTTGGCCGCATATTTTACACGCAATTCCGACAAGCGTAAGCCGTCCAGTACAGAATCCTCTTTGAGACGCAGTTCGATCATTTCAAACGCACGGTGTGAAAAAGTGTCCACCTTGACGGCTGAGGGGAATTTCAAGCTGTTAAGCAACTCTTTCGCCGCCAACAATTCGGGGTTGATCGCCATCGAAATGTTGAGGTGTTGCTTCATAAAGCCGAGGCTACGGTCGTTATATTCGGGGTTGCGGATACGGGCAATGGTATGACGCGCGCCCAACTTACGTGCCAAATAGCAACTGAGCATATTGGTATCATCCGACCCCGTGACCGCGACAAACAGATCGATATTGGCGATATCCGCTTCTTCCAGCACATCGCAATCCGCACCATTGCCGCACACACCCATCACGTCGTAGACATTGGTTATATCAGTCAAGGCAGCGGGAATACTGTCTACGGCGGTGACGTTATGCCCCTCCGCTGACAAACTCTCAATGATCGTGGTACCGATCTTGCCGCACCCGACAACCAAAATGTTCATCCGTTTCACCTCAAGCGTTATGATAATTTTTTATTATAGCACCTTTTTTCCTTGCCGTCAATTGGGTTGAAAAAACTTTATAAGTGTTGTAAAATACCCTTTGAAAGGATGTGCTGTTGTGGAATTTTTATCGTTTTTGGAAGGCATTCGTATGCCGTGGCTGACCGAGGTTATGCTTCTCATCACCGCATTCGGCGAGGAACTTCTGTTTATGGGAGTCGCTATGCTGATCTTGTGGTGTGTGGATAAATATCAAGGATTTTATATGTTGTCCATTGGGTTTATCGGCATACAGCTTAATCAATTATTAAAGGTGTTGTTTCGTGTTCCGCGCCCGTGGGTGCGCGATCCGCAATTTACTGCCGTACCCGAAGCCGTGCCGCAAGCGACGGGATATTCCTTCCCCAGCGGGCACACACAAAATGCGGTGGGTACGTTCGGTTGTATTGCACGGTGGTCCTCTAACCGATGGGTGAAGATCGTGTGTTGGGCGTTGGCGCTGGCCGTGGCTTTTTCACGTATGTACTTGGGCGTGCACACGCCCGCGGATGTGTTGGTATCGTTGGTGATTGCCGCTGCTTTGGTATTTGCGTTATATCCGTTGTTCCGCAAAGCCAAAGAGAATCCCAAGTGTGTTCGCATCTTGTTATACGGTATGTTAGTGTGGTCAGTGGCTCAGATCATGTTTATGGAAGTGTTCCCATTCCCCGCCGACGCGGATGCCGAACAGTTGTATCACGGATTGGAAAATGCCTACAAGATCGCCGGTGCGGCCGCAGGGTTTGCCGTTACATTCGAATTGGATCAACGATACATTCATTTTGAAACCAAAGCCGTATGGTGGGCGCAACTCATCAAACTCGTCGCGGGTCTGGGTTTGGCGCTGGGTATCAAGGAAGCGGGATATCTTATTTTTGGCTTCATCCCATATGCGCCGATCGTGAAAATGCTGGCGTATCTGCTGATGGTACTCTTCGCCGGTTGCGTGTGGCCGCTGACATTTCGGTGGTTTGCCGCGATGGGAAAACATCCGAAAAACGTATAATGTGAAAGTTTTGCTTGCAAGCCTTTGTGCGCTACTGTATAATGATAAATAAAATGAACGGGGTGTGGGACAATGGAACTGCTGCAACTGAAATATTTTAAGACCGTAGCGGAGATCGGCAAAATTTCGGCCGCCGCCGAGGCGTTGTATATTTCGGCGCCGACGCTCAGCACTTCCGTATCACGGTTGGAAAAAGAATTGGGCGTGCAACTGTTTGACCGATACGCCAAACGCATCGTGCTCAACGAGCACGGGGAACTCTTTTTGCGGTATGTCAACCAGGTGTTTGATGTGTTGGAATGTGCCAAGACAGAATTACGTCAAAAAGCCATGCAACAAGGACGTCATTTGTGGATCGCTACCACAACCACCAATCTGTGGTTGGATCTCATTACGGAGTTTTCGCAGTCGTATCCGCAGTATACGTTGTCGTGTACCAATTTGGATCTCAATAAATTAACCGCGGGGTTCTTGTCGGCACAATACACGTTTGTTCTCGCGGCAGAGGAAGACATTCCTCCGTCCTATGCGGAAGAATTGAACAGTGTGTTATTATTTGAAGATCGCCCCACCATTATGGTTCATCCCACACACCCGTTTGCACAACGCGAGTCGGTGAACATTCACGAGTTGTCACAAGAAACGGTGTTTTTGCCGATGCAAGGTATGGCGCAATACGAGCGATTGGTGAAATTATTTAACGCTAACGAGATTGCGTTCCCCAATGCCACGTCGTGTTCGTATCAATTCTACCGCAATATGGTGGAAGAGCAGTTGGGTATTGCGTTCAGCACCGAACGTACGGGACTCTTAGATCGTTCCTCTATCAGTTACGTTCCCATCGACAATCGGTGCCCACCTTGGAAAATGAGGTTGTATTGGCACAAAAGCCGCCCGTTGACCGAGGACGAACTGACTTTTAAAGCCTTTGTTGAGGCGTTTTATCAAGAAAATAATCTCTTAAAATAACCAAAAAAGCATCTGCGCGAGCAGGTGCTTTTTTGTTGATATGCATAAAGTTTTATGAAAGTATCCAAAAAACTATGTACTTGTCGAAATTGGTATGGGTGTTATACAATAAAGGTTGTATGATACCCATTTTTATATTCATCTATCCGTAAGGGGGTGCTATTCATGGAAATCAAACAAGCTGCCATGGTCGGAACGCTGGAATCGAGCGACATCCAAATCAGCATTTACCCGAATGAGGGTCAAGGTTTGGATATCCAACTGCAGAGCATTGTCAAAGCGCAGTTCGGTGATTCCATCATTGCCACAATGACCGAGGTGCTCAACGATTTCGAAATCAAAGACGCCGCGGTAACGGCAATGGACAAAGGGGCGTTGGATTGGGTCATTAAAGCCCGCATGCAAGCCGCCTGCTGCCGTGCGACCGGCACAACATTCAACTGGAAAGGAGAAGACGAACGATGACTACCCGACTCAAAAGAACGTCCCTCTATGCCAGTGGTGCCAATCCCATCAATATGATCCAAGCCGCGTTTTATAACGAAGACTGCTTGGTATATGACATGGAGGACTCGGTTCCCGCCGCGGAAAAAGATACCGCCCGTTTGCTGATCTACAACACGGTGCGTTATCATCGTCCCGCGAACAAGTATGTGATCATCCGCGTTAACGGCATTTATTCCGAGTACATCGACGAAGACTTGGAAGCCGCTGTACGCGCTCGCCCCGATGCGATCCGTATTCCGAAGGTGGAATACCCCGAAGAAGCGGTGCGCATCTGCAAACGTATTGCCGACATTGAAGCCGAAGCCGGCTTGGAGGTCGGTAAGATCGAAGTGTGGTGCAACATTGAGTCCTACCTCGGTCTCATCAATGCGTATGAGATCGCCACGGCAGATCCGCGCATTGTAGCGTTGGCGCTCGGTGCAGAAGATTTCACCGCCAGTATGAAATCGCACCGCACCAAGGAAGGTTTGGAAATCTTCTACGCCCGCAATGCGTTGTTGACGGCTTGCCGCCACGCCGGCATCGAAGCGATTGATGCGGTGTTCTCGGACATCAACGACGTGGAAGGCTTGAAAGAAGATACCGCGTTGACGCGCAACCTCGGTTTCGACGGTAAAACGTGCGTGCATCCGCGACAGATCGATGTGGTCAACTCGTTCTTTACCCCGAGCGAAAAAGAAGTCAAATACGCGCTGCGCGTGTTGGAAGCGGTGGAAGAAGGCGCACGGCAGAAGAAAGGCGCGGTCACGCTGGATGGCAGTATGATCGATAAGCCGATGGAACTGCGTGCGAGAACCACGCTTGCCCAAGCGGAAGCCGCAGGAATTGCGATCGGAGGGATACGGAAATGATCAATGCTGTAGGACGCGAATTGCCGGAAAAGATCGGCGATTATAACGTAAAACCGTACGCCGGTCCGCGTGAGACCATTGAGGCGGAACAACCGGTCGTCTCGCGCAGAATGCCTCACAAGCGTGCTGTGGGCGAAACCAAGTTGTTACCCGATCTGAAAACCGCCATCCAAGCGTGCGGTCTGAAAGACGGAATGACTATTTCGTTCCACCACAGTTTCCGTGAAGGCGACAAGATCATCGGTCAGGTGCTCACAGCCATCCGCGAGCTGGGCATCAAGGGCCT
>JAZOBT010000112.1:0-8256 GCA_045596125.1 Acutalibacteraceae bacterium | reverse complement strand
TTTTGTGCAAACCAACAGAAAACGGCTTGACAGATACTGCAAAAAGAGGTATAATTACCATAGTTGGGAAGTGTGTACCCCGACTGTGTGAAAGATACTCCTGCGTTAGTATACAAGCAGGTGGCAGTTCTTTCCGTTGTTGCAATACTGCCTTTGTACGTAGTGATACGTTGGGTTTTATAATACAACAATCGAATTTTCGCCGACACGGCGGGGAAGAACTGCCTTCATACACGAGAATTGGTAGGAAAACGGAACAATAGGAGGTGTTCAACCCGTGCTGGAGTACATTTTGACCGGCGTAGGCAGCCTGATCGTGGGCGGCGTTGCGGCCGGTATTGTGGCATTCCGTTCCGGTGTTTCGCATCGGAAAAAGACGGCAGAGGCAACCATCGGTTCAGCCGAAGCTGAGGCGGAGCGCATCATTAAAGATGCCAAAGCAGCCGCCGAGTCCAAGAAAAAAGAAACCTTGTTGGAAGCCAAGGACGAGATCCATCGTCTGCGCAACGAGTCCGAACGTGAACTGAAAGATCGTCGGAACGAGGTCATGCGCCAAGAACGTCGCATTCAGCAAAAGGAAGAGTCGCTCGATCGTAAGATTGAAAACTACGAAGCCAAGGAAGAAACGATCGCCAAGAAACAAAAGGAGATCGATTCCCGTTTGCAGGATGTTGAGAACATCAAGCGCAGTCAGTTTGAAATGCTGGAACGCATTTCCGGCTTCACCACCGAGCAGGCAAAGGATTACCTGCTCAAGAGTTTGTCCGAAGAGTTGACGCACGAGAAAGCGATCAAGATCAGCGAGTACGAGACGCAGCTCAAGGAAGAGGCGGATCAGCGCGCCCGCGACTTGATCTCCCACGCCATTCAGCGTGTTGCCGCCGATCAGGTGTGCGAGACCACCGTGTCTGTCGTGCCGCTGCCCAACGATGAAATGAAAGGCCGTATCATCGGCCGCGAGGGTCGCAATATCCGTATGATCGAAACACTGACCGGCGTGGATCTGATCATTGACGATACCCCCGAAGCGATTACCCTGTCGGGCTTTGATCCGGTTCGCCGTGAGATTGCCCGTTTGGCGTTGGAGCGCTTGATCTCCGACGGCCGTATCCATCCCGCCCGCATCGAGGAAATGGTGGAAAAATCCCGCCGCGAGGTGGAAGCTACCATCAGATCCGAAGGTGAGCGCGCGATTTTGGAAACGGGTCTGCGCGGCATCCATCCTGAGATCGTGCGCTTACTCGGTCGGTTGCGTTATCGTACCAGCTACGGTCAAAACGTGCTGAATCACTCGATGGAAGTGGCCTTCCTGTCGGGTATTATGGCAAGCGAATTGGGCATTGATCCCGAAGTTGCTCGCCGTGCCGGTTTGTTGCACGATATCGGTAAAGCGGTGGATCACGAGATCGAGGGTTCGCATATCGAGATCGGTGTGGACATTGCGCGTAAGTATAAGGAAAGCGAAGCGGTGGTTCACGCCATCCATGCTCACCACGGCGATGTGGAAGCAACCACCATCGTTGCGTGCTTGGTGCAGGCGGCAGACGCTGTTTCGGCGGCACGTCCCGGTGCCCGACGCGAAAATCTGGAGAACTACATTAAACGTCTGGAAAAACTGGAATCGGTCGCAAACGAATTTGAAGGCGTCGAGCGTTCCTTTGCCATTCAAGCGGGCCGCGAGATTCGCATCTTGGTGCGTCCCGAAGTGGTCAGCGATGATAAGATGGCGTTGCTCGCCCGGGACATTGCCAAGAAGATCGAGGATAATTTGGATTATCCCGGTCAGATCAAAGTCAATCTCATTCGCGAGAACCGCGCTGTGGATTACGCGAAGTAATGTAAGTGTTGTAAACGGTGTCCCGCAAGGGGCACCGTTTGTACTACGTACCGAAAGGACTGCGCTATGAATATTTTATGTGTCGGGGATGTTGTGGGGTCGGCGGGTTGCCGCCATTTGGAACGGGTGTTGCCCGTTATCAAGCGGGAGTACGCAGTGGATGTGTGCATCGTCAACGGCGAAAATTCCGCCGACGGCAACGGCATTCTTCCGCAATCGGCCGCATCGCTGTTTCGGTTCGGTGCAGATGTGATCACTACCGGCAACCACGTGTTTCACCGCCGTGAAATCTACGATGTGCTGGACCGCGACCCGGGCATACTCCGCCCCGCCAACTATCCTGCCACCGCCCCCGGTGTCGGTGTGTTTGTGGTGGATAAAGGTCGCTACCAAGTTGCAGTTATCAATTTGATGGGGCAGGTGTATATGGACACCTTGGCCTGTCCCTTTGAGACGTTGGACGCAGTACTCAGCGATCCGTCGTTGCCGCGGTGCCGTATCGTGGACTTTCACGCCGAAGCCTCGGCGGAAAAGAAAGCGTTAGCCTACTACGCCGACGGACGTATCACCGCTTTGGTGGGCACGCATACGCACGTGCAGACTGCTGATGAACAAATCCTGCCGAACGGTACGGGCTTTATCACCGACATTGGGATGACCGGCCCGATCCACTCGGTGCTGGGTATCCGTCCCGAACTGGCGATCGAAAAAATGCGCGGCAAATTGCCGGTACGCTTCGCTGTTGCTGATGGAGAGTGTCGTATGGATGCGGTATTGCTCACGGTGGATCCCGCGAGCGGAAAAACCACCGCCATTGAGCGGTTGTCCGTGGGGTAAATCACTTGCGTTTTTTCGCAAAAAATGCTATACCATAAGGGAGCCGAACACGCAATGGTTTTCGCCGCACTTTTTCGCTCGGCTTGCCTCAAATTTTTTCGCCATACGCGAGTATGCCGAAAAAATTATTTGTTACCCGAACAAAAAAGTGTTCGGTGAAAACTGCTTTGCACCTATGTATAGAGATTTTTGAATGGTTTTTGCGGATGAGTCTGCCGGTGGGCTAACGCCCACCAAAGACAAAGCCGGAAAAACCAACAAAAAGATCCTACATAGGCATTGCGGGGTTCGGCTCTCTTATGGTATACTGAATATGTGTCTTGTTTTCGGTAACACTAGTTGCCGGAGGCGATACGATGACGAACGAAGATACACGCGAGAACGAAAACCGCCCTTCCCAAGTGCTGCAACAAGACCTGAAAGATGTGATCGAAAACGGTTCGGTTACCACCAATAACGGGTTTCATACCATCCATTGTTTGACGGTGATCGGGCAGATCGAGGGGCATTATGCGCTGTCGGGGGAGAATAAGACCACCAAATATGAGCACGTATTGCCGCAACTCGTTGCGATTGAAGAAAGTTGCGATATACAAGGTTTGCTGATCCTGCTTAACACGGTAGGCGGCGATATTGAAGCGGGTCTCGCACTGGCGGAACTCATTGCGAGGATGAAGGAACCTACGGTTTCTCTGGTGCGTGGCGGCGGTCATTCCATCGGTGTGCCGCTGGCGGTGTCGGCAAAACGCTCGTTTATTGCGCCGTCCGCTACCATGACGATCCACCCCGTGCGCATTAATGGATTAGTGTTGGGCGTGCCGCAAGCGTTTTTGCATTTTCAGCGGATGCAGGAGCGGATCATACGCTTCGTAACGGATCATTCTCATATCACGCACGATACGTTTGCAGAGTTGTGCATGAATACGGATGAAATGGCAACCGATATGGGATCGGTGTTGGACGGACAAGCCGCCGTGGATGTCGGCTTGATCGATGAACTGGGATCTTTGTCGGATGCGTTACGTGCTTTGCACGAGATGATAGACAATACGCGATAAGTTTCAGCAGAGGAGTGTCACAACGTGGCTCAAAAGAAACGGAAATCAACAAAAAAATCAGCCGCTAAGAAGCCCGCACGGCGCACTGCCGCGTCGGAAAGTGCCCGCCGCCAAATCCGAGGTGTGGTGCTGTTTGCAAGTGCGGTATTGCTTTTGTGCTTGGCGATCATCCCCGGCGGCAGCCTGTGGGGATGGCTACATAACGCGGTAATGGGTCTGTTTGGTTTATCAGCGTACATACTTCCTTTGTTGCTCGGCTATTTAGCCATTGGACTGGCGATGGAACGCCCCATTGATTGGCGCGTCAAGCCGTGGCACATCATCACCTTTACCGTGATATTGAGTGCCCTCATCCAAATTTTCCGCCAAGATGTCGCAGAACTAACTTTCCTGCAAGCACTGCAAGAAGCCTATCGTGACGGCGCAGCATATCACGGCATGGGCGCGATGGGTACGGTTATCGGTTTTGGATTGGAATATCTGTTTACCGATACGGGTTCCAAAATCATCTTATTTTTGTTCTTGTTTGTATTTTTGATGTTGATTACCGGCACTTCGCTGATCGACTTGTTTAAGGCGTTGTGGAAACCGGTGCAAAAAACTAAGGAAACCTTGGAAGTAGCGATGGAAACGGGCTTGCAACAGCAACAACAGCGCCGTCATACCATCGATGTCGCTTTGGATGATGAGCCGTTGCCTGTCTCGGAACCTGAGGAAGAGGATACTTCTGAGGCGCTGAAAGCGTTGCAAAAAGCGGCGCAACAAATGGCGATGGATACCGAACCGGCAGTACAAGAAGAGCCGCAACCCGTCGTGGTACAACCCGAGGCGGAAGTGACGGAGCCGAAAGAGGAACCCGTACCCGAAGCGAAGCCCGAGGCGGAAAAAGAAGAGGATACCTATTGTTTTCCGCCGCTGTCGTTGCTTAACGAATCCAAATCGTCCGACGATGCCGCCGCTACGCGTGAGCAATCGTCCACGGCCGAATTGCTGACGCAAACGCTGCGTGAGTTTGGTGTCAGTGCCAAAGTGATCGATGTCTCGCGCGGTCCTACGGTTACGCGGTATGAGTTGCAACCCAGCGCGGGTGTTAAGATCAGCCGTATCACGGGTCTGGCAGATGATATCGCCCTGCGCTTGGCGACCACGGGTGTGCGTATTGAAGCCCCCATTCCCAACAAAGCCGCCGTGGGTATCGAAGTTCCCAACCGTGTAGCGGGTTCGGTGTGTTTGCGCGATCTTATCGGTTCGCGCCAATTCGAAGAAGCAAAAAGCAAGTTGACGGTTGCCCTCGGCAAGGATATCGGCGGTGAGATCGTACTCGCCGATTTGGCGAAGATGCCGCACTTGCTGATTGCGGGTACGACGGGTTCCGGTAAATCCGTGTGTACCAACTCGATGATACAAAGTATCTTGTTCCGCGCGCGTCCCGATGAAGTGCGCTTGTTGCTCATTGACCCCAAACAGGTCGAGTTCGGTATCTACAACGGTATCCCGCATTTGCTGGTGCCGGTAGTCACCGATCCGCGCAAAGCCGCAGGTGCCTTGGGCTGGGCGGTCAACGAAATGTTGCGGCGGTATAAGATGTTTTCCGAAAATAATGTGCGCGACATTTTTGCCTATAACGAGTCTATCAAAGACGAAGATAACGTTGAGCGTTTGCCGCAAATTCTGATTGTCATTGATGAGTTGGCCGACTTGATGATGGTGGCGGCCAACGAAGTGGAAAGCAATATCTGCCGTTTGGCGCAGATGGCGCGTGCCGCGGGTATGCATCTGGTCATTGCCACGCAGCGCCCCTCGGTGGATGTTATCACGGGCCTTATTAAAGCGAATATCCCGTCGCGCTTGGCGCTGACGGTTGCCTCAGCGGTCGACTCCCGTACCATTTTGGATACGGGCGGTGCCGAAAAATTGCTCGGCAAGGGTGATATGCTGTTTATGCCGGTGGGTTACGCTAAGCCCGTGCGCGTGCAAGGGTGCTTTGTGGGTAACCGTGAAGTGGAATCGGTGGTTGATTTCCTCAAATCCACCGAGAAACAGCAGTATGACGAAAGTATTGAGCAAGAGATCATTCGTCAAGCACAAGCCGCGGAAAAATCGGGTGGCCGACAAGCGGCGGATGATGGCGATGACGGTGCGGGCGGCGATGAAATGTTGCCGCAGGCGATTGAAGTGGTCGTCGAAGCGGGTATGGCGTCCACCTCGCTGCTGCAACGTCGATTGCGTCTCGGCTATGCGCGTGCGGGTCGTATCATCGACGAAATGGAACAGCGCGGTATCGTTGGTCCGCACGAAGGCAGTAAACCGCGCCAAGTGTTGATCACACGTCAACAGTGGCTCGAAATGAATATGAACCGTGCCGATGACCAAAGTGAATAAATCGGTGGGCACCGTTGTGTGCCGTATTCTGTGTATGAGTATTATGGTGGCGGCGCTTGCCGTTTCGGCGCTCATTACGGTGTACGGCGGTCACTCACCGTTCGTCCCGACGTGGGACGCGCTATTCATCAATGCGGGTTTTCAGCAACCGTCGTTGCCTGTCGATCAACTTCGTGTCACGATACTGGATGTCGGTAACGGCGATTGCATTTTGATTGAAAACGGCGGCGATGCGGTACTCATCGATACGGGTGGGCACAGTCGCAGTCAACACGTGTTGACGGTACTGCGTGAGCACGGGGTTCAGCGGTTGAAGGCGATTCTTGTTACACACACCGATATCGACCATATTGGCGCAATGGACGAAATACTCGACGCATATGACGTGGAGGCGGTGTGGAAGCCGCTTGTTGATCCTGAAAAGTGTCCTAAGAATCGTATCTATACGGATATGATGTCGGCGATCCGGCAACATAATATTCCTGTCCAATATCCCGCGTTTGGTAAAACATGTGACATCGGCAACGCGAAGCTTACGGTGATCAGCGGGTTGAATCCGGTGCCGTACGGTGATAGCAATGACGATTCCGTGGTTTCTCAGCTCACGTTTGGCGACCACACACTGTTGTTTATGGCGGATGTGGGGTCAAGGGTGGAAAATCGCTTGTTGCATACCTTAGAGTCCTTGCAGGCGGATGTGATCAAGGTGGCGCACCACGGCAGCAGCACTTCATCGAGTGAAGCGTTTATAAACGCCGTAGATCCGCGGTACGCTGTGATCACGTGCGGACTTGGAAACTTGAGCAAGCATCCCCACGAAGAAACGCTTGAAATATTAAACAAGGTTGGAGCAACGACTTATCGCAGTGATCTGCACGGCGATATCGTATTCGTCAGTGATGGCACTACCTTGTTGGTGGAAACACAACGATAGATTCTGTTTTGCGGATTTCCCGCGGCAAAGATAGAAAGGATGGTCAACTATGAAAAAGTTTTTGTCTGTTTTAGGCGCGCTTGCAGCGATCGGCGGCTCTGCGTGGTTGCTGTATCGTAAATTCGGTAAACGTACGCTGGTGGTATCGGGCGAGTTTGAAGACGAAGAACCCATCGTGATGGACGAGGAGCAACCCGCCGAACAAGAAGAGGCCGTGCAGGAATGATCGAAGAGACCTTGTCGCGCACCGCATTGCTGTTGGGTGAAGAGGCGGTGGAGCGTTTATCCGCCGCCCGCGTGGCGGTGTTCGGCATCGGCGGTGTCGGCGGGTATGTGGCGGAAGCGTTGGCGCGCAGCGGTATCGGTACGCTGGATCTGTTCGATCACGACCGCGTATCGCTGTCCAACATTAACCGCCAGATCATCGCGTTGCACAGCACGGTTGGCCGCTATAAGACCGAGGTAATGGCCGAGCGCATCCGCGATATTCGTCCCACTACCCGTGTCAACGAATATCGGTGCTTCTTCCTGCCCGAAAATGCGGATGAATACGATTTTACCGTGTACGATTATATCGTGGACGCGGTGGATACCGTGAGCGCCAAAATTGCCATTGCGCAAAAAGCGTTGGAGGCAGGTGTACCTGTCATTAGCTGTATGGGCACGGGCAATAAACTCGATCCCGCGTGCTTGGTGATCACGGATATTGCCAAAACCTCCGTTTGCCCGCTGGCGCGGGTGATGCGCCGCGAATTGCGCGCGCGGGGGATCAACCATTTACGGGTACTGTATTCCACCGAACCCGTGCAACCGCACCGCGGAAAATCCGAGATAGCGGAGGGTTATCCCGCACCGGCAAGCACGGCGTTCGTGCCGTCCGTCGCAGGACTGATGATCGCCGGCGATGTGGTACGTACTTTATCAAAAATAGAATAAGAAAAGGTCGGCATACGCCGACCTTTTCTTATTTAGCAACCGCAGTGGTCGTCTCCCTTGGGCGGGAAGAATTCGTCCACGGGGAAGCACATCTTTTTGAAGATGTCGCACGGGTTCTCCGTGTTGGGGCAGCACTCCTTGGACGGCATACAGAAATCGTAGATCGGCATCAACATTTGCACGTTGCGAATGAGTTGCACGATCGTGAAGATCCCCAGCGATACCAGCACCAGCTTGTCGCAACCGCTATCCAAAGTCGGAGGCCAAGCGGT
>JAZOBT010000111.1:0-8309 GCA_045596125.1 Acutalibacteraceae bacterium | reverse complement strand
CGGCCGGTAAGCAGGGTGCTTTGTTCGGCTTGGAGTCTATGCTCTCCATCAATGGCGGTAAAGGCAAGTTCGTTGGCGGTTTCGCCGGCGCTCCCGGTATGAACGTTTTGATCCTCGGCGGTGGTGTTGTGGGTCAGGGCGCGTTGTCCGTTTTGTACGCGCTCGGCGCGAACGTAACGGTTATGGATATCAACGCAGGCGTTCTGCGTATGCTCAGCGATCGTTACGAGCAGAAGATCAATACGATGTTCTGCACCAAAGAAACCATTGCTTCGTTGTTGCCGCAGACCGATATGGTCATCAACTGCGTGAAATGGCCCAAGCAACGCAAGGATTTCTTGATCGACAAAGAAATGCTTAAGACGATGGAACCCGGCAGCGTGTTGGTCGATATCTCCAATGACGATCCCGGCGCTATCGAGTCCAGCCACGAGACGCATCACGACGATCCTCGTTATGTGGTCAACGGTGTTGTTCACTATTGCGTCAGCAACATCCCCGGTGCGGTTGCTCACTCCACCTCGGTTGCTTTGGCGGCTGAGACTTTGCCGATGCTCCTCAACATCATGAACAACGGTTTGGAAGAGGCTTGCGTGCGTGACGGTTTCATCCGCCGTTCGTTGACGGCTTACAAGGGCTACTTGACGCACGAGGAAACCAGCGCGATCCAAGATCGTCCGTGGGTCCGTCCTGAAGACATTTTGGGTATTGCTGACCGTGCTTTGGATCCCGCGCCTCCGGCAACCACCACGCGCAGCAACAATTTCATCAAACTGTAAGAGGTACTATATGAAGGTTGACTTGGAACGGTTCCTCAGCGAACTGGAAGTGCTGGTCAATATTGACAGCGGTCAAGGCAATCCGGAAGGAATTACGGCGGTGGGCGATTTTTTCGCCGACCGCTTTTCCTCTATGGGGTGGATCGTAGAAAAGCACGATCTTTTGCCCCATACCGGCAACTGTACAGTGGTGAAAAACCGCGAAGCTGACCGCTATGATGTAATGTTGATCGGGCACGTAGATACAGTATTTGCGGCGGGAGAAACACAAAAGCGTCCGTTTCGCCGTGATGAAGAAAATTGCTACGGTGTCGGTGTCATCGATATGAAGCAAGGCTGTTTGTCGATGCTGCATATTTTGGAAGCGCTTCCCGCCGAAGTGAATGAAAAACTGAACATTATGGCGATTTTCAACCCCGACGAGGAAATCGGAAGTCGGTATTCCAAGCCCATTTTGGATGGCTATGCCGCCAAGTGCGATCGTATCTTTGTGTTTGAGGCAGGTGGAAGCAACGGTGCCGTTACCGTGGAACGCAAAGGTTCAACCTCGCTCGCGGTTACCATCCGTGGTCGTGCAGGACATGCGGGGTATATGTTCAGTGGAAAATCCTTATCGGCAGTAACCGAAGCGGTCTATTGGATCAACGAACTGCACCGTTTCCATTCGGCTGATCAAGGCACCAGCGTAAACGTGGGAACTTTCCACGCCGGTGAAAAGCGCAACATTGTGGCAGAAATCGCGCAAGTGGGATGGGATATTCGCTACGAAGATCCCACTATTGCCGGACAATTGAGCGAGTGTATTGAGCGGCTAAAACAACACGCATTGGACGGTGGATATGAGGTCGAGTTTGATGTGCTAAAAGTCGCGCCCGCTCTGGTACCGAGCGAACAAACAATGCAATATGTGGAACGGATGCGCACTATCGCTGAACGGATGGGGCGACCGTTTTCGTTGAAAAAACGCGGCGGTCTGTCCGATGCCAACCATATGTCGCAGTTCTGTCCCGTCTGCATAGACAGTTTGGGTCCCACAGGTGACTTTGATCACAGTGATAAAGAGTATTTAGCGATCGATACCATTCAGCCGTACACGGAGTTTGCTTATGAATTGGTATGCGATTTGATACATTTTAAAAGACAAGGTGATACTTATGCATTTTGAGACAACGTATAAACTGGAAAACTACATTTTAGACACCCAATGGGATGCGTTGCCCACTGAAGTACAACAGCGGATGAAAGGGTGCTTGGTCGATTTGATGGGCGCCTAGGTTATCGGTAGCCGTTCTCGTCAATTTGAAGCGGGACTGCGTCTGGCTGAATCGGTGTTCGGCAAGGGCGATATTCCGGTTGTCGGTTCGGACAAAACCTTCTCCTTTGCGGGTGCTGCCACGGCAATGGGACATTCCTCCCTCCAATGCGTACGATATCGATGACGGCCACAATCTCACTCGTGCCCATCCCGGCACCTCGTTTGTGGGGGCGATCTTGGCGGCAGCTTATGAGAAAAATGTTTCCCGCAATGCGTTTTTGGAGGCAATGCTCGTCGCATACGAGGCAACCATCCGTATGGGCGCCGCTTTGATGGACTACTATCAATATGCGCATAGCAGTGGCACGTTTGGTGCCATCGGTGTTGCCGCGGGTGTGGGACGTTTGTATGGATTTACTAAAGAGCAGATCAATAACGCGCTTTCGGTGGCGGAGTTCAATGCACCGCTGGTTCCCGGTATCCGCAGCGTGGAATATCCCTCAATGAACAAAGACGGTGTTCCGTTCGGTGTAATGACGGGTGTGTTGGCGGTTCTCAACACGTTGTGCGGGTTTGAAGGCAACAAACATATGCTGGAAGCCGACGAGTACCGCGGATATCTGGATGATCTGGGTACGAAATATCAGGTACTGGATCTGTATTTCAAACCGTATCCGTGCTGCCGTTGGGCGCATCCTGCCATTGATGCGTGTATCGGTTTGATGCGTGATAATCATTTGAACGCCGAACAGATCGAGCGTGTTACCGTGTACACCTTTAAGCGGGCAACCTTGCTCTCCAAGATCGTACCGCAAACCGCAGATGAGGCACAGTACAACATTGCATATCCTGTGGCGGCGTCGCTGGTTCACGGTGATTTTGGTTTATTGCAAGTGCGCGAGGAAAATCTGCACGATCCCGCGGTGCTGGATATGATGAAAAAACTCACGTTTGCTGTGGACGAGAGCATGGATGCGCGTTTCCCTGCGCAACGCATCTGCCGTGTTGAGATCGTGACAAAAGACGGTAAAGCGTACTTGTCCGACGAGTGCGAACCGCGCGGCGAAGCCAAAGAAAACATCAGCGTGGAATGGTTGTGTGATAAGTTTCGCCGCATTACGGGTCCTGTTCTGACAAAAGAGGGGCAAGATCGTTTACTGGAACTCATCACCGGTGAACAAGACTTGCCTATCCGCTCGTTGGTGGATGAAGTCAACAATGCGAAATACTGGCGTTGATTTATAAAATTTTTCGCGTGATGATTGACTTATGCAACGTAGTGTGTTATAATTATCCAAACTTTAAATCTTGGGGGTAACCGATTATGCAGCGTATTCAGACTTTGGATACCAAAAACCTGTGCGAAAGCGCGAAGAACGGCGGCTGCGGCGAATGCCAAACGTCTTGCCAGTCGGCTTGCAAAACAAGTTGCGGTATTGCAAATCAACAGTGTGAAAACAAGAAGCAGGATAACGAGTAATCCAATTGCGCACGAATGCCGCCGTTTGGCGGCATTTTTTATAGGGAGAGTGTGAAAATGCTACATTGCTATAAACTGGGCGGTCTGAATATCGTGTTGGATGTCTACTCCGGTTCCATACACGTGGTGGATGAGGTCGCATACGACATCATCGGTTTCTTTGAAGAAAAGACACGCGACCAAATAATCGACGATATTCTCGCTAAATATGCCGACCGCGCGGATGTGACGCGCGAAGAGGTTGAGGCGTGTTGTGACGATATTGAACAATTGCGCGAAGCGGGGAAGTTATTTGCCCCCGATACGTTTTCTGCGATGGCGGGCAATCTCAAAGAGCGCAGTGCCGGTGTGGTAAAAGCATTGTGCTTGCACGTGGCTCATACTTGTAATTTAAATTGCGCGTATTGCTTTGCGAGCCAAGGCAAATACCACGGTGACCGCGCGCTGATGAGTTTGGATGTGGGAAAACGTGCCCTGGATTTCTTGATCGAAAACTCCAAAGGGCGCACCAATTTGGAAGTGGACTTCTTTGGTGGTGAACCACTGATGAACTTTGATATGATCAAAGAGTTGGTGGTCTACGCACGCGCTCGTGAAAAGGAGTGCGGTAAACATTTTCGCTTTACACTTACCACCAACGGTGTTTTGGTGGATGATGATGTGATTGAGTTTTCCAACCGCGAAATGAGCAACGTGGTACTGAGTCTTGACGGCCGCAAGGAAGTGCACGATCGCTATCGCGTGGATTATGCGGGTAACGGCAGTTGGGAGACGATCGTTCCCAAGTTCCAGAAATTTGTAGAAAAGCGCGGTACCAAAAACTACTATATGCGCGGCACATTTACTCACGCCAACCCCGATTTCTTAAAAGACATTCAAACGATGCTGGACCTCGGGTTTACCGAGTTGAGTATGGAACCCGTTGTTTGCCCACCCGAGGATGCGTCGGCACTCACAGCAGAAGATCTGCCCATCGTATTTGAACAATACGAGCGTTTGGCGGAGCTGATGCTCAAGCGCCATCGCGAGGGGAAACCGTTTACATTCTATCATTATATGATCGACTTGAAAGGCGGCCCGTGTATTTATAAACGCTTGTCGGGATGCGGTTCCGGCACCGAATATATGGCAGTGACGCCGTGGGGTGATTTGTATCCCTGCCATCAATTTGTGGGCGAAGAAACCTTTAAATTGGGCAATGTATGGGACGGTGTGACCAATACTGCCGTACAAGACGAATTTGCCGCATGCAATGTGTATACGCGTGACGAGTGCGCTACGTGTTGGGCGAAACTGTACTGTTCGGGTGGTTGTGCGGCAAATGCGTACCACGCAACCGGTTCGGTCAGCGGTGTGTACGAATACGGTTGCGAGTTGTTCCGTAAACGTATGGAATGCGCCATTATGTTGGAAGCCGCCAAAACGCTGGAGGAAGCGTAATGAATACGCCGATTTGCGATTTTGTGCGGGAATACGCTGAACAGCAAGCACTCCGATTGCATATGCCGGGCCATAAAGGAGCGGGCGCTCTCGGTGTTGAATCGTTGGATATCACGGAGATCGACGGTGCGGATGTGCTCTACCAGGCATGCGGCATCATTAAACAAAGCGAGGACAACGCCGCCGCTTTGTTTGGGGCGGGGAAGACGGTATTTTCCACCGAAGGATCCTCTTTGTGCATACGAGCGATGTTGTATTTAACCGCACTGTATGCCAAAGCACAGGGGAGACCGCTTCGCATTGCGGCAGGGCGAAATGCACACCAAGTGTTTATGACAGCGGCGGCGCTGTTGGATATCAATGTAACGTGGCTGTATCCCGAAACGGCAAACAGTTTGCACACGTGCGATATTACTGCAGACAGTATTCAACAATATTTGGAGTCCGCTGTCGAGAAACCAATTGCCGTGTATTTGACCAGTCCCGATTATTTGGGTAATGTGGCGGATATTACGGGGATCTCCGAAGTTTGCCACCGTTATGGTGTGCTGTTACTGGTGGATAACGCTCACGGGGCGTATCTGCATTTTCTTCCCGAATCGTACCATCCGCTGACGCTTGGCGCGGATCTGTGCTGCGATTCGGCACACAAGACATTGCCTGTTTTGACGGGTGGAGCGTATTTGCATATTTCTTCGGTGGCACCGCCGCTGTTTGCACAGCAAGCGGAGCGGGCAATGGCGCTGTTCGCCTCCACCAGCCCGTCGTATTTGATATTACAATCACTGGATGCCGCCAATGCCTATCTGGCAGGTGACTATTCACAACGTTTAGCACAATTTGCGCAGAACGTTTGGGCGCTGAAAAAGGAACTGCGCCGCCATGGGTATATGCTGTGCGGAAATGAGCCGCTCAAGATCTGCATACTGCCTAAGGGGTACGGTTACACCGGAACAGAAGTGGCGAAGTGGTTACAAGAACAAAACATCGTGTGCGAATTTGCCGATCCCGATTTTGTGGTACTAATGCTCACACCCGAGTTAGGGGAACAAGCGCTGCAACATCTTCAAGAACTGTTAATAACCTTGCCGCAACGAGAGGCGATTTTGCAATGGCCGCCGCATCTGCCGAAGCCGATACAGGCTTTGCCGATGAGAGAAGCGTTGTTTTCGCCGTCACGTGCGGTACCGATCAACGATTGCATTGGGCGTGTACTCGCTTCACCATCGGTTTCTTGCCCACCGGCAATTCCCATCGCCGTTTGTGGGGAACAGATCACCGCGGAAACGGTGGGATGTTTCCGTTATTATGGCATCGAAAAATGCTTTGTTACAGAATAAAGAAACGCCGCTGAGAGACGTATCTTTCAGCGGTGTTTCTTATAGTCGAATGGAGCATTTGTATTCGGTTGGTGTCATCTTGGTAAAGCTTTTAAAGCACTTTGAAAAATATTGCGGGTTATCAAAATGCAACAGATCCGATATTTTACTGATGTTATAATTCCCTTCACGCAATAGTTTTTTAGCTTCTTCAATTTTGAGAGAATTATAGAAATGGATGATACCGCTCTTCTTGTACTGACTAAACAAAGATTTTACCGTACTCTGGCTTTTTCCCAACTGCGAGGCAATATCGGCAACAGTAAGTTTGCCATATATATTGTTATTAAGGATATCTAAAATTTCTTTAACATTGTAGGGAACATGTACATCATCGATCAAATAACTGCGGCGCATCGTCTTGCTCAACACATCATTGCTGCGGCAAAGTTTTATAAGGAAGATCTCTAAAAGGTTTTTCGTCATTTGATCGCCGCCGATGGGCGCGTTGGGGAGCTTTTCCAGGTTTTGCAACAGGGGATTGGCTTCATCCACCAATTTAAAACTGGAAAGCCCTTCAGCAAACAGGTTGGACAGGATCGCTTTCTCTTCGGGGGCCAGTTTAAAAATTTTCCCCTCAAAATACTCCATAGCGGGGCTTTTGCACTCAAAGGTAACGATACTGGCGTTCGGTGCAATACTGTTGTTACCGGAAAGATTATGGTACTCGTTGGGTTTGTGAAAAGTCATTTCACCGCTTTTTAACACAAACCGGTTCTTATCGGCGGTGCAGATCATTTCTCCTTTATCGATGTACACCATTTCCCAAAAATCGTGACTTTCACCTTCGTGTTGAAAGCTTTTGGAGAACTCCATATAGAAGATCGTAATGATTTTTTCCACATCAAACAGCCGATCAAAGCTGACGCGTGTAAATTTATCTTTCATAACAACACCCCGTTAACCGATTTTACACATATTATAGCCGATTTTACATTCCAATGCAAGTACTAATTTTATATAATATGTACAAAGGAGGAATGTTGCTATGTATACGGTATTGGTAATATCCTGCCATCCGGACGATATGGAAATTGCGTGCGCCGGCACACTGCTCAAGTGCAAAGCGCGCGGTGACAGAGTTGTGGTTTGTCACCTTTCCAGTGGTAATCTCGGTCACGAGATCATCCCGCCGGACGAGTTGCGGGTAATGCGCGCTGGCGAAGCAAAGCGCAGTGCGGATCTGGGCGGTTTTGAGGTTATGCACGGTGGGTTTGACGATCTTGAGATCTACGACAATAACAAAGAAGCACGTGACAAGGTTGTGGATGTGATCAAGAAGGTGGATCCCGATTTCATCATCACCCATTCGCCGGACGATTACATGCCCGACCACACGGCTACTGCCAAATTGGTCTTTGATGCGTGTTTCACGGCCACGCTTCCCAATTATCACACCAAGACGGAGGGAAGAGCACGTTTGGTTCCCGTGTACTATATGGACACGTTGGCGGGCGTGAACTTCAACCCCACGGAGTATGTTGACGTTTCCGAGTACATCGACAAGAAGTTGGAGATGCTCAACTGTCACGAATCCCAGATCGTCTGGATGCGTGACCACGATCATATCGATTTTCCCGACATGGTCAAAACCTGCTGCAGATACCGCGGCTTCCAGTGCGGCGCCGATTATGCGGAAGGTTTTCGTCAATGTCAGGTTTATCTTAAAGGCACCACCAAAAGACTGTTACCTTAAAGGAGGAAAAAACAATGAACTTCAATTCAACGGTAAAAGGCTCGGCGTTGGAAGGCTTCTATCCTGCCGGATGGGACTTCGAGAAGATCGATGCTTGCATCGATGCGCCTGAAAAAATAACGGAGAAGCAGGCTCACTGGCATCCGGATTTCACGCCCATCCAGTGCAACGATCTGGGCGAGTTTGAAACTTATATGGGTCACGAGATCGCGATGCAGATCAAACTGGCGAAAGAGAGAGGCGAGAAGATCGCGTTCATCCTGCCGGTCGGCCCGATGGG
>JAZOBT010000110.1:0-2904 GCA_045596125.1 Acutalibacteraceae bacterium | reverse complement strand
AACGGGTAACGCATCGTCCTGCAGAATTGTCGGGCGGTCAGCAGCAACGCGTTGCCATTGCCCGTGCCATCGCCGCATCGCCGCCGCTGATTTTGGCGGATGAACCGACGGGTAACTTGGACAGCGCTTCGGGCAAGGATGTTATGGAGATCTTACACGGGCTGAATGACGAAGGGAAAACGGTGGTGTTAATCACGCACGATGACGGTATCGCGCAAGCGGCAGGACGGCGCGTATGTATTTGTGACGGGCGGGTGGTGCAGTGAAGCACGGCGCAAAACGGCGGTTTCGCCTATCTTCCGCACAATGGACAGCGATCATCGCGTTTGTGTTATCGTTTTTGGCGTTCGGCGCCGTGTTCTTATTGCCGCCGTTACTCAGCCGTTGGGAGCGACCGAAGCCGATGGAGGCGCTCGGCGAAGAAGGAAAACAGCGTACGTTGCTTTTGTTTATTCACGATGAAGGGGAGTTGACGGGCGCGGTGGCGCTATGCAGTGACACAGGCCGTATGCAGATACGGGCAACAGGATACCCTGCGTGTACCGAGGTGGTGTATAAAACGGCGTTGCGACAGTTGTCGGAATGCTATGCCGCGGAGGGTTCCGATACGGCGGGGTTTTTGTCGGCGGTGACAGGAGAGAGATACGATGCGGTGATATCGTTTTCCGTCGAATCGCTCGGCACCTTTGTGGCACGACTCGGGAACGGGATCTCGTATACGTTACCCGAACGAGTTGGCGCCCTACCCGAGGGCGAACAGACGCTCAGTGCTCTTCAAATCGCGGATGTGTTGTCGTTTGCCGACTGGGAAGAAGGTGCGGTTGGGCAAGCTGCGGTGCACGCGGGCATTGTGGCGGCGGTGTGTAATCGGTATCTGACACCGCGTTGCGACATTACACAAGCGTTTAACACGTTGACAAGCTTGTGTGATGAGCGGTTGACGGTAGCGCAATTCTTGGTGATAAAACCCGAACTGGAACAACTGGCGCAAACGAACCAAGGGGCGATCTGCGTGTATGCCGTACCCGACGGTCGTATGACAGGAATTGGAGAGGCGCGGCGATTCGTTTTGACAGAATAACCGAAAAAAACGGATTTTTTTCAAAAAAGATTGGGATGCGTTTTGTGAAATGGCAGTAGGCAAATGTGTGAAAGTATGGTACACTGAAAGAAAAGGGGGTGGTGGATATGAAACGGTTAGCGGCATTGATTCTCGCAGCCGTGTTGTTACTGATGGGGTGCGCTCAAAAACCCGCTCATTCCACCAACCCTACCACTACCGCTAAGCCGGATACTACCACCGAATTTGATAAACGCTGGGCGTATGCGTGTTTGTCGCAAGAGCAACAGGCGAATTATCGCGCGGTGTTTGAAGCGGTGCAACAAGGCTTTGATAAGGCGACGCACGTATCGGTTACAGCGGGCGATGTCGTACAACATTCCCGCGGGATCAGCGTGCCGTTGCCGAACGTCCTATCCACCGAACAGCAAGTAAGCGAATTGTACGAGGCGTTTGTGCAAGATAACCCCGCCTTCTTCCATATCGGAAGTGTATACGGATACGACGGCCGCCAATACGGTAAGGACCGTTGCTTTACTGCACTGAAATTGACCTATACTATGTCGGTGGAGGAGCGCGTATTCGCGCGGAAAGCGTTGGAAAATCGTTGCAAAACATTGCTGGAAACGCTGTCTCCCACCATGACAGCCTTTCAAAAGGAATTGGCATTGCACGATGCGTTGATCGCGCAATGCACTTATGACGAAGCGGCGGCGGCTGACAAACAACCGCTGACCACTTATCCGTCGTCTTTCACGGCATACGGCGCGTTGGTAGAGGGGAAAGCCGTGTGCGAGGGGTATGCGCACGCGATGCAGTATTTGTTGGAGGCAGCGGGGGTCACCGCAACGGTGGTTACCGGCCACGATGCGCAAGGGCAACCGCATATGTGGAACGCCGTGGTGCTGGAGGGCGATGTGTACCATCTGGATGCCACGTGGAACGATGCCGAGGATCTCCCGACATATGCGTACTTTAATTTAAACGATGAAGAACTGAAACGCACCCACACCGTTGACGGGCACAATTTCGGACTCAAAGATGCCGCGGCGACGGAGCAGAATTATTACCGTATGACCGATTCCTATTTGGATACGTTGCGTATTGAGGATATTGCGGGACACATTGCCGCGCGATTTGCGGATGGGGAAGAGACGGTGCACTTGCGTTTCTCCGATAGCACATTTAGTAATGCGTTGTTTTTTGTGCGCAGTACGCACTGGTTTGCGGATACCGTTTCGGCCTATTTGCCGGATGGCATGAGTTTTTCGGATAAATATCGCTTTGCTTTTAATGAAACTTACAAAACAATTGCAATATGTAAAAAAATCTCTTGACATAGGGATAGTGTGTGTGGTATCATAGTCTTCGCTCGAATGGATTGAGCGATATGCGGGTGTAGTTCAGTGGTAGAACCCCAGC
Organism: Acutalibacteraceae bacterium; assembly: GCA_045596125.1. GTDB lineage: Bacteria > Bacillota > Clostridia > Oscillospirales > Acutalibacteraceae > RGIG3009. Next base: position 422 of record JAZOBT010000110.1, on the reverse strand, counting down.
CTTCCAAGCTGGTTGTGTGGGTTCGATTCCCATCACCCGCTCCATTTGTAGCCACACCGTTTCAAAGGTTGGAATATAGGCGCCTGTAGCTCAGCTGGATAGAGCATCTGCCTTCTAAGCAGAGGGTCAGGGGTTCGAGTCCCTTCAGGCGCGCCAGATATGGTGGGTGTAGCGTAGTTGGCCTAACGCGTCAGTTTGTGGCACTGAAGATCGTGGGTTCGAATCCCATCTCCCACCCCACATTGGGATGTAGTCTAGTGGTAGGACAGCAGACTTTGACTCTGCCCGGGCAAGTTCGATTCTTGCCATCCCAGCCAAAAATCCGAAAGCGAAAGCTTTCGGATTTTTATTTTTTATAGTTGAAAATCCAACCATTTGGCGATTTCTGTTTAATAAAACATTTTCTGATTCGACAAATGATA
>JAZOBT010000109.1:0-4902 GCA_045596125.1 Acutalibacteraceae bacterium | reverse complement strand
AAGTGACAAAAAACATACGAAAGAGGGGATCACCGATGTACAAAGCGGGAGCAGGCTAGGGTTGCGTCGTTGAAAAGGAGTGGGTCTATGAGAAGAAAACAATGTAGACGTTTTGTGGCTTGTTTACTGACAGTGACAATGCTGTTGACTCCGATATTGTCCTTTAATACGCTGGCGGCGGAGATCGGCAGCATCGCCACGCATATGACATATCGCTTGAAAAATGTCGGAAGCGGAAAGTACTTGACAGTTCATAACGGAGCGGATGCGGAAACCACAAACATTTATCAATCGGGCAAAAGTGACAATGCGAATCAAGCACAAGGTTTCCGTTTTGCATATCATAGTACAGGGGGCTATCGATTAAATGCCGTGTGTAGCTTGGGCGGGAATAATCGGTGTGCAACGGTTGTGCCGCGAAACGGAACGAATAATATTCAATTGGGTGTATTTGCTGACGAAGAAATGCAATGCTATTTGGTAGACGATGTTGGCTCGCAAACGATCGTCTTGCGGTCGTACGGTTCTCCCGAAAAAGTAATCACCGCAAACGGCAACAGCAACGGTTCCGGTTCCGGTGTGAGCGCTACCTCGGCAGGTAATGTTTACTTGGACAATTACACAGGCAGTAATTATCAAAAGTGGATTTTGGAATCGTACGGCACGGCACAAACGGTTTTGCAAGGGCAGTACTATATTAAAAGCAGTTACAGTAACCTGTACTTAACGGTATCGGGCTACAATGTGGTGCAGGCTTCCAAGACAGAGTCTCAGGCACAGATGTGGAATGTTATATTCTTAGATGATGGTTCCTATTGGCTTGAACCGCTGAGCAATCCTAACTATGCTCTCGAAGCAGCCGATGGAGATAATTTTGACGGTGCGAACGTAGGGGTTTATCATCAACTCCTTGAGGACTGGCAGCGTTTTCACATTGTGGAAGCGGGTAATAACACCTATCGTATAGCACCTCTCAACGGAACAAATCGAGTGTTGGATGTGTGCGGTCCCAGCACCGCGCAAAATGCGAATATCCAATTGTGGGAATACGAGGATGTTCCTCAGCAAAAATGGGTGTTTGAACTGATTTCCATAACCGATTCGTACAGTACGTTCGGGTTCTCGTGGGTGTTCCCCAACGATACGTATACGTATATCTCAAGCGGCTATAAGACGGATTCGCGGCCGGATCATAAGGGCATCGATATCTGGGCCTCTGATATTGAGGGGGAGCAAATCATAGCACCTATTCGTGGTGTTGTTGAAAATATTTTTACGCATAACGGTACCGGGTATACGCTGGTGTTGAGAACGTATTTCTACGATGCTGCTTCAAGTGATTATATACGTGTCGGTTTTCAGCATATGATTACTGGCTCCTCTCCGCTTAGCAAAGGTCATGTCGTGGAAAGAGGCGATGTGATCGGTTTGGTAGGGGGTTCGGGTGAAGATGAAAATGGTGACCCGTACACACCTCACCTGCACTTAGGGGTATGGAACGGTAAAAACGGCTACGGCAGTTACGATTTTGCAGGTGCCGATACCGCACGGAATCCGTTGCGGTTCTTCCCGCGGGTGCCTTTCACCGGCGACAGGTCGCGCACCTATCCGTAAACTGTCATTTGCAATGCACGAAGGAGGTTTTGTTATGAAAAAGATCGCGATCGGTATGGTTGCTTTATTGATAACGGTGTTGTTGCTTGCGGCGTGTACGCCGCAAGCGAAAGATGCAAAAAACACCACAACGGCTCCTAACACGGGGGAAACCTCCTCCAACACAACCACCACTGTACAAGAAGGTATTGGCGGTGGGGGCGATTTGAGTATGACAGAAAAAATGCTGTTTGTTTTTTCGATCGAAAAAAGTTTCACAGACTTGATAGAGCAGGAAAAATACGAAGCTTGGATGGATACATTTGAGCCGTGGATCGGCACCGGAACGCGGAGTTTGGATGAGTTCAATGTGTACACGCTCATCAAGGAATTCGATATCCCGCGCGACAAGGTTGAAGACATATGTCGTTATCACAAAGAGTTGTTTGACGAAGATTATTTCACGCCCGAACAGGTGGAAGCCATTTACAACGGAACAGAGAAGGAAGTATATACACTGTTTGCGAATCCGCACGCGGTGGTAGTGGATGGAAAGGTGTACGAACCGCGGTGGATGGTGGAGCATACGGCAGAGGAGTATTTGGAAGTCGGCATTACGTATGACATACTGAAAGAGGAGTTTGAATCGTTATTGGTTCCGTGCAACAAGGAGCAGAAAGAATATCTCAACAAACAGCTGGAAGCCTTGGAAAAGCTTAAATAACACAAACAATAACGGGAGGCGCTCTCCGTAAGGAGAGCGCCTCCCGTTGCACTGCGCCGCTTTTTATGATACCGTTGCCAAGTCCTGCAACGGCGCAAAGGTATACCCCATCGATTCCCATTTCGTGAGCAATTCATCCAAGATCTGCGCATTGGTCTGCGAGGTGCTGTGCAGCAGCACGATGGCGCCGGGATGGATGCGCGCCGTCAACTTTTCAAGTGCCGCCTCGCGTGTCGGTTGCTTATCCACATACCAATCCACATAAGCAAGACTCCAAAAAAACGTATGATATCCCAGTTCGTGCGCCATTTTCAAATTTTCTTCGCTGAACTTGCCCTGCGGCGGACGGTAGTATTTTACCATCTCCTCGCCCGTGATCTCCTTATACTGTTGCTCCAAGCGTTGCAATTCCGCCGTAAACGCCGCCTTATCCGCAATGCGCGACATATCGGGATGTGAAAACGTATGATTCGCAACCGTATGCCCTTCCGCCACCATCCGCTTGACAAGTTCGGGCGCAGTGCTTAGATAATTTCCAACCAAAAAGAACGTAGCAGGCACCTTGTGCTTTTTCAGCGCATTCAAGATCGGCTCGGTATACCCGTTTTCGTACCCTGCGTCAAAGGTGAGGTATATCACTTTTTTCGAGGTATCCCCCACATAATAGGCGTTATATTGTTTCAAAAAAGCCGCATCCGCATTCCCTGTCGGTGTGGTACCGCTTGCACCGAAGCCCAACCCCCAATTGGACGATGCAGCCCCCACCGCCGTCGGCTGATGCGTGAGCAGATACGGCACGGCAATGATCACCGCCAAGCACACCGCGATCGATGCCAACCAGCGCTTTTTAAGTACAAACACAAATCCCGCCTCATTTCCTACAGTTTTGCTGTAGTATATGAGACGGGACCGTATTTTATTCTTATAAGTGAAACACCGCCGGCATCAGTTCTCCCAACGTATAAGCGGTATAGGTTGATGCGCCGGTCACTACCAACACCTCAAAGTCAGGCGCGCAAAACTCGGCCATCACTTGGCGACACATCCCGCACGGCGGAAATCCACCATCGACCGTTTCACCTTTGCCGCCCGCGATGGCGATCATTTTAAACTTCCGTTCGCCGCCGCTCACTGCTTTGGTAAATGCCGTGCGTTCAGCGCACAAGGTGGCACCATACGATGCGTTCTCCACATTGCATCCCGTGTACACCTCGCCGCTCTCTGCGAGCAACGCCGCGCCCACCAAGCACTCGGAATACGGCGCATACGCCGTCAGCCGTGCCGCGCACGCGGCTTCACACAAGGCTTCTCTCGTCATACCGTCTCCTCCTTGCCTACCAAACTCCACAAGCTACTGCCGTCACCGGCAAACTCCACACCCAGATACTCTGCCACCGTAGCGGCAATATCCGCAAATGTGTGCCGCGTGCCCAGATTGACGGGTTTCACCGCAGCACCTGTTATCAGCAACGGGGTATATTCGCGGGTATGATCGGTATGCGCATCACCGGGATCGCACCCATGATCGGCGGTAATCATAAGCAGGTCGTCGTCACGCAAGCATGCAAGCATCTGCGGCAACCATCCGTCAAACTCCGCAAACGCCGCGGCATACCCGTCAACATCCTGACGGTGACCGTACGAGGAATCAAAATCCACCAGGTTGACAAAACACAACCCTTCAAATTCCTCACGGGCGGCGCGCAAGGTCTCCGCCATTCCTTCGGTATTGCTATGCGTCGGCACACGGTGTGTCACACCACGGCCCGCAAAAATGTCCGAGATCTTACCGATCGTCCACACCGTTTTTCCCGCCTCCGACAACGCATCCAACAACGTGCGGCGCGGCGGCAACACCGAAAAATCCCGACGGTTAGCTGTGCGGGTAAACGTCGGTGCTTTTCCCACAAACGGGCGTGCGATCACCCGCCCCACCGCGTGTTCACCGCACAACAACTCGCGTGCCACACGACAAATAGCGTACAGCTCTTCGAGAGGCACCACCTCTTCGTGTGCGGCAATTTGGAACACGCTGTCCGCCGATGTGTAAACGATCAGATCGCCCGTTTGGCAATGCCGTTCACCGTAATCTTTAATAACTTCCGTGCCCGAGTACGGACGGTTGCACAGCCATCCTCTGCCCACACGGCGCGAAAACTCGGCAAGCAGGTGTTCGGGAAACCCGTTCGGATAGGTCGGCAACGGACTCGGCGATATCACACCCGCAATTTCCCAATGCCCGATGGTGGTATCCTTGCCGTTCGACGACTCAGCAAGACGTGCCACCGCCGCCGTAGGCGTGTCGGTACACGGCAAAAAATCCACGCCGTCCATGTTGCCCAGTCCGAGCGTACACATCGTATCCGCCGAAAAGCGCGATGACGCGGCAATGCGTCGGAGGGTGTGGCAATCACCGTCACCAAACGCGGCGGCATCCGGCATCGCTCCAATACCGCACGAATCCAGCACGATCAAAAACACTCGTTTCATTTGGTTTCCTCCTTAGGGTGAGCCGTTAAACTCGAACTCCGTTTTGGAGAGGCGAATTTTCGCTCATCCTTTGTTAAAATACTCGCCAATACGAC
>JAZOBT010000108.1:0-39564 GCA_045596125.1 Acutalibacteraceae bacterium | reverse complement strand
AAGACAAAACAAACCCCCCCGCAACCGATTGGTTGCGCGGGGTTTTTCTATGTTATTTATTCTTCAAACGGGCGGACGCGCAAGGTAGCGCCCAACTCGCTGCAGATCTCGCGGCAGCGCTCTTGCTCTTCGGGCGTGGTTACCACATCGACTACCGTCATAACCACGTTCGGAACATAGGCCACACAATCTTTTGTAAATTTCAGCATCGCCTCATACGACGGCAACCCGAATTTGGGACGAACTACCGCGTTATATTCCTCAGCATTGGTAGCGTTCAGGCTCACCGATACGGTATCGATCAGCCCTTTTAATTTGTGTGCAACGCTTTCACCCCAAATCAGATCCGCCAACCCGTTGGTGTTGATGCGGGTGGGGATGTTACTCTTCGATTTGATGTACGCCGCCACTTTCAGCAGATCGTCCAAGCGCTCGGTGGGTTCGCCGTAACCGCAGAATACGATTTCGCTGTAGTTGTCCAGATTCCATTTGTCAAGGCTGTCACATACCTCTTGAACCGTGGGCTCACGTTCCAGCCATAACGAATCCGACCCATAAACACCTTCGCCGTTGTGGCGCAGGCAAAAGGTGCAGGCGCACGGGCAACGATTGGTCATATTCACATAGATTCCGTTTTTTACAGGATACGTAATTGTCATCATCTGCGTTTTCCTCCATTGAGTTTATGTATTGATAATTTGTCCAACATACTCCCTGCAATCACAAAGAGTACACTGCTTAACACCGATTGCACCAAATATCCGATCATAGACGGTGCCGGTGCGATCCAGTTTCCGGTCAAGCACACTTCATACAGGTAATACCCACCGATGCACAACATTCCCGCCGGTATCAGTGCCAATAAATTTCGTGCATTGATGATTGTGGAACGCTTGTTGCAAAAAAACAAGACAGTCACGGCCTTTATTGCCAAGGAAGCGGGTGCCCATAAGGCGTATCCGCTTAAACAATCTGCCAAAAGAGCACCGACGGCTCCTGCAAACATCGCATACGGCCGTGGAAGTAAGCAAGCACAAAGGAAGATAAAGCCGTCACCGATGTGGGTATAGCCATTATAACTCGGGATGTGCAAATAAGCGGTAAACACAAATATCAATGCGGTGAATACGCCTGTTAGGCACATCTGCATAATCTTATTTTGCTTCACAGTGTGTCAATCTCCGTTAAAAATTCTTCGAAGCACAACCCGTCGGTAGTCGGCAGATCGAGTTCCAATGTCCGCCGTAATACCGCCGCAATGAACCGCGAAGCGTGTTGTACCGCGTCGGCAAAGGCGATCCCGCGCACCATATCGGTGGTGACGATGGAAGAAAAAACATCACCCGTTCCCGAACGGCAAGGTCCCACGCGATCTTCGCCGATGATGTTCGGCGACTTTCCGTTTTCATAGACGAAATTTTCCAATCGATCCCCGCGGCTCAATCCCGAAATTACGATCTTGTGGGGGCCAAAACGACTCAGTTTCTCACAAATGACTTCTAACTCTTCGTTACTCATATCGTCGCGGTAGTCGGTCTCTGCAAGGATACACGCCTCGGTCAGGTTAGGCGTTATCACATCGGCATACGGAATCAACGCGCGCATCCCCGCCGCCAGCTTCGGCGAATAAGTGGGGTACAGCTTTCCGTAATCGCCCATTACAGGGTCCACCACCACAACCGTGCGCTTAGATTTGAATCGCTGTAAGAATCTCCCGACAATATCGATCTGTTCGGGCGAACCCAAAAAGCCCGTTAGGATCCCCTCGAATTGCAAACCTAAGGTTTCCCACTCGCGCGTATAGTGTTCCATATGCGCAGTAAAATCCGTGTGATAGCAGTGCGAAAACCCCGTGTGATTGGAAAATATCGCCGTAGGAACAGGGCAACACTGGATCTTCATAGCCGAAATCAGTGGCAGTGAAACGGCCAGCGAGCAACGCCCGAATCCGCAAAAATCATTGATCACGGCAATTTTTTTTTGATGATTATGTGGCATGACGATTGCCCCTTTCTAATAATTTAGTATACGCACAGTTTGATCGTATTAAAATACCCAAAAAGAAATAAATTTATAATACCAGATGCGCAAAAAAAGCCCGCAAAAAAGCGTCGAAAAAGCAAGAAACAAGCCGGTTTTTAGTACGCTATTGAGGTGTTTCCCTTCTTTTTTTGTAAAACAGGAAAAATTTTTATCTTTTTCCTTGAAAGTTGCGGTAAAATTGTGTAAAATAGAGATGTGTTTCTATGACGCAATTCTGTAACTTGGTAATTCTGACGAATGAGGAGAATGAGTATGCCGAATCGTTTGTTTTTAGGAATGATCAATCAAATGAAGGATGTCATTGATCGAACCATCGGTGTGGTCGATGATGCGTTTACGGTGCTGGCTTGCAGTAACTTGAGTTGTGTGGGCGAAGTGCGTGATGATCTGGAAGAGATTGCTTTCAATACGCAGGAATCGTTCACGCTCAAGGGGTATACATACCGCGCTTTTGGTCCTCGCCCGTATGGGGATTATCTCGTGTTTGTGGAAGGCGAAGACGAGATGGCAGAAAAATATGCCTCGCTGATGTGCATTTCCTTGGCGAACGCCAAGCAGTACTATGACGAGAAATACGATCGCAGTAATTTTGTGAAAAACATCATTTTGGATAATATTTTGCCGGGTGATATCTATTTGAAGGCGCGGGAGTTGCACTTCAACGGGGATGTTATGCGTGTTGTGCTGTTGGTTCACCTGCACACGCAGACCGAAATCTCGGCGTTTGATGTGATTCAAAATCTATTCCCCGAAAAGAATCGTGATTTTGTTATCAACATCAACGAATCGGATATTGCCGTTGTTAAGGAGTTGCGCGCTCGTGTGGAATCGCGCGACTTGGAAAAACTCGCGCAGTCGATCGCGGATACGCTCGGCAGCGAGTTCTATACGCCTGTCAGTGTGGGTATCGGTACGCCGGTCGAGGGTATCAAAGAACTGGCGCGCTCTTTCAAGGAAGCGCAGATCTCGTTGGAAGTCGGCAAAGTGTTTGATACCGAGAAAAATATTGTCAGCTATGACCATTTGGGCATCGCTCGCTTGATCTATCAGTTGCCCACCACGTTGTGCGATATGTTCTTGCGCGAGGTGTTTAAGAACGGCTCGATGGATTCGCTGGATCAAGAAACGCTGTTTACCATTCAACGCTTCTTCGAGAACAACCTGAATGTGTCCGAGACTTCGCGTCGGTTGTTTGTACACCGCAACACGCTGGTGTATCGTCTGGAAAAGATCAAGCGTCTTACCGGTTTGGATCTGCGTGAGTTTGATGATGCTATCGTATTCAAAGTGGCGATGATGGTCAAGAAATATTTGACGGCCGATCCGGTTAAGTATTAATCGGGATTTACCAATATATGCGGGTTGCTGCTGCTCCCGCGGATGTGTTACAATAACTGTACGCCGTCCGATGAGGACGGCGTACTCAGTGAAAAAAAGGGGGTGCGCTCTTTTGATCGAATTTCGTGACGTACATAAAACTTACGAAACGGGTATCGAAGCACTCAAGGGCGTAAACATTAAAATTGATGATGGCGAATTCGTGTTCATTGTCGGCGCATCGGGTGCGGGTAAAAGTACGTTTATGAAGCTTATCACCCGCGAAGAGGTGGCGACCTCCGGCGAAGTCATCGTCAGTAATTTTAAATTGTCGAAACTGAAGCGCCGCCAGATTCCGTATTTGCGCCGTTCGATGGGTATTGTGTTTCAGGATTTCCGTTTGATCAACACCATGACGGTGTTTGATAACGTGGCATTTGCTATGCGCGTGGTGGGTGCTTCTCACCGTGAGATCCGTCGCCGCGTGCCGTACATCTTGGGCTTGGTAGGCTTGCAGCACAAATCCAAGAACTTCCCCGTGGAATTGTCGGGCGGCGAGCAACAGCGCGTCGGTCTGGCGCGTGCGCTTGTCAACAATCCCTCGTTGATTATCGCGGATGAGCCTACGGGCAACATCGATCCCGAATTATCCTATGAGATCATGGAATTGTTGACCGAGATCAATCGCCGCGGCACTACCATTTTGGTGGTCACGCACGAGCACGATCTCGTTAAATCGTTCGGCCGCCGTGTCATTCAGATCGAAGACGGTTTGGTCAAATCGGATACCAAAGAACCGGAGGTGGAAATGCATGAGATTTAACACATTCCGTTTCTTGGTTCGCGAAGGTTTTCGCGGCATGGGAAAGAACTGGTTTATGTCGGCCGCCTCGGTACTGGTGCTGGTGTCTTGCCTGCTCATTACCGGTTGCGCGTATTTGGTGCTCGAAAACATTGAGCACGGGTTTGATTGGGCCTATCAACAGAACGTCGTTGTCGTGTATGCCGACAAGGGCCTCGAGTCCGAAAAGTTGACGGCGATCGAAAAGGAAATCACCGGTATGGATAACATCGTAGAGGTGGAGTTCCAATCCAAAGAAGATCTTCTGTCGCGGTATGAGGATCAGTTGGGCTCGCTGTTGGAAGACCTGGAAGAGGATAACCCCTTGCAGGACGCCTTTGTCGTCCACTTTGAGGATCTGTCGCTGTTTAACCAAACAGTGAAAAAGATTGCAAAATTGGAAGGTGTAGAGTCCGTCAGCTACAACGAAGAACTGTCGGCCACCTTGGTGCAAGCACGCACCTTGGTGCTCACCATTGGCGGATGGGTCATCGCCCTTTTGTTGTTGGTATCGCTGTTTATCATCGCCAACACGATCAAATTGACAGTGTACAGCCGCCGCTTGGAGATCTTTATTATGCGCTCGGTAGGCGCGACTCAATGGTTTATTCGCTTTCCGTTTATGGTGGAAGGCGTTGTTTTGGGATGTCTCGCAGGCGCGTTGGCATATGGCTTGGTGTTTGGCCTGTACCAAACCATTGGCAGTATGTTTGATTTCGGTGCGATGTTCCAATTGATTCCGTTTGCGTCGGTTTGGTGGCGTTTGCTGCTGGGATTCTTGTCAGGAGGTACGTTGACCGGTTTGCTGGGCAGCGGTATCTCGATGTCCCGTTATTTGAAAGAACAAACAGAGTAAGATAAAAGGAGACGAAAATGAAACAGACAACAAAACGACTGTTCGCACTGCTGTGTGTGTTGGCCGTTCTGCTGACACTGACATTTTCCATTTCGGTCAGCGCTGATGAGGTTTCGGACAAGCGTAACGAACTGGCCGCATTGAAGAAAGAGCAGGAAGAACTGGAAAAGCAAATCAACAGTTTGGATGACAGCGTCGAAAGCCAGCAAAAAAAGGTGAACAGCTTATGGGCGCAGGTAAGCAATCTGGAAAAACAGATCGACGGGTATCGTGCGCAGATCGATTCGTTGGATAAGCAGATTGCTGAGCAGGAAAAGCGCATTTCCGAACTGACCGAGGATATTGAAGCCAAGGAGAAAGAACTGGAAAGTATACTCACAAAGCTTAAAAAGCGTTTGCAGGCGATTGAAAAAACGGGTAACTATTCTTCGATGCAAATGCTGATGAGCACCGATAGTTACGAAGATTATTTGCTCAAAACCAAAATTGTGGAATTGATTGCCGCGCATGACCAAGGCCTCATTGATACCGCGGAACAAGAGAAGGCGGCAATTGAGCAAAACCGCAAAGAGGTTGAGGACAAGAAAGCCGAAACCGAAGCGGAAAAAGAAGAGCAAGAAGCAGCGAAGAAGACGCTGGATTCGCAGTATACCAAGTATGATAATACATACACCAAAGCACGCGAAACGCAGATCGCCTTGGAGAAGAAATTGGGCACGTATGAAAAGAAACTCGCTCAAGTGAAAAAGGCAGAAGATGAGTTGGATCGTGAGATCGAAGCGTTGCTCAACGGCACGCCTGCCACCAGCACTTATGGCGGCAAGATGTATTGGCCGGCACCGGCGCTGAAAACCATCTCTTCTCCGTTTGGCAATCGCAAAAGCGGTTTCCATGGCGGTACCGATATTTGGGGTCCCGGCTGCTTGGGTAAACCGATTGTTGCCGCGGCAGACGGTATTGTCATCAAAGCCCAAAAGATGCATTACAGCTACGGTAATTTTGTAATGATCGATCACGGTTTGGACGAACGCGGTCGCCGTATTGTTACGTTGTATGCCCATATGCGCTATGCCCCGTCGGTCTCGGTGGGTCAACAGGTTACGGGTGGAAAAACGCAATTGGGTGTTGTGGGAAACACGGGTGAATCGTACGGCGCGCACTTGCATTTTGAGGTGCGTGTCAACAATACGCGCGTAGACGCGGTCAAAAACGGCTACATTGTCAAGCCGTCCTAAGAAAAATGAGGTGAAGGCGTATGAATCGAAAGATTTCGCTGGGCGTGGCAGTCGCGGCCATTATTTTGGCGGTGGCACTCACCATCTCTGCCACTATGATGCTGGCGATGCGCCATTTCAGTTCTTTGGTCAGCGACGTTGGACAACGTCAGGCAATGTATGACTATTTGGATGAGATCGATACCGCCGCTCGTGGGCAGTACACCATCGATGAAGAGGTGTTGCGGCACGCGTTGGCAAACGGATATCTCAAGGGTTTGAATGATCCGTATGCGGAATATTTGTCCGCCGAAGAGTATAAACAGGTACAGAGCACGCTGGCAGGCAATTACACGGGCTTTGGCTTGCAACTGATGGTGTCGGATGACAATCAATTGGTAGTGTCTTATGTTGAACAGAATTCCCCCGCCGCCTTGGGTGGCATTAAAAAGGGCGATATCTTAACGGCAGTGGATGGAAAATCCGTAACCGGTGCGTCCTATGCCGCCGTTGAGGGCAGACTTGGCAAAGATGCGAAACTGTTGTTGACTGTCAAGCAAAACGACACAGAATCCGCGGTGGAAGTAATCGCGAACACCTACAGCAATGTCAGCGTGGAAGGACGTATCGTGGGGGACAATATAGGATACATCCGTATTCGCAGTTTCAATAACCTCACGGCATTACAGTTTAAAAGTTTGTACAACGAGCTGACACAGCAAGGTGCTTTGTATTTTATATTTGATGTGCGCAACAATGTGGGCGGCAGTCTGCAAGCGGCGCAGGATATATTGGGGTACTTGTTACCCAGCGGCCCGTATGCCAACTGTGTGAAAAAGTCGGCGACCGAGGTGCTTGCCGCCTCCGACCCGTACGAAGTATCGGTTCCCACGGTTACGCTGGTAAACGGCAATACCACAGGCGAGGCGGAATTGTTCGCCGGTGTGTTGCAGGATCTGTCAAAGACACGCTTGATCGGTACAAGCACGGCGGGTAAGGCTGTGATGCAGGAGTATTTCTCCTTGGCTTCCGATAAAGCGGCGGTGCACCTGACAACCGGAACGCTGACGCTGATTCAAAGCGGTAAAAGTTGGCAAGACAGCGGCTTGATGCCGAACGAAACGGTGGACCTTGCCTACAGCAAATTGCTGAAATTTGAACTGTTAACCGAGGAACAGGATGACCAACTGCAAGCGGCTATCAAGAGCTTGAAGTCCAATCAATCCGTCAGTAATATTGTGGGTAATGCCACAATCGGCGCAACCGCGACAACTACCGCGGCGGCAAATTAAAAATACCAAAAACGGGCATACGATGGACGATCGTATGCCCGTTCTCTTTATTGTTTTCGGCGGTATTCGCCGGGGGATAGGTGATACTGCTTTTTGAATGCGCGGGAAAAGTTTGCCGCATCGGAAAACCCGAGTTGTTGAGCGATTTCGGCAAGCGTATACGGCTCGCGGAGCAATTGCAACGCCTTTTCAAAACGTCGTTGAGTGGAATACTCGCGCAACGTTGAGCCCATGGTGGCGGAGAATAGGCGCGACAAATAACTGTAACTGTAGCCCAACTCTTTTGCCATTTCCTGTAGCGATTTCATCGACGTCAGATTTTGATCCACATACCGTGTCATTTCATAGATCACGGGATTGGTAGTGTCAGCGGATACCAGATCTTTATGACGAATGAGCGATGTTTGATGAAAACTACGGTACGTACCGATGATGACCTGTAATAAATAGGTATACATCATTTCTTGCCATTGCTCCGCCGAGGAATACGCTTCGCTCAACGCGGCGGATAGCACATCGGCGGTGCGGTGCAGATCGTCGGCAACGGGTTCGGCAGGATTCTCAAAAAAATCGGCAATGGCGGTGTATTTGGGATAATCCGCGTGGTTTTTGTTAAAGGTAAACCCTAGACAAGTAAATCGCAACGGGTGTGATTTGGAAGACCGTAAGGAGTGCAAATCTTCTTTGCTCAGCACAAACAACTTGCCGGCAGATACCTCGTAATCTTTGTCGTTACGCCGGAACACGCCGTTGCCCTCCACCACACAAGCAATCTCGTAGCACCACTGTCGGTGAGGAAGCACTTCGTAATCGGAAGAACACGCCAATTCACTGATCTGATACACGTTCAGCGCATTTAGCATCAGCGGGGATTTGTGGGTAATGTGTATATGATACCGTTTTTTGTTCATAAAAACACCACCTTTAAGTTTATCATATACGGATGGTAAACGCTTGTCAATTCTTTTTAAAAATTGCAACAAAAAAGACAAGTACAAAGGTAAAAAAGAAAACAAATGCCTTGGGAGGTTCTCCTCTCAAGGCATTTGTTTATTTGGTGGCGATACACTCGATTTCAATTTTTGCACTTTTCGGAACGGCGGCAACCTGTACGCAGCTACGTGCGGGGAACGGTTTTTCAAAAAACGTCTCATACACCGCATTTACCGCCGCAAAATCGGCAAGATCTGCCAGAAAAATCACGGTTTTAACGACATTCGCCATTGTGAGTCCGTCCGATTCCAAGATGTGCTTTATGTTGGTGAGTGATTGTTTAGCCTGTTCCTCAATCGCTTCCGGCATCGCTCCGGTTGCAGGGTCCACGGGAAGTTGGCCCGATACAAACACCAACGACCCCAGATCCAACCCTTGCGAATACGGACCGATCGCGGCAGGCGCTTTCTCGGTAGATAATACTTTCATATGTCAACACTCCTAAAAAGTATGCTCGATTCTTAACAGTGTACCACAACAACCACGTATCGTCAAGAAAGTGTATGAAAATTGAACGGATAAACCAAAGAAAGTGTCAACCGGCTCTTGACTTTACCGTGATAAAGTGTTAATATGGGAACAATCGCTTATTAAGGATATAGAAATAAAAGGAGGGACACTCTTTGAATATTATGGAGTCTGCTTCGGTGGAACGCTTGTTCCGCATCATCCAAAGTTTGCAAACGCCCGAAGAGTGCCGATGGTTCTTCGAAGACATTTGTACGATCCGCGAGATTCAGGATATGGCACAACGGTTGGATGTTGCTATGTTACTGCGCGAGGGTAAAAATTATCAAGAGATCTCGGCGACCACAGCGGTGAGTTCCGCAACGATCAGCCGTGTCAACCGTTGCCTGTTGTACGGCAACGGTGGATACCGCGTAGCGCTGGACAGGTACGATGAGGAGGAAAAAGCATGAACACACCGACCGATCTGCGCGGGGAAGAGGTTACCGTAGCGGCGTTGCGCACGCTGTATGAGCAATTCGGATATACCCCGTACAAAATGAGCAAATTTGAAGAATACGATCTGTACGTGCGCAATAAAGACTTTTTGATCTCGGACAATATTATTACCTTCACCGATACCAACGGCAAGTTGATGGCGCTCAAACCCGACGTGACGTTGTCGATCGTGAAAAACACGCGGGATATTACGCGTGGCGTACGCAAAGTGTATTACGATGAACACGTCTACCGCGTTGCAAAAAGTTCTCACAGCTTCCGCGAGATCCGCCAAATGGGTCTGGAATGCTTGGGTGAACCGGATGCGTATTGTTTGTGTGAAGTGTTGTTGCTGGCAGCACAAACCTTGCGCTCGATTTCGGAAGAGGCGGTACTGGATGTATCGCACTTGGGGCTCATTACGGCGCTCTTAGACCGCTTTGCCGTGGGCAAGGAATACAGCTCCGCGATGCTCAAACGCATTGGTGAAAAGAATAAACACGAGTTGGCAGCCGTGTGTGCACAAGCAGGTCTCTCTGAGGAGCAGACCACGTTGTTGTGTGAATTGGCAGGTATTTACGGTAAACCGTGTGAGGCACTCAAAAAACTGCGCGTCCTGTTTGCGGATACCCCCGAACTAGTGATCGTGGAGGAGCTCGCCGCCATCATCGAAACGGTAGGGAACAACGAAACCGTACGCTTGGATATGTCGGTCGTGAGTGACATTCGGTATTACAACGGCATTGTATTCAAAGGTTTCATCAGCGGTATTCCCGGCGCGGTATTGTCGGGCGGTCAATATGATCGTTTGCTGTACAAAATGGGCAAAGCCTCAGGTGCGATCGGGTTTGCTCTGTATTTGAATATGCTGGAAGATCTTTGCGCAGCGCAACAGCCGTATGACACCGATGAGATCTTGTTGTATTCTGAAAATGAATCTCCTTCGGTGATTTGCCAAGCGGTGTTGGGATTACAACGGACAGGTGTGCGCGTATTGGCGGCGCGAGAACTGCCAGAAAAAGTAACATACCGTCGTGTATGGAAGCTCGGTGAAGAGGGGGTGGAGTTGCTTGAAGACCATGCTTAATGTCGCGTTGCCGAAAGGGCGTTTAGGCGAAAAGGTATACGATCTGTTCGAAAAAGCGGGCTTTGAGTGCCCCGCCATCCACGAAAATAATCGCAAACTCATTTTTGAAAATCCCGAAAAATCCGTACGGTATTTCTGGGTCAAACCGTCGGATGTGGCGATCTACGTCGAGCGTGGCGCCGCGGATATCGGTGTGGCGGGCAAAGATATTTTGCTGGAATACGAGCCGGATGTTTACGAACTGCTGGATCTGAACTTAGGCCGTTGCCGTATGGCGGTCGCGGCGCGTTCGGATTTCCGTGACGATGTGCGCCGCACCCTGAAAGTGGCGACCAAATTCAGCAATATTGCTCAGCAACACTACGCCTCGCGCGGCCGTGATATCGATATCATTCATTTGAACGGTTCGATTGAAATCGCCCCGATTCTCGGCCTGTCGGATGTCATCGTGGATATTGTGGAAACGGGTACGACCCTGCGCGAAAATCAACTGGAAGTCGTGGAAACCATCGTTCCCATCAGCGCACGCCTGATTGCCAATAAAGCGGGCTTTAAATTCAAGAGCGAGGCGATCGAAGAGATCGTCAAAAGTATAGCGTCTCAATTGGAGGAATCCGTATGATCCGTATTTTAAAACGTAGCGAGGTAAGCGACGACGAGATCTTCGCCCGTGCGGTACCGCAGGTCGATGTGGAAGCCGTCGTTGCCGATGTGATACAAAACGTACGTGCCAAGGGCGACCAAGCGCTGTTTGAATACTGCGAAAAGTGGGACGGTGCCAAGCTGTCCACGTTGCGTGTATCGCCCGAGGAGATTGCTGAAGCCGTAGCGGCGGTGGATCCCGCTTTTTTGGAAATTTTGCGCGAAGCGGCGGCAAATATCCGCGCTTTCCACGAAAAACAGGTGCGCAACAGTTTCCTGTTAAATGAGAAAAACGGGGTTGTCACGGGCCAAAAAATCATCCCGCTGGATCGTGCAGGACTGTATGTGCCCGGCGGCACAGCGGCATATCCGTCCACCGTGTTGATGGATGCCATCCCCGCCCGCATCGCGGGTTGCCGCGAGGTCGTGATGGTTACCCCGCCCGACAAGCAAGGCAAGATCAATCCTGTCATTTTGGCGGCGGCCTCCGTCGCAGGCGTGGATCAGATCTATAAAGTCGGCGGTTCGCAGGCGATCGCGGCGCTGGCTTACGGAACCGAGAGTATTCCCAAGGTGGACAAGACCGTCGGCCCCGGTAATGCGTTTGTGGCCGAAGCCAAAAAGCAGGTATACGGCACGGTTGCGATTGATATGATCGCCGGACCGAGCGAAATTTTGATCGTGGCAGACAGCAGTGCGAAGCCCTCGTATGTTGCCGCCGATCTGTTGTCTCAAGCCGAGCACGATCGTTTGGCAAGTGCCGTGTTGGTGACGGATGACGAAGCCTTGGCGCAGGCGGTACAGACTGAACTCGAACGCCAGTTGCCGTTGCTTGCCCGTCAAGAGATCGCCCGTGAGTCGATCAAAAAAAACGGTAAGATCATTCTCACCGCTTCCATCGAGGAGGCCATCGATATTTCGAATACCTTGGCACCCGAGCACTTGGAATTGTGTGTCAGCGATCCGTTCGCGTGGTTGGATCGCGTGCATCACGCCGGTTCGGTGTTTATGGGCAACTATTGCCCCGAAGCCTTGGGTGACTACTTTGCGGGGCCCAACCACACGTTACCTACCAGCGGCACAGCGCGTTTCTCCAACCCGTTGTCCGTGGATGATTTTGTTAAAAAGACGCAGTATACCTACTACACCGCCGATGCTTTGAAAAGCGTAGCGGAGAAGGTGGCATACTTCGCCGATAAGGAAGGGCTCACCGCGCACGCGCGCAGCGCCCGTATTCGGCTGGAGGAATGAGAAAATGAGCCGCTTTTTCAGTAAGAAATACAGCTCGTTGGTGCCCTATACACCGGGCGAACAACCTACCGAGCGGAAGTACATCAAATTAAATACCAACGAATCCCCGTTTCCGCCGTCGGAGCGGGCGATACAAGCGACGGCAGAAGCCGCGCAGATGTTGCAGTTGTATCCCGATCCCACGTGTCGCGAATTGACCGAAGCCGTTGCCGCCTTGTGCGGTGTGAACGCGGAGAACGTGTTGCTCACGAACGGTTCGGATGAGATTTTGAATTTTGCGTTTATGGCATACTGTGACGAGGATACCCCTGCCGTGTTTCCCGATATTTCCTATGGCTTTTATAAAGTGTTTGCGGAACTGGGCAATATCCCGTACCGCACCATACCGCTGAAAGAGGATCTTTCTATCGACGTCAGCGACTATGCCAAGGCGGGCGGCACCATCTTTATTGCGAATCCCAATGCGCCTACGGGATTGGCGTTGTCGCCCGAGCAGGTGGAAGTGATTTTGAAAAGCAATCCCGACTCGGTCGTGGTTATCGACGAAGCGTATGTCGATTTTGGTGCGCAAAGCTGTGTGCCGCTAATTGCCAAGTACGATAACCTGCTCGTCACGCAAACATTCTCCAAATCCCGTTCGATGGCGGGCGCGCGCTTGGGCTTCGGCGTGGGCTCTGCCGCGTTAATTCAAGATATGAACACCATCAAATACTCCACCAACCCGTACAACATCAATCGGTTGACGATGGCGGCAGGCTTGGGCGTGTTGGCGGATGAGGCGTATACACAAGCGAATTGTGCCACCATTCAGCGCACGCGTGAGAAAACGGCGGCACAGTTGCAGACGATGGGGTTTGAGTTGACCGATTCGCGTTCCAACTTCTTGTTTGCCCGTCACCCGCGCATCGGCGGGGGAGACTTGTACCGCGCGCTCAAAGAGCGCGGCATCTTGGTGCGTCACTTTGCGCAACCGCGCATTGCGGAGTATGTTCGCATCACGGTGGGCAGCGAAAGTGAAATGCAAGCGTTGACCGACGCGATACACGATATACTGGAGGAATGTTAAAATGCGTACCGCACAAATCGATCGCAAAACAGCGGAAACCGATATTTCTCTCAAATTAACGCTGGACGGTAGCGGCATTGCCCAAATCAACACCGGTTGCGGTTTCCTCGATCATATGCTGACGTTGTTTGCGAAACACAGCCGCTTTGATCTGACTCTCACCTGTGAGGGGGACACGTATGTGGACGACCATCACACGGTAGAGGATGTCGGCATTTGTTTGGGAATGGCGTTGGCACAGGCATTGGGCGATAAACGCGGTATTTGTCGCTACGGCGACACGCTGTTGCCGATGGACGAATCCCTTATTCTGTCCGCCGTGGATTTGTCGGGCAGAGGATGCCTCGTGTACGATACGGCGATCCCCTCCCAAAAAGTCGGTACGTTTGACACCGAACTGGGCGAGGAATTTTGGCTTGCGTTTGTGCGCAACGCCGCGTGCACCTTGCACATCAAGCAGTTGGCAGGCAGCAATTCGCACCACATTTTGGAGGGCGCGTTTAAATCGGTGGCACGCAGTTTGCGGCAAGCGGTGAGCATGGATCCCGCTGCTGCAGGCGAGATTCCGTCCACGAAAGGAGTTCTGGCATGATCGCCATTGTAGATTACGGTGTAGGTAATTTGTTTTCGCTCAAAAGTTCTTTTGCGGCGATCAATGCCGAGGCGGGGGTCACCGCCGACCCGCAGGTGTTGCGGGACAGTGACCGTATTTTATTACCGGGCGTGGGCGCGTTTGGGGATGCGGCAGACAAACTGCGCGCGTCGGGACTTGACCGCATTGTCGTCGAACAAGCCGGTCTCGGCAAGCCCATTCTCGGCATTTGCCTCGGTATGCAGTTGTTGTTTGACCGCGGCTTGGAATACGGCGAGCACGCGGGTCTCGGCTTGATTCCGGGTGAGATTCGCTCCATCGAGGGAGTCATCCCGCCCACGTACAAGATCCCGCATATCGGCTGGAATGCCCTGCATTTTGGTAAGAAGAAAAGCCCGTTGTTTCGGTATTTGAACGAGGGCGATTTCGTATATTTTGTGCACTCTTTCCACGCGGCGAACTGTGAGGAAAGTGTCATTGCTACCGCGGAATACGGTGCGTCGCTCACAGCGGCGGTTGCACGAGGTAATGTGTTCGGTTGCCAATTCCACCCCGAAAAAAGTGGCGCGGTGGGACTGAATATTCTCAGAGCGTTTTGCGAAGGGGTGGGGTAAGGTATGAAAATTTTCCCGGCCATCGACTTGTATGAAGGCAAGGCTGTGCGCCTGTTCAAAGGCGACTACGCACAAATGACGGTATACAACGACGATCCGCTTGCGGTTGCCCGCGACTTTGCCGCACAAGGCGCAACGCATATCCACTTGGTGGATCTGGAGGGGGCACGCAACGGTGGCACCCCCAATTTTGATGTGGTGTGCAAACTTAAAGAAGTCAGCGGTCTGTTTTGCGAGATCGGCGGCGGTGTGCGCAGTCACGAGGTGATTCGTCGCTATCGCGACGCGGGCATTGACCGCGTGATCTTGGGAACCGCCGCCGTGACTGAGGCAGGGTTTGTGGAAGAGGCTGTGCGGTGCCACGGTGATGCCATTGCCGTGGGCGTGGATATCCGTGACGGTATGGTAGCCGTGAAGGGTTGGACCGAAAAATCTGAACGAAAAGCCTTTGATTTTTGCGAAAAAATGCAAAAAATCGGCGTAAAAACGCTCATTTGCACCGACATCTCGCGTGACGGCGCGATGCAAGGCACTAATTTGGAGTTGTATCGGGAGTTGTCAAAACGGTTTTCGTTGCAAATTGTCGCGTCGGGCGGCGTATCTTCGCTGGAGGATGTGCGGCGATTGGCGGCAATGGAATTATACGGCGCAATTGTGGGAAAAGCGTACTATACCGGTGCGCTGGATCTGCGCGAAGCAATCGAGGTGGCAAAATGATAACCAAGCGAATTATCCCTTGTCTCGATGTAAAAGACGGGCGAGTGGTGAAAGGCGTGAAATTCCAAGGGCTGAACGACGTATCCTCGCCCGTGGAATTGGCCAAATATTACAGCGAAAACGGTGCCGACGAACTGGTGTTCTACGATATCACCGCCTCGGCAGAAGGGCGGCGGTTGTTCACCGACATTTTGTGTGAAACCGCGCGTACGGTGTTTATTCCGTTGACGGTAGGCGGCGGCATCAACACATTGGATGATTTTGATCGTGTTCTCAAATGCGGTGCCGATAAAGTCAGCGTCAACTCGGGTGCCATTCGTGATCCCTCGCTGGTGCGTGAGGCGGCAAAACGGTACGGTGATCAGTGTGTGGTGCTGTCGGTAGATGTCAAGCGCGTAGGCGATGAGTTCCGCGTGTTTGCGCGCGGCGGCCGCGATGATACCGGTATGGAAGCGATCGAGTGGATCCGTCGGTGCGTGTCGGACGGTGCGGGTGAAGTGGTGGTCAATTCCATTGACACCGACGGCGTGCGCGGCGGCTTTGACTTGGAAATGCTCTCGGCGGTGTGCGATGCGGTGTCGGTACCCGTCATTGCCTCGGGCGGCGCCGGCTGTGCCGGGGATTTTGTAACACTGTTCCGCGCCTTGCCGCGGGTGGATGCGGGGTTAGCGGCCTCCATCTTCCACTTCGGCGAAGTGCGGATTCGGGATTTAAAACAACTGTTGGCGGCTGCCGACATTCCCGTGCGTTTGGAAAGGAGTAAAGAGTAATGTTGGATTGCAATGCTTTGAAATTTGATGAACAGGGATTGATCCCCGCTATCGTAGTCGATGCCGTGACGAAACAGGTGTTGACGCTGGCGTATATGAATCGTGAGAGTCTGGCGATTTCGATGGAAAAGGGACTCACCTGTTTTTGGAGCCGTTCTCGCCAAGAACTGTGGCTCAAAGGGGAAACCAGCGGCAATTATCAGCACATCGTTTCCATTACCGCCGACTGCGACGGGGATGCGCTGGTCGTGATGGTGGAGCCCGACGGCCCCGCGTGCCACAAAGGTACGGTGTCGTGCTTTGAGCAACCTGTGTGGGAAAGCGACGAGCGTTCGGAGTTTTCGTTGCAGGCGTTGATGAAGCTCATCGAAGGACGCAAAACCGAAAAGAAAGAGGGTTCCTACACCACCTATTTGTTTGAAAAGGGTGTGGATAAGATCCTCAAAAAAGTCGGCGAGGAAAGCACAGAGGTAATCATCGCGGGCAAAGCCAACGATAAGGCAGAGACCATTTATGAGATCGCCGATCTGGCGTATCACGTGATGGTACTGATGATCCAAATGGGCATTTCGTTGGAGGATATTCACCGCGAGTTGGCGTCCCGCCACGTGATCGATCATAAGATCAAGCAGGAGAAAATGAAATGATTCTGGCTGATTTTCATACGCACACCAATTTTTGCGACGGTCGCAACACACCCGAGCAAATGGTGCAAGCGGCGATCGGCTTGGGTATGACCAAACTGGGACTGCTCACACACTCCTATACGGATTTTGATGAAAGCTATTGTATCCCTGCAACTGACGTAAAGCGATTTCAGCAGACGGTGGCAGATCTTAAGGAGAACTACCGCGGGCAGATCGAGTTGCTTTGCGGCGTGGAGCAAGACCGTTACTCCACTGCGTCTACCGCCGGCTTTGATTACATACTCGGTTCGGTTCATTACGTCTACGTGAATGGTTGTTATATGGCGGTGGACGGTAATCGCGAAAAGCTAAAGCAAAACGTGCAAAAGCACTTCGGCGGCGATTGGTATGCGTTTGCGGAGCTGTATTTCAAAACCGTGGCGGATGTGGCAGAAGCCACCCATCCGAATATTATCGGGCATTTTGATTTGGTGAGTAAATACAACGGTGACGGCGCGCTCTTTGACGAAACCGATCCGCGCTATGTGGCGGCGTGGCAAGCGGCGGCGGATCGGTTGCTGGCGTATGATATTCCCTTTGAGATCAATTTGGGCGGGATGTGGCGTGCGGGACGCCCCGAGCCGTATCCCACCCTGACGATGCAACGGTATTTGGCGGAGCGAGGGGCATGCGTTGTGCTTTGCGGCGATTGCCATTCGGCAGATCTGTTGCGCAAAGGTTTTGACGAATGGGAAGCCGCCGCTGTGAAGGCGGGTTTCGCACCGCATCAGTGGGCAGATATTTGATATAAAACTTTTGGCGTACCTGCTTTACAGTGGGTACGCCTCTTTTGATTTACGAAACAACCAAAGCTTGTTATCTTAAAAGCCACACAACTGCCGGTTGAGATGCAAACTGAACAAGTTGTTTATCCCCCCGTTCTTTGGTGGTATAATTTAAGCACAACCGAGGAGCTCACGGTAAATTGCGAAAAGGAATGTGAAGTATGAAAGAAATAAACATCGCTAAAAATATAGCCGATCTCCGAAAACAAAAGGGCATCACGCAAGAACAATTAGCTTTTGCATTGAACATTTCGCCCCAAGCCGTTTCAAAATGGGAAACAAACACCTCTTTGCCTGATACGCAAACTCTTCCTCTCGTTGCAGGATACTTCAATGTAAGTGTTGATTATCTTTTTTACGGTCAGGAATATGCGTATAACGATATATATAATAAGGTTTTTGATAAAGTAGCGGAACATTCTCAGCAAAGTAAAGAGGCATATGGAGAAGCCTTAACAGTTTTTGCATATGCGCATCACGGAGTAAGTAGATGGAATATAAAAGACAGAAAGGTTGCTATGTGCGCTGAACCTCTTCATTTGTCTAATGAAAATGGATTATCTTTATTATCCGGTAAAGGTTATGGAGCAATTGTTACAAGAGATTTTTTCCAAAATATAAATAAAGACACCGTTGACTTTGCGCAGAAAATATTACCTGCTTTATCAGGCGAAAACAACCTTCTGGTTTGTCTTGCCATAATATCTATGAGTGATATCAGTCTTGGCGAGATGCGAGAAAAGTTAAATCTTGAGGAGGACATCTTAAGAAGGTCTCTTGACGAATTAATTGCCTTGGGGATTGTAATCGAAAAGCAATCCAAACATAAATCGTTGGGATTCACTTACGAGATTCACAGTATGTATCATACCTGTTTGTGTATTCTTTTTGCCACGATAGAAATGCAACGCTATTCGTTAAAAGGCATTTCTTGCTGTATGGGATATGGTGATTACCCCATAAAAATTTAACTCCGTCTAGCGCTGTGATTTTAGTTAGATTATTCCTGCTTTATTGAAAGAAACCCCTTGGTGTACGGAAGTACGCCAAGGGGTTTTGTGTTGGTTAATCCAGCTTAAATGAGCCGGAAAGTACGGTAACGGATTGTTCGCCGACCGAAAGCAGACCGCCGTCAATGGTAGCGGTGAGTTCGGTATCGTCAGGCAACACAATGGTACACGGGCTTTTGACGAGCGAGGTAACAAAGGGGATATGCCCCGCCATCACCGCGAGTTCGCCCTCGACGCCGCGCACATTCAGTTGCACACACTCTCCGCAAAACGCGTTGCCGTCCGGAGAGGAGACGGTCAATTGAAAGGTGTTCATACCGGCGCCTTCCTTGCTTTTTCAACGGCTTCGTCGATGGTGCCCACGAACAGGAATGCCGATTCGGGCAAATCGTCGTGTTTGCCTTCGATGATCTCTTTAAACCCGCGAATGGTTTCGCCGATCGGCACATACGCGCCGGGAATACCCGTGAATTTTTCCGAAACGTCAAACGGTTGCGACAGAAAACGCTGAATTTTTCTGGCGCGTTGCACCAACAATTTATCCTCGTCGGACAATTCATCCATACCCATAATCGCGATGATATCCATCAACTCATTATACCGTTGCAAAATACGCTGTACTTCTTTGGCTACGGCGTAATGCTCTTTGCCCACGATCTCGGGCGAGAGAATACGGCTGGACGATTCCAGCGGATCCACCGCGGGGTAAATACCTTGTGACGCAATGTTACGCGCCAACACCGTGGTAGCGTCCAAGTGCGCAAATGTGGTGGCGGGAGCGGGGTCGGTAAGATCGTCCGCAGGCACATACACCGCTTGGATGGAGGTGATGGAACCCTTTTTGGTGGACGTGATACGCTCTTGCAACGCACCCATTTCATTTGCTAAGGTGGGCTGATAGCCAACCGCCGACGGCATACGTCCGAGCAGTGCGGACACTTCGCTACCCGCTTGGGTAAAGCGGAAAATGTTGTCGATGAACAACAACACGTCCTGCCCTTCGGTATCGCGGAAATACTCCGCCATCGTGAGTCCCGAAAGGCCCACGCGCATACGCGCTCCGGGCGGTTCGTTCATCTGTCCGTACACCAGAGCGGTGTTGCTGAGAACACCCGATTGCTTCATTTCGTTATACAGATCATTGCCCTCGCGTGTGCGCTCACCCACGCCTGTGAACACGGAAATACCGCCGTGTTGCTTGGCGATGTTGTTGATGAGTTCCATAATGAGAACGGTTTTTCCCACGCCGGCACCACCGAACAGGCCGATCTTACCGCCCTTGGAATAGGGGCAGATGAGGTCGATGACCTTGATGCCGGTTTCAAAGATCTCGGCACTCGTCGCCAGATCTTGATATTCGGGCGCACTGCGATGGATGTTCCAACGCTCGGCGGTCTGTGGGGTTTCTTTGTTATCTACCGCTTCGCCCAATACGTTGAAGATACGACCCAACGTCTCGCGGCCGACAGGCACGCTGATGGGCGCACCCGTGTCGGTCACCGCAACGCCGCGTTGCAAACCGTCGGTAGACGACATCGCAATGCAACGTGCCGTGTTATCGCCGATGTGTTGTGCTACTTCGATGGTGAGCACGCGATTTTCCATTGTGATCGTCAAGGCGTTATAAATTTTCGGTAGTTCACCTTCCCCGAAGCGAACGTCAACGACCGGACCCATGACTTGTGTTACTTTTCCTATACGTAGTTCTGCCAACAGTACCACCTCTTATTCGTTGCCGCTTCCGGCGACGATTTCTGTAATTTCCTGCGTGATCGCGCCCTGACGTGCACGGTTGTATTCCAGTTGCAGGTCGTCGATCATTTGCTTGGCATTCTTGCCGGCGGAATCCATCGCCATCCGACGGGCGGCAACTTCGCTGGCAAAACTTTCGCGCACGCACGTTGTGATCATTCCCGCCACATACTCGCGCACAAAATGATTGAGCACCGTTAACGCATCCGGTTCAAAGATGGTTGCACCGGTGGGATCGTTTTCGCTTTTCTGAAACGGGAGCAACCACGTTACCACCGCTTCTTGCGTCATTACGGAATGGTACGTGGTGGAGAGGATTCCCAAACGGTCAAATTCGCCGTTTGCAAAATCGGTGCATAAGGTATCCGCCAGTTGCAAGGCTTGGTCAAACGAGAAGGTTTCAGAAGAGACCGCTTCTGCACCAAACCGTTCACACGCACGTTTGCCGATGGGTAACATCTGTGCGTCGGGGAACGTTGCCGCCAAGCGAAACACATTGGCGTTATATCCGCCCGCCAGTCCGCGATCACCCGCTACCACGATGAGACGGGTGCGGCCCGTGTCGCGCTGTTGCATATACGGGCTTTTCAGGCACTCGCGGTCGGTGGTTAACGTATCCACCGTTTGCTGCAAGACAGCCGCGTAATCGCGCCCTTTTGCCATCGCTTCGTTCGCACGGCGGATCTTGGAAGACGCCACCAACTCCATAGCTTTGGTTAATTGCAAGGTAGAGGTGACGCTCTTTATACGCACACGCAGTGCTTTTGTATTTCCTGCCATGCTGCTTACACCTGCATTTCTGTCAGGATCGTTTTGAGTTCTTGTTCATCTGCGTCGTCATACGCGCCGGATTCAATGCGCTGTAACCATGCACCGTGCTTGTTTTCCAATTTTGCAAACAACTGCGCTTCGTACTCGTGAATATCCTTTACCGCCACGTGATCGAGATACCCTTTGATGGCGGCGTATACGATGGCGACTTGGCAACCCACGCGGATGGGGGCGTTGCGGCCTTGCTTGAGCACTTCCACAATACGTTCGCCCAATGCGAGACGCGCTTTGGTATCGGCGTCCAGATCGCTGCCGAACTGTGCAAAGGACTGCAATTCACGGTACTGCGAATAGAGCAATTTCAATTCGCCCGACACTTTTTTCATTGCTTTCAGCTGTGCCGAACCGCCCACGCGGCTGACCGAAATACCGGGGTTGATAGCCGGCATAATACCCGAATGGAACAGTTCTGTCTCCAAGAAGATCTGTCCGTCGGTGATGGAGATGACGTTGGTGGGGATATACGCCGACACGTCGCCTGCTTGCGTTTCAATAATGGGCAACGCCGTAATGGAGCCGCCGCCGTATTCGGGGGCGACACACGCCGCACGCTCCAGCAGGCGAGAGTGCAGATAGAATACATCACCCGGATATGCTTCACGGCCGGGTGGACGGCGAATGAGCAATGACAGGGCACGGTATGCTACCGCGTGCTTGCTCAAATCGTCATACACAATGAGAACGTCTTTGCCTTGCTCGCGGAAATATTCCGCCATCGCGCAACCGCTGTAAGGGGCGATATACTGAAGTGGCGCACTTTCCGAGGCGCTCGCCGAAACGACAATGGTATATTCCATCGCACCGTTGCGGTTCAGTTCGTTTACCAACTGTGCAACCGAGGTGCTCTTTTGGCCGATAGCCACGTAAATGCAGATAACGCCCGTACCTTTTTGGTTGATGATGGTATCGACCGCGATTTCGGTTTTACCTGTTTGGCGGTCGCCGATGATCAACTCACGTTGACCGCGACCGATCGGGATCATACTGTCGATGGCTTTGATGCCCGTCTGCAACGGCACATTAACGCTTTGACGCTCAATGATACCGGGTGCTTCCGACTCGATGGGGCGGGTCATCGTGTATTCAACAGGGCCTTTGCCGTCGATCGGCTTGCCCAGTGCATTGACAACGCGCCCCAGCAGTGCTTCACCGACCGGCACGGAAACAACTTTACCGGTACGATGCACGGCAGAGCCCTCGCGAATGTCATTTCTATCGTACAAAATCGCAACCGAAACGGTCTCGTCTTCCAAGTTTTGCGCCACACCAAACGAGCCGCCTTCAAATTCCAGCAACTCATTTGCCATACAATTGCGAAGACCGTATACGCGGGCAATACCGTCACCCACCAAGATGACTTTGCCGGTTTCGGTCATTTCGATCTTGGAGTGGTATTGCTTGATTTGGTTTTTAATAATGTTACTGATCTCTTCCGGTCTGTTCATCGCATCATCACATCCTTCACATCGCGCAGGCGACCTCTGATACTACCGTCGAACGTCTTACCTTCCACGTCAATACATACACCGCCGATGAGTGATTCGTCGATCACATACAGCGGCTCAATTTTTTTATTGGTCATCGCTTCCAATTTTGCGCACAACGCCGCCTTTTGCTCGTCACTCAGCGGAACCGCGGAACGTACCGTTGCCGCTGCTTTGCCCGAGAGTGCTTTGAGCAATAGCCCGTACTCGTCGATACAATCGGTTATGAGTCGCGCGCGCCCCGCTTCGCACAAAAGCTTTAAAAACGACACGATATGCTCCGACAAACTCGCAAAAGCCGCGTCGATGGCGCGAAGCCGCTCTTCCAGTGAAATGGCGGGAGATGCTAAGAACTCCACATATACGGGGTTTTCCTCAAGCACTTGTCGCACCGTGAGCAGATCGGTATAGTAATCGTCACAACGATTCTCCTCGGCGGCGAGCAGGAACAGCGCGGTGGCATACTCTTTATCAGTTTGCATCATGGCTGTCACCTATGTTCTCGATAAACGAGTCGATCAACTGCTTGTGGTCGTCGGAAGAGACTTCGCGCTCCAACAACTTTTCCGTGAGCAATGAGGAAATTTCCACGATCTCGCTCTTGATATCGTCTTCCGCTTTTTTACGCTCCAAAGCGGCATCCGCTTCGGCCTGTCGCACGATCCCGTCTGCCTTTTTCTTGGCATCCGCCAGCATCTCTTTTTCGCGCAGTTGTGCCGTATCCACCGCCGACTTGATCATTTGATCAGCCTGCGCTTTGGCACCGCGGAGCTGCTCTTCATACGCCTGCTGATCGGCAAGCGCTTTATCTTTTGCGGATCGCGCGGCATCATAGTCGCCCTCAATGGTGTTTTGACGCGTTTCGAGCATCTTTTTTACGGGCTTATATAAGAATTTTTTCACAATCAAAAACAACAGCACCAGATTGGCGAGCGATACCACCATCTGCCACAGATTGACCGAGATTACATCTAATGTTTGCATACACTCACTCCACAAGTCCCCGAATCGGGGTACGCATTACAGAGATTGCATGGTTTTCACCAAGATATTGACCAACAGATTGGGAGCAACAAAGATGAGCAAAATGGCAATAACCAACGCGTACAAACCGGTGGTTTCCGCGATGGCGCAACCCATCAACATCGTGGTGGTAACGCTACCCTTGCTCTCGGGCTGACGAGCAATCGCTTCACACGCTTTGGCAACGGCATTACCTTCACCGATACCGGGGCCAATACCGGCGATCATTGCCAAACCGGCACCCAAAGCACAGCAACCCAAAATGATACCAATTGCGATTTCCATAGTCTTTTCCTCCGTTACTTTTATTGTTTATTTTTTGAAAGCTTACGCGCTTTACGTTTCTCGTATTCGTCGAGATCAAACGCCCCCGACACGTACATCAGTGTTAACATTGCAAAAATGAACGCTTGCAAGCAACCGCTGAACACGTCAAAGTAAATGGACAGTATGGCGGGAATACCGACTTGTAGCAGTGGAATATCCGCCAAAAAGCCGGGCAACCATCCGAGCAACATCGAGGACAATCCCGCGAGCGCCGACCCAAGCAGTACGGAAATGACCGCACCCGACAACACGTTTCCGTAATGACGAAACGCCATCGAAACGGGGGTTGCCACCTCGCTGATAATGTTGATGGGCGCCAAGAGTGCCACCGGCTCGGCGAAACTCTTGAGATAGTGAAGCGGCCCGCATTTCATCTTATAATACGTGATGAGGACGAACACCAGCACCGCCCAACCGCCGACAATGTTGATGTCTGATGTGGGGGGATACAAGCCTACCAGCGTTAACAAGCTGGAAAACGCAGACAACCCCAGAATGGCAATGATGAACGGCGAGAATCCGGCGAAATAACGGCCCATATTCTCCAGCACCAAGCCGTCTACCTTTTCAATGATGAGTTCCGCAAAGTGCTGTCTTTTCAGTTGTATGTGCTCAGATAACCCGTGGGTGAGATACAAGCACGCCGCGGTAATGATAATGAGCACCAACAGCGAGTTAACCTGCGATTCGGTCACGGGGAAATCCTGAATCGGCATCGGAATGGTGAAAAACACCCGCGCACCTGTGATGGCAATGCCTTCCGATACGGGTTTGGTGAGTACTTGCAGCACGATACCCGCGACAACGGGCAGGATCATCATGGCAATCAGCAATCCGTCCACCAAACGGAATCGCCAGCCGGTTTTGTTCAAAACGATCACCCCTTAACTTTTGACAAGCAACGGACGCAAGGCGATGGCGATGCGGGGGAATACGTACGGCACGATCATCGCCACGGTGTGAAATACCGGCACTAAATATCCAATCAAGGCGATAACAAACAAAAACAGCATACGCAGTAATTGTGAAACTTTGACCAGATTTTTTGCGTCTTTTTCTTCTTTTCCCAATGCGGCTTGTACCGTGAGTCCCATCAAAAAGAAATTACCCACCGCTGCAAAAATGCCCAGCACATTTCCGAGCAACACCGTATAATTCCAACAACCCAAAACCAAGAATACCGATTGCATCAGCACACTGAGTAATACGGTGATCTTTAAGATGTACAATGTTTCTTTTATGACGGTAGGATCCACTTTTTTCATACACATCAAGCCTTTATCCATAGTGTGATTCAATTGAAACAGTATATCATATTTTTTTATATTTTGCAACAAACATCTAAAACATTCGCGGGTATTTTATTCGATGTCTCTACGACCACCGATGCGTGGCAACATAATGCGGGCACCGTAAAGCAAACGCGCCCGTTTTGTATCTCAAAGGGCAGTTCTTCGCTTGTCAAGCCCAGATATACACGGCTTACCGTTTTATCGGTTTGCAGTGCCAATTGGATATTGTACAACGGAACGATATCCTCGATCACTTCCGCTTTGCCACGTTTAACAGGGCTGGCGTACACCATATTGATGCAGTAGCGGTGCTGATCGGGTTGGCAAATGACAGTGCACCGCCCCTGTGAACCTAACCCGTGCACTTGCAACAACGGTCCGTTGTACACGGCGTTCAGCGCCTCGATAAAATAGCGTTTGTGGAACAGCGAGCCGTATTCCAAGTATTGCTGTGCCAGATCGTGCGCAACGTATACCACGTTACCGCGCTTGGCAATTCCGATGGTGCGCGGAGCATCTTTATCAAACGGGGTGTTTTTGTGCCCGCAAAAATGCTCGTATGTGCGGTTGAAATAGGGGACCAACCGCTCCGCCAATACGGTGGCATCGTCACACGCGACGCGGTGTCCCGGGATGTTGCACAGCATCGGTGCGTTGGGCAGCTTCTCCACGGGGGTTACGGGGAGCAGGTAATCGCAATCGTACTCGCTTGCCCCTTGGTACGCAAACCCGATATCCGGCGCAAATTTGCCGTCTTGCACCAGCGCGTCGGCCATCAACACCAGCTTGCCGCCGTTGTTCAAATAGTTCTCCAACGCAGTGAGTTCGGTGTCGCTCAGCACACTTCCCGCGGGAAAGATCACGGTGTCAAACTGTTCAAAGTTGCCGTCGGTGACCAAATCGTAATCCAACTGATTTTCCAGAAGGATGTTGGATAATCCCTCGTTGGTATCTTTCAATGGCGACGGATACACTCCCAAATTGGTGACGGGCTTTCCGCCGTAGCAGAACGGCGCGATGGTTTCAAGATACTCGTAGGCATAGCCGATGTTCTCGTATGTCTGCATCTCCATTTCGCCGTCGGGGTGCATGTGATCGCCCACCGAAGCACCCGCACCGTACAACGCCATCATCGCTACTTCGAATTTGAGCGCTTCTTTGGATTTAAAACCGCCGAACTCGCCCCACGACAGATGGAACTTACCGGTCATACCGATCAGACCCTTGTTTTTCTTGGCAAAATATTTTGCCCGCATCGGCAGTTTGTTATACCCGCCCCATGCCGTCGGCAGGTCTTCCATTTCAAAATGGGACAGCCGATCGTGGTATTGCGGCGCGTACTGGTTGGCGCACCCGTTGAAAAAGATGGTCGCCTCGGGATGATAGCGGTGCAAAATGTCGGTGCACTTTTTCATAAACAACCGCTGTTTCGCAATGAAATACGCGCGTGCGTCTTCCTCGTTTTCGGGGTCGTACCCTTCGGCGCGCATTCCCGCTACACACGAGTCGCAGTAACATACGCCGCCCGCGGCGCAAATATCGTAAAACAGCCCATCCACCACGGGATAGCGCTGACAAACCTCTTCGGTCAAGGCGTAGATGTGTTCGGCATAGGCGTTGTCGTTGGAACATAGCATTTGCCATCCACCGTACGGTTTCGGCTGTGTGAGATCTTTCGGTATACGGAACGACGATTTACTCGCAAGCGTAGTACCGTCCTCCTTAAGGGTGTGCCATTCGGGATGTCGCTGCGCGTCCTCGTGTGACCAACCAACCGTAATGTAGAGGGGAGCGCGCACGCCGATTTCGTGTGCCGCGTCCACCATCGCACCTGTTAAATCAAAATCCAGGTGCGGGTGCCGTATACCCACCTCGGTGGGGTAATAGCACATACTGTGATGGCACTTGGCAAACACGGTAATACTATCTAAGTGTCCCGCTTTGAGTGCCGCTTGAAAATTTTCTTTGGAAAAGCGCGAACCGATGCCCGCAATGTCGGGCGAAGTGTGAAAATCCAAATGGACTTGGCGCAGGGGTACTCGTTTATCACAACTCATATCAATCACCTACCATACAGTATAGTTTATCACAATGCTGTGCAATAATCAATGCATTCCGCTCGAAGAGTTGAAAAACGCGTGATTGTGTGGTATATTTTGGGTATAACAGTCTCTACTTCCGATTGATTTTCCCCACTCAACCGGCGGTTCGTGGAATTTTCGGGTGTATGCGCTATACTGTAAGTGAAAGGAGGCGCTGTATGGACCAAGTTAAGATCGGCAAATTCATTGCCGAACGCCGAAAAAATCAAAATCTAACGCAGATGCAGTTGGCGGAAACGCTGGGCATCACCGACCGAGCCGTATCCAAATGGGAAACGGGTCGCTCGTTACCCGATGCATCCTTGATGCTGGCGTTGTGTGATGTTTTGCAGATCAGTGTCAACGATCTGTTGTGTGGGGAGGTAGTCGCCGTGGAAAATTACAACAAAGAATTGGAAAACAACTTACTGGAAATGATCAAACAGAAGGAACAAAGCGATAAACGTTTGCTTACGATCGAATGGGTTCTTGGTATCCTATCCATTATTGTTTTACTCGTACCGGTCATAATTGCGTCGTATGTGCCGATGGAAGAGTGGAAAAGAATACTCATTGTGTTTTCAGGATTTATACCGTGCTTTGTCGGTTTTGCCTCTTGCATGAAGATCGAACAAGTGGCAGGGTATTATAAATGCAAACATTGTGGACACACCTATGTTCCTACTTTTAAGGCAATCAATTTGGCAATGCACATGGGCAGAACGCGCTATCTGCAGTGCCCGAAATGCGGCAAAAAGTCGTGGCAAAAAAAGGTGTTGACCAAAGAATAAAGCAACGCGCCCTATGACCTTGCGGTCATAGGGCGCGTTAAATTTATTAATAATACACGGGATACGTGGGTTCCTGTTCTTGAACATAGGTTTGACAAAACGAGCTGAACCAAGGATTGTTTTCTATATATTCGTACAGGCTCTCATAAGCAGAAGCTTTTGGGATGCTGAACTGTTCAAACCCCTTGTTTTTTTGTTTTGCTCGCAGATCCTCTGCCGTGAAGTTTTGAGTGTGTTGCATACCTTCAAAATAATCATACAAATAGGCGTTTGCCAAACAGTGTTTTGCTTCGTTCCCGATTGCGGCATCTTCGGCGGAAGTGAGCTTTATAAGGTAGGGAATGCCTTCGTCTCCCAAGGCGTACATCGCTTGCACATCCATCGTGTTAAGACTTCCCGCTTGATAGCTCTCATAGTTATAGCGTGCGCAAACAGCGTTGACATTTACTGTGCCAAGCACCAGCAGGATACTGCCGGCTGTAAGCAAAGCTGTTTTGATAATATTGATTTTGGTCAGATAAATCCGTAAAATCGCACTTATAAAGATAATGCTCAAAAACACCATGAACGCGCTTGTGGTAACACGAAGTACCGTCATACCGTAAGTGCCGATGTAAAGCACCATTTTTGAAATTGCCGTCGCAATAATCATCAGGGTAAAGAGAGATATAAATGTTGCGATCCCCTTTATACCGTGGCACACTTTGCCGTTTTCTTTTTTGGCAAGAAGCAAGGCGGAAAACACGATAACAAGATTGATGACTGCGATGGCGCACATCTCGAAAAAGCCTTTGCGGGCGTATTCGGCGTAGGTGATGTCGGCGTTGGGCAGGAATCCCTCAAACGCACTGAAGAAGTAGGCCAGTTGTGAAAACAGGTAAAGCAGATAACAGACACTGATAGCGGATAAGAATGAAAGGATATAGATATTCTCAATGCCTGAAAAATTGCCTTTTTTCATTTTTTCTACGCGGCCCGATTTAAGAGAAAACCCATAGGAAATGATGAACGGACAAAGCAATACGCCGAACACGATTTTCAAAAAGTAAGAAAACGTATTTTCGAAAATATTGTTTATCATACCGCGAAAGGCATCGTCGGAAGAGATGAGCAACGGCACAACAACAAGCAGAACGGGAACGGCGCAAAGCAACCCGACGAATACTTTGCCGATGCGCTTTTTATTTTTTGCACGGCCTGCAAAAAGCGATTTTAAACAAAGTCCGATGTGGCGCAGGGTGGATGCCGCTGAGTAAAAGATCCCAACCGTTTGGCGGTTTCCTTTGGCGTTGCCGTTGACCAGCCCGTCAAAGCAGACAAGGGATAGTAAAAAACCGATGATAACGCCAAAGAATCGCACACTGCCGTTGGTGGTGCAGATGAATATTGCGCCGTTGGCGAGTGCCAAAAGTCCGCATACGACGGGCAAGAATCGCAGTTTGCCATCCTTGGAAAAATAAAAGACAAACAGAAGAATCGTTAAAGTGGACACCAATAAATAACCCAAGGAAAAACCGCTGAATATACCGAACAGAGAAAGGAGGAGGCTTACGGCGAGCGCACAGGCTGCAAAAACCGTATCTCTTGTGGTAAGTTCTAAAAATGACGGAGGTGTAGGTTCTTGTAATTTTTCGCCTTCTAAAGCGGTATTCTCTAATTCCATAAAAGCTACTCCTTTTCTACGTACTTAATGATATCGCCGGGTTGGCAATCGAGCGTCTTGCAAATGGCCTCCAGTGTTGAGAAGCGGATCGCTTTTGCCTTGCCGGTTTTTAGTATCGAAAGATTGGCGGGTGTAATGCCGATTTTTAACGCGAGATCAAGCGAAGTCATTTTGCGCATAGCCAGCCAAACGTCTAAATCGATTTGAATCATTTTGAGCCCTCGCTTTACACGGTAAGTTCGTTTTCGGTTTTGATCTCGACCGCGTTTTGCATAACGTTTTTCACAACGCGCAGCATAAGGCCGACAAAGGCCGCGGGGACCGCCACCACGCCAAAGGGGATATAAAACCAGCCGCCGATCGCCGTGATCAATGCCACGGCAAAGCAACACCACGAAATAAAGCGAAGATAGCGCACATTTTTATCCACGAATATGGCGTCTTTCTTTATGTTGAAAAGTAATTTCAGCAAGCAATACAGTGTAATATACGCAAATACGGCGCAGGGGTAAAAGCACAGTTTGAAAAGCTGTACCATTCCTTGCAGAGCATCACCGTTCACGTTCCAGCCCCGATAAATCGTAAACCACAGTTTCACCGCCCAAGGACCCAAAAACACACCGGCGGTAAGAATGGCGATAAAAATAAAGCATACGACAATGGATAAGGTCACAGACCGCTTCCTGTTCCACATAAAAATTACCTCCCAAACCTTTTTCTGACACGATGATACCACACGAGTTTATCGTTTGTCAATAATTTTGTTATCGAAAAACAATAATTTTTTCGTTCGCCGGCAATAGGATGATCTCTTTTTTGCGTTTCAGCGCATACTCCAGCGCCAGTTTAGTGCCGCTTTTGCGGGTGGTGGGGGCGCACGATTCTTCGTAATAGAATACGCAAAAGCGGCTGTTGTCGATCATTTCGCGGTTGCGTTTGACGTAAGACGCTCTGCCCGCGCCGAGGACGGTTTCGGGGAAATAGGTGTCGTCGTAGGATTCCAGTAAACAGGCGGTGTAGTCCTCGCTGATATAGGGGAACGCTGCCCGCACGTAAACGCGTTTTATGTGCGGGTGGCGTTCTTTTAATTCCGTGACAAGTTCTAGACAAAGGTCGTCAAAGCAGCTCCCACTACCGAATAAAAAGGTATCTACGGTTTGCTCGGTGATGAGCGTTTCAATCATCACGCGCAGTTGCGTTTTCAATTCTTCGGTTTCGTTTATCGTTCGGTGACCGATAAAACAGCAGGTGTTTGTTTTCATATGCACTTCTCCAAAGTAAAAGATTTTTTACTTATTATACATTATCTTTCACTCAAAGTAAATACATCTACAGTTTCGGGCTATAATAATTTGCTCTGTTTTTCGGTAAAATGTATGTATAAAGGAAAAGGGGCAACAAAATGAAGACAGAATTTCCGGATAAGTATATTACTCTTGGTTTGAAGATTGCATATTACAGAAGAAAAGCCGGCTTTACGCAGGAATATTTTGCAGAACTTATCGGCAAAAGTGTAAGCTTTGTAGGTCAAGTGGAGGGTCCCGGCACTGTGCGTGGTGTTTCTTTGGAAACCTTGTTCAAAATTGCACAAGTGTTAAAAGTATCACCTGCAAAATTGCTTGAAGAAGATTAAACTGTATAGAACAGCCTGATTTTTGAGTGATACAGATAAAGATCCGTTTACATTTTCGGTTAACAAAGCAAGATACGACGAGTTAACAAAAACCCTTTCCGTGTTGGAATTGGATGAGTTCGGTCGTTGTGAAACTTGTGCAAGAATTCAAGATAAAAAGTAATGAAAAGTGGCAATGACATTTTATGTGTCATTGCCACTTTTTGTGTGTATTAAACCAAAGCAAGTATCGTAACTCATCTCATCTTTTCCATAAGTTCCGACAGCCATTTCGGTTGATAATGCCCCAACGGTTGCATATCACCGTTTTTGTATTTTGCAACAGTAACAAAACCATTATCGTTATCGTAAAAGGTGGCCTCATTACAATACGGCAACACTGCCAGCAAATCATCAAAACGTTTTACAAAACGCTTTGACACCGCGTCTGTATCAATATTATGTCCCCCTTTTTTGACACGATTTTCAATGCGAACCAAACTTTCTTCCATCGAATCCAGACCAACATAATACAAGCGGATATAATAATCTTTATCAATAGCACGCTTGATCGTATTTAAAGTCTTTTTCCCGGAGAGCGTTGTTTCTTGCGTGAAGCAAATCTCTTTTTTCAAGCAATCATCTATCAGAAGAACAGCTTGTTTGCCACCTTCAATCGCATTTCCACCACAAGCAAAGGTAATCTTGTCAACATCAATAATCTTACCGAGATTATCAATTTCCGTTCTTAAAACACCTGTAAGGCTACTTTTGCCACATCCGTTAACACCGGCAACAATCGTATATGTTTTCATATTGATTTATTCCTTTGCCGGAGTTAATCGAGCGGTTTCATTGTGGGGAAGAGGAGGACGTCGCGGATGGAGGCGGAGTCGGTGAGCAGCATCACCAAACGGTCGATGCCGAAGCCCAGACCGCCCGTGGGCGGCATACCGTACTCCAAGGCGGTGACGTAGTCGTAGTCCACTTCGGCGCGGGTGTTGGGATCTTCCGCACGCTTGGCGGCGACTTGACGCTCGAAGCGTTCTTTCTGGTCGATGGGATCATTGAGTTCGCTGAACGCGTTGCCAAACTCGGTTGCGTTGATGAAATACTCAAACCGTTCGGTAAAGCGCGGATCCTCAGGCTTGCGCTTGGCGAGCGGGCTGTTTTCCACCGGATAGTCATAGATAAAGGTGGGTTGAATCAAATTTTCTTCCACATAGGTATCGAAGAATTCAATGAGAACGGTGCCTTTGGTAGCGTTCTCGGGAACTTCCACGTGCTTTTCTTTGGCAACAGCGCGGGCTTGCTCATCGGTTTCCCAATCGTAGTAGTCTACGCCCGCATATTTTTTGACCGCTTCCGCCATCGTGAGGCGTTCCCAGTGCCCCAAGTCGATTTCTTTGCCTTGGTAGGTGATGACGGTACTGCCGCAAATGGTTTTTGCCAAACGGATGTACAGTTCTTCCACCAAGTCCATCATGCCGTAGTAGTCGGTGAAGGCTTGATAAAGTTCCACGGTAGTAAATTCGGGGTTGTGCTTGGTGTCCATGCCTTCGTTACGGAAGATGCGGCCCACCTCGTACACGCGGTGCATACCGCCGACGATCAAGCGCTTGAGGTACAATTCCGTTTCGATACGCAGGTACATATCCATATCCAGCGTGTTATGGTGTGTGGCAAACGAACGCGCGGCGGCGCCGATTTCCAACGGGACCAAGATGGGAGTATCCACTTCCAAGAAGCCTTTTTCGTCCAAGTAAGCGCGGACTTCTTTGAGAATACGCGAACGCTTGACAAACGTATCTTTGACTTCCGGGTTGACAATCAAATCCAAGTATCGTTGGCGATAACGGGTATCGGTATCGCGTAGGCCGTGGTACTTTTCGGGCAACGGCAACAGCGATTTGCTGAGCAACGTCAACGAGGTGGCGTGAACCGAGATCTCGCCCATACGGGTACGGAATACAAAGCCCGTCAAGCCCATAATGTCGCCGATATCCCATTTCTTGAAGCCCGCATAGACATCCTCGCCCACATCGCCGCGGCTGACGTATACCTGAATGTGACCGGTGCTGTCGTGCAAGTCGAGGAAGCTCGCCTTACCCATAATGCGGCGGCTCATCATACGGCCTGCGATGGACACTTGGATGGGTTCGGGCAGTTCGATGCTTGCCCCTTCCTCGGGTTGGCCGTGCTCCGCGATGTAAGCGGCTTCGGCTTTCTCGTACTGCTCGCGGATATCTTTGGTGTAGGCGCTGACATCGTATTTCGTGATGGTGAACGGGTCATTCCCGCTTTCGCACAACGCCGCGAGTTTGTCGCGACGAATCTGCAACAATTCGGACAATTGCTGTTCGGTCATTTCCGGCGCGTTCGCGTCGGGGGTATGGTTTTCACTCATTGTTAATTCCCTCACTCTCAAAAAATCGGGTGGGCAACGCACCGTCGCCTCACCCGAAGTTCATCAGACTTACTTGGAGATTTCCTCTACCACCAAACGGAGCGTGCCGCCGGGGGTCTCGACTTCAACTTCGTCGCCCTGGCGATGCCCGATCAGTGCCTTACCGATGGGGGACTCATCCGATATTCTGCCGCCCAACGGGTCTGCTTCGGTCGATCCAACGATACGGTAGGTTGCCGACTTCTTTTTATCCACATTCAGCACGGTGACGGTGGAACCGATGTGCACGTTCTCGGTGCCGATATCGGTTTCGTCCAACACACGCACGTTTTTCAACTGATTCTCGATTTCTGCGATACGTCCCTCAATGATGGCCTGTTCGTTTTTCGCTTCGTCGTATTCGCTGTTTTCCGAAAGGTCGCCGAACGACAACGCCACCTTGATTTTTTCCGCAACTTCCTTACGTTTAACGGTCTTCAACTCATCGAGTTCGTTTTCCAGCCGCTTGAGGCCTTCGTCGGTAATGACGGTTTGCTTAGTCATATACATTAGCTCCCTTTTCTCTTTTTGCTCCGCGAGCAATCTAACAGACCTATTATAGCGAATGTGCACGCCGCTGTCAAGTTCGAGATTGCAGCAATAAAAAAGAAGGCTCACATCGTGAACCTTCAAAAAGGGGTGCTTATTGCTTGGCTTCGCCGAGGACCACGTCCACCTCAAAACTTTGCACTTTCCGATCGGAGGAACGCAAAAGTTTGAGTCGAACCGTGTCGCCGACGTTGTGCTTTGCCAGGGCGGCGCGCAGAGTAGCATAATCCGTGACTTCCACATCGTTGACGCCCACGATGAGATCACCGCGACGCACATCGGTACCGCGCAAGGAAGAGCCTTCCTCGATCGTGTAGATCAAGAAGCCTTGGTAATAGGCATCGGAATACGTTTGACCCGTGATACCCAGCGATACGCGCCCGCTG
Source organism: Acutalibacteraceae bacterium (assembly GCA_045596125.1). GTDB lineage: Bacteria > Bacillota > Clostridia > Oscillospirales > Acutalibacteraceae > RGIG3009. Next base: position 4,606 of record JAZOBT010000108.1, on the reverse strand, counting down.
ACATAGCCGTTCGCGATGAGCTGATCCACGATGGCTTTTGCTTCGCTGATCGGGATGGCAAAGCCTAACCCTTCATAGCCTTCCGCTACAATTTTAGCGGAGTTGACGGCGACGACCTGTCCCAGTGCATTAAACAACGGACCACCCGAGTTGCCGGGGTTGATGGCGGCATCCACTTGTAAGCATTTGATGGCATAACCCGTATCGTCGTACACGTCGCGTGCAAGACCCGATACGATACCTTGGGTTGCCGAGAAACCCAGACCGCCTGCGTTGCCCAGCGCGATCACGCGGTCGCCGAGTTGCAGGGCGGTGGAATCGCCGAATTCTGCGGGTTTAAGGTCTTTCGCATCCACTTTAATGACTGCCAGATCGGTGGACGAATCCGCGCCGATCACGGTGGCGTTTTCGTACACGGTTCCGTCGTACAGCGTTATGTCGATGCGGGAAAACGGTTCATCCGTATCCTCGTCGATAACGCAGTGCCAGTTGGTGATGATATAGCCGTCTGCCGTCATAATGATACCGCTGGCAGAACCCGCCTGCACCTCTTGCGAGAGCCCGCCTTGACCAAACGGGAATCCGCTGCCGCCGGCCACCGTGGTGCGATAGGTTTTCAGCAGCACAGTGCTGTCAATATTGCGGCTGACGATCTCGCGTGCGGTTAAACCATCGGCGGTTTCATCCGGCTCGATGATCTCCACTCTAGGAGTGTCAACGGGATTGCTGTTACCGCCGGGGGTGGAGGGATTCGCATTCCAGTCACCCATACCGTAATAGGCCATAAGCAAAAGACCCGATAAAATGCCGATCACCACCACGCACACGATACTGATGATGACCGCCGCACCGGGACGGCGCTTCTTGGGCGGTTGCATCGGCGGAATGGGTGAGGTCGGTTGTTGCCATCCGTACGACGAATACGACGGCGGGGTTACCGACGGTTGCACCGGTGTTTCAGGCTCCTGCGGAGCAGACGGTTGTTCACCGTTGTTTACGGGTTCTTGCGGGGTTTCATCTTGTATGGGATAACGATTCCAATTATCCATCATTATTCACACCTTTCTTGCTATGGTTATAGTATACGGTGCTTTTGTGTTTTTTTGTTGAAGAAATATCAATTTTTTTGTAAATCGGGCAAACGAACCGTAAATTCGCAGTAACTTCCCTCGGCTGAACTCACGGTCACCTCGCCACCGTGCAAATCAACAATGGTTTTCACGATGTACAAGCCCAATCCCATTCCCTTTTTATCCATACTACGGGAACGATCGCTTTTGTAAAAGCGTTCAAAGATATACGGCATTTCGGTTGCGGGAATCCCCGCGCCGGTGTTCCGAACAGAAAAGGTGACCCACCCTTCTGTGTTGGTGACGTGTACGGAGATCGTACCGCTCTCCTCGGTAAATTTTACGGCATTATCAATGAGATTATACACTACCTGTTGCAGCAAATCGTAATCGGCATACAACGGTTGCGCACCACATTCATCGATGCCCTCGATTTGAATTTGTTTATTCTCGATCCGTTGTTCGAACACGAGCAGTGTTGAACACAACGCTTCAGTGAGATTAAACGTGGTGGGGTTCAGACGAATCTGGCCACTGTCGATACGCGATAAGTCCAGCATAGCGGTTACCAAGCGGGATAACCGTTTGGTTTCCTCTGTAACGATATGCAAATATTCCGTGCGCCGTTCGGCGGGAATGGTGCCGTCCAGCATACCGTCGATGAAACCGGAAATCGTGGTCATCGGCGTTTTTAATTCGTGCGAGACATTGGCAATGAAACTGCGGCGCATATCTTCGAGTGACGACAGCGATACGGCCATGCTGTTTAACGCATAGCCCAATTCCGCGATTTCATCTTTACCGCGTACCATTACACGACCCGAAAAATCACCATTACTGAATTGGCGGGTGATGACTGCCATCTCGCGCAACGGTTGCACTAAACGGTAGGTCATTAAGTACAACACGATAAAGGCAAGCAACAGCACCGCGATGGCGGAAAGAATGTAGATTTGCAGATTATCCTGTATGTACTCGCCGAGTGCGGTTGCCGATGAGGACACAACCACATAAAAAGTGCGGGAGGAACCGGGATTGGAGATCTGTTGTCCGTACGAATATTGGTTCTCTTTGTACAGTCCACCCAAACGGCTGACCGTGAAGAGTTCCCCTTTTTGCAGACTGTCCTGTGCGTATTTCGGCAACGATTCGCCGTAATGCAAGCAGGTGGCGTGCGAGCAAAGAATGACTTTAAAGTTAGAATCCACGATCAAAATATTGCTGTCGGCTGCCGTTGCGACACGAATCAACTGTGAGGTCAAATCTTCGGTGAAATAAAAATCATCGGGGAATTGGTCTACGGTGTTTTCGCGCAAAAGACCACTGACGTTAAGAGCCTGATTTTCCAAAAGAGATTTCTTTTCCTCGATCCAATAGCGGCGTGCGAATATAACCTGTATGATCGATGTCAGCAAAAAGGCAATGACAATGAGTACGGCGGCTGCTGTGAAGTATTTTAAGAAAATACTTTTAAACAGCGGCTTCTTTAACTTCAAATTTATAACCAACACCCCACACTGTCTTCAGCGTCCACCGGTCGGAGATCCCTTCCAGTTTTTCGCGCAGACGTTTAATATGCACATCGACCGTGCGACTGTCTCCGAAATATTCAAAACCCCATACCTCGTCCAACAATTGGTCGCGCGTGAACACGCGATTCGGATTGCTGGCGAGATGGAACAGGAGTTCCATTTCTTTGGGCGGGGTATCCACAATATTGCCGCCCAGACGCAACTCATAGTTTTCCAAATTGATATACAAACCGTCATACGACACGGTTTTTACCTTGGTGCCTTGCGTGATACCGGCGCGGCGCAACACCGCTTTAACGCGGGCAATCACTTCTTTGGTTTCGAAAGGTTTCACAATATAATCGTCCGCACCGAGTTCCAGACCCAGCACTTTGTCAAACAATTCGCCCTTGGCGGTCAGCATAATAATGGGACATTGCGATTTTTTGCGAATGTGACGGCACACTTGCCAGCCGTCCAGATTGGGCATCATCACATCTAAAAGAATGAGATCGGGTTGCACCGTATCGAACTGTTCCACGGCCTGCTCGCCGTCTTCCAGTACAATGGGTTCAAAGCCCTCTTTGCCCAAATATAAGCGGAGCAATTCACCGATATTGCGATCATCGTCCACGACCATAACTTTAATAGTGTCCATCATTTCTACCTCCCATACCTCCAGTGTATCAAAAATTTTCGGCGGTGTATGAACAGTTTTTTAAAATTGACAAGCAAGCCGTGAGCGATTGGCAATACAATAGCATAGACGGCTTAAATTTATTTTAAAAGGAGTTGTGATTATGAGCCCTTTTTTTCGCTGTTCGCCGCAAGAAATCGTTGAAAGCCCTGTTGAATTGATCGGCAAGCAATGGATGCTGATCACGGCAGGCGACAAACAAGCCTGTAATACGATGACCGCCGCATGGGGCGGTCTCGGTGTGCTGTGGAATGTACCCGCAGTGTTTGTCTATGTGCGCCCGCAACGGTACACCTATACATTCTTGGAGCAGCAAGACACATTTTCGGTATCGTTTTTATCGGAAGAGTACCGCGAAGCGTTGCGGTACTGCGGCGCACATTCGGGTCGCGAGGGGGATAAATTTGCGGCGACGGGTTTGTCCGTGTTTTATGAAGATGATACGCCGTGCATTGCGCAAGCGCGATTGGTGCTGGTGTGCCGCAAACGGCACGTGGTGGATTTGGCACCGCAACAATTTACCGATCCCGCATTTCTCTCTTATTATAAAGCAAATGACTTCCATCGTCAATACATCGGCGAGATACTCACGGTTCTTCGAAAATGATACAAAAAACCGTCTTTGTAAATAAGTGATTGACAGTCACATTATACTATGATATAATCAAACATATAATGTGATTGATAATCACGGAACCGAGGCGAGCGTATGAAAGAAGTGGAACGGGCAGAGTATTTTGAGTGTGGGGGAGGTAGCGAAAGGCGAAACTACGGCATACGGTTGCACATGACGGACGGTGCTGTTATTTCACGTGAAAACGTAGACTGTGACAAGGATAGTATCCACCGTTTGATTGCACGTTTGCAAAATCAATCGTTGGATGCCGAGCAGTTGCAGTATATTCTCGAAGACCATTTGGCAAGAGAGTATACGGTGTAGGCTATTTGTCGGGCATCATCTTGCGTGATATTGGTGGTTGCAAAAAAAGACGGGGGTGCAATGCACCCCCGTCTTTTTTTGTCTGTTTACAGTTCGGCCGGTTCCATATAGGTAAACATATCGTTCTTAGTCCACTCGCGATTGCTGTCAAACAACCCGTTACTCGTCGGCAGCCCTTCCGGCACGTACAAAACTTTCCATACACAGGTGAGTTTTTGCACTGTTTCACCGTTATAGAAGTATTCTTGCGATGTACGGTTGCCGTATGTATCATAGGCAAACACATATTTATTCCAAGCTCCGTCGGAGCCTCGTTCTTCGTACATCAATGGGTTTCCCTTGTCGTCGTAGGTCCTGACGTATTTGCTCCAAGTGCCGTTGGAGTAGG
>JAZOBT010000107.1:0-7526 GCA_045596125.1 Acutalibacteraceae bacterium | reverse complement strand
AGTTTCTTAATTCTACCATAAGGGGGTGGTTTTTTCTATTGTCCGTTTTTACTGGACTTGTTCATAAAGAAGGCGGCTCATTTTGTTTTATACGTTTTTGTTGTCGCGGAAATCCATATACCGATGCCAGTCGGCGGGGGTAATGCTATGGGGACCTTTTTTGACGTGATAGCCAATGTTGCCATCGTGATACGACTTGTTGAGTTCAATTTCGGATTCTTCGGGCAACACCGCGCCGATCATACCATAGATTTTTTCGTACACTTCACTCGCCCAACGGCAAGACAAACGCTCATACTCGGGGTCAGCCCACAAATCTTCCGAACTGCTTGCCACATATACGGGACGGGGCGCCATCGCCGCAACCAGCATATGCTGATCCACCGGCAAGGCATCTTCATTTTCCTTGTACTGCGTGAAATTACCGCAGAACCAGTCGGTGACCAAGATGTTTTTGATATGCTCACCCTGCTTGCCGCGCAAGATCGCCGCGCCCATACAACCCGAGTTGTTGGAGAAAGCGGTGGAGAAACGCTCGTCCATCGCCGCCGCCCACAGTGCCGTCTTACCCGCACGGGAATGGCCGATGGTGGCTACACGCGTACTGTCGATCAGTTCGTCCGTCTCAATGTAATCCATAATACGCGACATCGCCCACGACCACGCCGCAATAGACGCCCAATCGTTGCCTTTGCGCTGTGCAGGTTTCGGGCCAAGGCAGGAGAAAATACCGCAATCGTACTCGCCCTTCGCTTCCAGATCGGGATAGATCTCGCTGTTATACAGCACAAATACCGCATAGCCGCGCGCCGTGATATCCAGCACCGGCACATACGAGGTGTTCAGATCTTTCACCACGCACGAGGATTCCATATGGAAATCATGCATCGAATGCACGAACGCGGGAACGGGTTTATCCGAATACGGAATAAACGCATTGACGCGGAACGTGTAACCGGGAAATTTCACCCACAACTGCTTGTACATCAAGCGATGCCCTTGATAATTCTGCCGTTGATATCCCAAAATAAAACGAAGGCCCTCCGGTCGCTCCACCGGGCGGCGACCATACACGTGTTCTTGGAACAAATCCAAGATCTCAGCGCGACGCTCCGCCCACTGCTCTTTGGTGGTAACCTCTTCCCCGTTTGCCATCTTCAACAATTCCGGATACTGTGCCATAACGAGACCCTCTTTCCCAACTAAAAATCGCATTTACTTTGTATCATATACCCCTGTGAAAGTCAAGTAAATCGCGGGATTTTTCATTAAAAAAGCGAGGAAAGCATAACTTCCCTCGCTTTAATTGCTTATGCGGTACGAACGTCACCCCAGAAGAACAAAGCCACCGTACCGGGACCGGTATGACTGCCAATGGTGGTGCCGATATCGTAAATCTGCACCTTCCCACACAAATTCGGGAACTGCTCTTCGATCAAATCGGCAACCGCACGGGCATCCTCATAGCATGCCGAATGGCTCATATAACACTTGCCGTTGTAGTCCAAGCCCTTGGCGGCGTGCTCTTTCATTTGATCCACCATCGCGCGAATCACCTGCTTTTTACCACGGATCTTGTGGCGCGGCACCAACTGCCCTTTATCATTGACATTGAGCAACGGGCAAATATTGAGCAATCCGCCAAACCAACCTGCCGCTTTGGAAATGCGGCCACCTTTAACATAGAACGTGAGATCCGTGGAGAAGAACCAGTGATGTACTTCGTTTTTGTGAGCCTCGACCCACTCACGAACCTCGTCGATGGAAGCACCTTCATCCCGCATATCGGCCAATTTATCCATCAGCAACCCAAAGCCCGACGAAGCCGCCAGCGAATCCACCACACAAATGCGGCGATCGGGGTACCGTTCGGCAGCGATTGCCGCAGCGTTACGCGCGGAGTTGATCGACCCTGAAATGCCCGAGGACAATGCCACGTGCAAGATATCCTTGCCCTGCTCTAAGATGCCGGAGAAATAATCCAAATACTCAGACACATTTACCTGCGAGGTGCTGGTATCCGCCCCTTCGGTCATCATACGGTAAAAATCGTCAAACGCAATGCTCTGCCCTAAATCGTCGGGATATTCTGTACCGTTCAAACGGTAGTGAAAACAAATGTAGCGAATATCGCGCTTTTCAAAATGCTCTTTCGAAAGATCTGCTGTTGAACAACAGCTCAAAACATAGGTACTCATCAATGTTCCTCCCACGCTATTATAACTTGTTCGTGCTTAGATAGTATAACACATGTTGCGCAGTTTTGCACTCTCATACACGCAGTATGTCCTCTACAAAACAACATGCCGCAGTAGAGCGCTTTCTTTTCGCTCTACTGCGGCGAGAGTTCACACAATCACGCTGTTATTTCGACCAATTCTCCCTCTTCTAACCGCCAAACACGATCGCTGCCGGCGACGGTGGTATCCTTGTGAGAAATGAGCAAGATCGCTTTATTCTGCAACCCGCGCAGATTACGCACGACCCGCTCCTCGGTTACAGCATCCAACGCTGACGTACACTCGTCCAAGAGCAATAACGGCGCATCTTGCAATAATGCTCGCGCAATGGCAATGCGCTGTGCTTGCCCCTCGGATACACCAATGCCGTTTTCACCAATCGGCGTATCCAAGCCGTTCGGCAACGACTCCACAAATTCGTCCAAACAAGCCAGACTCATTGCCTTGCGTACTTGATCGTCCGTCACCGTACGGAAAAAGGCAACATTTTCACGCAAGGTACCCCCAATCAGCGCATTCCCCTGCGGAACATACGCCGTCAAGCAACGCGTCGCCGCTCCCGCTTGCACGGGGATATCACCATCGAACACGATGTTTCCGTGATTGCACGGATGAATCGCCAGCACAAGTTTCATCAGCGTGCTTTTGCCAATACCCGAAGCGCCCACCAGCGCCACGCATTCACCGAGTGCGATGGCGAGGTTAACACCACGCAGAATGGGGATATCCTCGTCATAGGCAAACGACACATCGGACAAACACAATCGACGGAACCCTTGTGCAACAGCGGCACGCGGGGCAGGAAGTTCTGCCGACGACTCGGGCAAGATCTCATCGATCTGTTGCAACCGCTCCGCCGACGCCAGCATCGCATAATACTGCGGTAACAGACCCGACGCACTGCGCATCGGCGCTTGTAGCTGCTCAAAGATCTGCAACAATGCCGTGAGTGTTCCCACTGTCATAGCACCGAGCGCCAAGCAAAAAACGCACCACAATAAAATGATATAGTATGCCGCCGTGAGGAGCAGGTACAACCCCGTACTCCCCACCAATTGTGTACGATTGCGGCGCAATTTCCAACGGAAATAATCATCCTGATACTCATTCATTTGCTGACCGACCGCCGCTTCGTTGCCGAACACCTTGACCGATAACAACCGCGAAAATATCTCCTGTATAAACGACCGCGTCTTACCGTAGGCCTGCTGACACTGTTTATGCAACGCTTTCAGGCGCGCCCCATAAATACGGCTACCAATTACAGCAACCGCACCGACTGCCATAATAACCAACGTCAAATCGGGCGCCAACACTGCCAGCACCGCCACGCCACCGATCAACTTCGCAAGCAACGAAGTCGCCGCCGGCAACAACCCCACCACATTCTGCGCTACCACCGTAATATCGCTGGTCAATCGCGTGATGAGTTCGCCCGAATGGTAGGTATGTATCGCGGTGTAATCTGCGTGCAGCAACGAACCAAACACGCGTTCCCGCAGCTGCATTTCCACTTTCCCCGTGGTGTATACCTTGAAATGGGAGGTAACGATATGCAACACAACGGTTGCGAGCACCACGGCCACCACGGTTAAAGTCGGAATATACAAGGCGGGCAACCGCAAGCAATCCCACACCGAATGCAGCGTATCTTGCGAAAGCACCGTTTGCGCCGCTTCCAACAGATCTTTGGATAGCAATGCCAACCACAGATACGCCCCTGCCATCAACGCATTCAATACCGATAAAAGCAGAACGGCCGGTAAGCGATTGCGCGTGTTTTTGAACAGCCAAGAACCCGCTTTGTTGTTCACTTGCAACGCATCCACCTCCGCAAACGAGATGCCACACGAAATAAAAACGGACGAATGGGATACAACGCCATCCACACCGCACTGTATAAGCGATACCAAACGTTACGACAACTGACAGTCTTCCCCTTGCGGATAAACCCCGTCATCACCGCAATCACGCACGTGTTGGGCAGGCCCACTTCCAACTCGCTTTGGGCATCTCCCGCCAAGGTGTAGCAATCCCCCTCCACGCGCAAAATGCGGTGCAACACAAACCGCCCATCCAACCGACGATACAAAGGCACGTCACCGCGGCGCAAAGCAGTCGGGTCACACGGTGACAAAATCACGCTGTCGCGATTATGGCGAAACAGCGGCACCATACTGTTGCCCGTAACGCCCAAGGTCACTGTCATCCCTTGTCGGAAAGAATCCTCCATCATCGGCAGCATAACATCCATTGCTACCTGTGCTTGCGTCACTTTCATACCAACAGATCTGCCGCACGAAGCGATTGGATGAACTCATCCGCATCGGCACGCGCTGTCGCTTCATCTACGGCATACTCCGCCGCCAAGGCTGCCGCCAACTCTTCTGAGGTGCACTCCTTTTGCAGTTGTTCCCACAAGAAGGCGCCCGTATCGTTCAGCCGAATGATTCCTTTAAAATCCAACGTCTGGCGGCCGACAGCCACCACCACAAATTCTTCGCAAACTTTGCGTAACATAAACCCGTCTTTGATCTTCATCGTATCGCCCCTTTTACAAATTCAGCGTTTTTTTCACCAACGTTACCGCCTCGGTGCTCACCGTACACCCGAGCAGATATACCGGCACCGATTCCAGCAGTTTGGTCGTCGTGTTCCACAGTTGCTCGCCGAGCGCCGTATCGTGAAACGGCATCGGCAGTTCGCGGCTGATATATAACATCGCTTCCGTCGGCGACAACCGACGAATGGTGTTGATCGGTTGTCGCGCCAAAAATACGATAGCACGCAACGGTGCACTTACATTGTTGTTTAAATCCGTTTTCCCGCTCCACGGTGTACCGTATATCACGGGGCAACCGACATCATCAAACCGAATGGCGGGTTTATCATCATTCACGATCACCACCCGCTCACCATACTGTTCACACCACAAGCCGGTATGTGTGGATTTCCCTGTGCCGGGCGGTGCCGAGAAAATGATGCCGTTACCGTCAAAAGCAATCGCCGACCCGTGCAATACCAATCCTCCGAGATACGCCAAACGGTCACCGAAAACAAGGCCCGTAAACATATATTCAAAATCCGTCAACGTCAGCGAGCGATGCCGGCGATCACGCGGCACGCACACTTCCGCCTCTGCGTAATCCGGTGTGCAAACAATGGTCTGCAACAAGCGCCCGCTTTTCGTATCGTACAATCCACGAAAACTGCGTCCGTCGGGCAACATGGCATACCGTGTACGTTCGTTGCACTCCACCATCGGCACATTCGGAGAAGGTATATCTGCCGGCGCTTTAAACGTAATGCACAAATCCGGTTCACCCGCATCATCATCACGATAGGCACGCAGCCGCTCGTTGAAGAAGTCAACATCCACCGTATTCATATGTATGGTTAAATCGGCAATTCGCACCTTTTGCACAAGCGAGCCCCCTCACTTTTATCGATTCTCAAGCAAGTACGACAACGTCATCAAGCTGTCGCCTAAATGCACGTTTTCCACGACCACCTCGGGATGATCCACCGCAATGTCGTAGTGACTGAAATTCCAAAACGCCTCAATGCCGGCCGCGATCAATCGTTCTGTCAACTTTTCCGCGGCTTCGCGCGGAATACACAACGCCGCAACCGATGGGTGATGCTCTGCGCAAAACGACTCCAACTCATCGGTGGAACGAATCGTGATTCCATTCAGCGTGGTGCCGACAAGTGCAGGCGCATCATCAAAAATACCGATCAACGGTAATCCTTTGCCCTCAAAATCCATATGATTGACCAGGGCGTGACCCAAGTTACCCACACCGATCAAAATGGTTCCGGCAACCGTGTTGAATCCTAAGATCGCACTGAGCTCTTCACACAAACGCTCAACCGGATATCCATAACCTTGTTGGCCGAATTCGCCGAAGCAATTCAGATCTTGCCGAATTTGCGACGCGGTGATACCCATCCGTTTTGCCAGTTCCCCCGACGAAATGCGCGTGACACCTTTTTCACGCAAGAAACAGAAGAAACGGTAATACCGCGGCAAACGCCGCACCACCGACATAGAGATCGCATTATCTTTTGTACGCATACAGTAAATCCTCTTCAATCTGAAACGGTATTGAAAACGCATATAAACAGTATCTCTAGTTTATTATACGGCATCGACCCAACGCTTGTCAATGGCACACATTCCCACCTTTAAAAAACAGTTTTTTGCTGTTTTCTTTTTTTCTCTTGATTATCGCGCAAAAATGCGCTATAATAACAATACGTATGCGGCGGGGACACCCTGCCCTTGGTTTGAATTCCACACACAGAAAGGTGCGTTGTATGTATGATCCGTATTGAAAACCATCTGGGAAGCATCGAGATCTCGCAGGAATACTTTGCCTATCTCATCGGCAATGCGGTTTCCTCGTGTTACGGTGTTGCAGGTATGGTGAAGAGCGGAACACGGCAGGGTCTTCGTTCTATCTTTTTCCGTCGTGCCTTTGCCGACGAGGGTATCCGCGTGCGCAGTGAAAGCGGTAAACTGGTCGTGGATCTGCATATCTGCGTGATATACGGTATGAATATCGCGGAGATTTCCAAAAGCATTGTCAATAAAGTGCGTTACACGGTTGAGCAAGCCACCGGCTTGACAGTCAAACGTGTCAACGTATATATCGACGGAATGAAATCCGAATAAACGTCTGCGGCAAGCGGGCGGATAAGTTGCCCGTACGTCCTAAAAAGGAGTGCTAGGCTTGATAGAAGGTAAACAGTTACGCGACGCGATGATATCCGCGTCGAATGCGCTTTCCCTGCAAAAACAGCAGGTGGATGAACTGAATATTTTCCCTGTGCCGGACGGTGATACCGGTACCAATATGTCGATGACCATTTCGGCGGCAGCGCGCGAGTTGGCGCGTTTGCAAGAGCCCACGGTCAGCGAAACGGCGGATACAGCTTCGGCGGCATTATTGCGCGGTGCGCGCGGTAACTCCGGCGTTATCCTGTCGCTGTTGTTCCGCGGTTTCTCCAAAGGCCTCAAAGGCAAGACCGAAGCGGACGGCGCCGATCTGGCTGCTGCCTTGAAACTCGGTGTGGAAGCTGCCTACAAAGCCGTTATGAAACCAACCGAGGGTACCATTCTCACGGTCGCGCGTGAAGCGGCGGAAAAAGGCGTTGCCGTCGGCGCACAAGACCCGTCGGTGGAAACCGTGTGGGAGGCGATTTGCGCCGAAGCGTACGAGTCGTTGCAACGCACCCCCGAGTTGTTGCCCGTGCTGAAAAAGGCAGGCGTGGTGGATGCGG
>JAZOBT010000106.1:0-3432 GCA_045596125.1 Acutalibacteraceae bacterium | reverse complement strand
GTATGGCAGGTATCCACCATACGATACACAGGGAACATCCCGTTCTCACGGCGGAGGGCATACACCTCATCCTCCGACATCTGCCACAAGCGGGCGATGAAACGGTCACCGAAGCCCATCTTCTTCGCCTGACGCAGTACTTCCACATCACGCGGGTGAGCACACACCGTCATCTCCATATCCACGATCTTCTTGATGGATTCGAGGAAGTACGGCGTGATCTTGGTGATATCGTACAAGCTTTCAATGCTCTCGTTACGGCGCAACAGCTCCGCCACCGCGAAAATGTTGTCATCCTTAAACTCGCGCAGATACTCGCGCAATTCCTCTTCCGAAAAACTGTCAAACTTCGGCAGGTGGAAATGGTTCGCGCCGATCTCCAGCGAACGCACGGATTTCAGCAAGCACTCTTCCAAATTGGAACCGATGCTCATTACTTCACCCGTCGCCTTCATCTGCGTACCCAACGTGTTGGGCGCGGTAGCGAATTTATCAAACGGGAAACGCGGCAACTTCGCCACCACGTAATCCAGTCGCGGTTCAAACGCCGCCGTGGTATTGGCGATGGCGATATCTTCGAGCGCCATACCCACCGCGATTTTCGCGGTCACGCGCGCAATGGGATAGCCGCTCGCCTTGGACGCGAGCGCCGACGAACGCGACACGCGCGGGTTGACTTCGATCAAATAATACTCACTCGTTTGCGGATGCAACGCGAACTGCACGTTACAGCCACCCTCGATCTTCAGTTCACGAATGAGTTTGATGGCGCTGTCATTGAGCATCTTCAAATCGTGATCGTTCAGCGTCATAATGGGCGCGACCACCAGCGAGTCACCCGTATGCACGCCCACGGGATCGATGTTTTCCATACCGCAAATGGTGATGGCGTGATCGTTAGAGTCACGCATCACTTCAAACTCGATCTCTTTGTAACCCTTCACGCTCTTCTCAATGAGCACCTGATGCACGGGCGACAGCTTGAACGCATTGAGACCGATCTCACGCAACTCTTCGGGGTTGGCGGCAAAACCGCCGCCGGTGCCGCCCAGCGTAAACGCGGGACGCAACACAACAGGATAACCGATGCGCTCCGCCGCGGCGGCCGCCTCTTCCAAGCTGTAAGTGATCTCGGAAGGGATAGTCGGCTCACCGATGGACTGGCACAGCTCCTTGAACAGCTCGCGGTCCTCGGCGCGCTCAATGCTTTCACTGCTGGTGCCCAGCAGTTCCACACCGCACTCTTTCAAGATACCCTTTTTCTCGAGTTGCATCGCCAAATTGAGGCCCGTCTGCCCGCCGATACCGGGTACAATGGCGTCGGGACGCTCATACCGCAAAATTTTGGCGATATACTCCAACGTCAACGGTTCCATATACACCTTATCCGCGATAGACGTATCCGTCATAATAGTGGCGGGGTTGGAGTTACACAGTACGACCTCGTACCCTTCCTCTTTCAGCGCCAAGCACGCCTGCGTGCCGGCGTAGTCGAATTCCGCCGCCTGACCGATGACGATCGGGCCGGAACCGATAATCAAAATCTTTTTAATATCCGTACGTTTTGCCATAATGCTTATCCTCCCTTATTTCTCCCAAAACACCGGTCGCCCGTCACGCGCCGTGAGCACACAACGACCGAACACTTTTCTACCTTCAAACGGGGTAGCCTTACCGCAGGAAGCAAACTCCGCGGGGTCCACCGTATACGCTTGTTCCAGATCCCACACCGTCACCGAATCATCATATGGTATACCGAACCGCTCTCGCGGATGAATGGTGAGTAACTCCACCAACCGCTCCAAGGTAAGGATGCCCGTTTTCACCAGTTCTGTGTACAAAATCGGCAACGCCGTTTCCAAACCAACCACACCGAAGGCACTGCCTTCTAAGCCTTTCGCCTTTTCCTCGGCGGAATGCGGTGCGTGGTCGGTGGCGATCATATCGATCGTCCCATCGCACACCCCCGCGATGAGCGCCTCGCGGTCAGCGGATGAGCGCAACGGCGGGTTCATCTTAAACCGTCCGTGCTCCTGCAGATCGCGGTCGTCCATCACCAGATAGTGCGGCGCCGTCTCGCAGGTCACATCCAACCCCTCGGCTTTTGCGCGGCATATCAGTTCCACGCTTTCTTTTGTAGAAATGTGGCATACGTGATACGCACACCCGATTTCTTTGACCAGTTTCAGATCACGCTCGATCTGCCGCCACTCGCTCTCACTGCAGATGCCGCGATGCCCGTGTTCAGCGGCATACGCGCCGTCGTGTATATAGCCCCCGCGCAACAGCGCATTGACCTCGCAGTGCGCCACGATTATTTTCCCAAGCGCCTTCGCGCGGCACATCGCTTCGCGCATCATCTCATCGTCTTGCACGCCGCGCCCGTCGTCCGAAAACGCGATCACCTCAGGCGCCATCTTTTCCAATGCGGCAAGCGCTTCCCCGCGCTGCCCCACCGTGATCGCCCCGTACGGGTACACACCGATCGTCGCGTCCCGCTCGATGATCGCCGTCTGCTCACGCAGACGCGTCGCACTGTCAGGCACGGGATTCAAGTTCGGCATCGTACACACCGCGGTATACCCGCCGCGTGCCGCCGCACGGCAACCCGACGCGATCGTCTCTTTATAAGAAAAACCCGGCTCACGAAAATGCACATGCACATCGCAAAAGCCGGGAAATACAGTATAACGAGAATGATCAAAATGAGACAATGCGGGAATGGAAAAACACTTCTCCGCCGCGCGAGAAAGCGACGGTAGCCACGAAGCGCCAATGCGTGTTGCTTGCGTTTGGTTTGCCATACTGCCTTCTCCTTCCTTCAAAAAACACCTTACCGAAAATCGGCAAGGTGTTTTGTATGCGTGACGAACGGGCGCAGAACTCCTGCACCGCAACCCGTATTCCGCAATCTTGCCGATCTCTCTGTATCGTACTTAAAGATCTATTTCTAATGGATTATACCACATAACACGATCGGTGTCAACGTGAAAAATCGGCATTTTTTGATTTTTTACAATTCGATACGCTGTGTCCCGTCTTTGGTAACGTAATGTTGCGTAACGCCCAACGACTCCATCCAGCGGCGCGTCATTTTGGTACCGTACATCCGCAGCCGCCCCGCAGCGCGCATCTTCTCAGCATCTTCCAAGTAATAGGGGATCTCCGGTTCATCATACAACCAATCCGCACAGCACCACAAGCATGCTTCGGGCGCAATGGCGGCATACACTTCCATCCCCACGTTCATATGCCCGTGGTGCGCCATCTGCACGAAATCCGCTTTCAACTTGTCCCGCGACTCACGGTACAAAAGATCGCCACCCTCAGGTCCCAAGTCGCCCAAAAACATCACCGACTTGTTGGGCGTGGTGACTTTAAACACCAGTGAACTGTCGTTCATCAGATTGCTTGACAAGCCGGGGTGATAAG
>JAZOBT010000105.1:0-3464 GCA_045596125.1 Acutalibacteraceae bacterium | reverse complement strand
CTTCGCGAGACAGCTTTGCTATAATACCACCTCTAATCCCCTTTGTCAACACCTTTTTTTAGTTTTTTTGAACTTTTTTGCAAAAAAGTATCGCACCCTCCAAAGGCGGCAATACCAACGCCGGTCCTGCTGTCTTTGTATCACCGACACCTGTCTTCCAATCGCATTCGGGTAGTGTGATGCGCGCCGTTTGCTCTCGGCAATTGACGGCACAGATCAACATCTCGTTTTCATCGCTCCGCTCAAAAACAACCGTTCCCTCAGGCGACGGCAACGGTCGAAAAGCACCTTCGCGAAACAGTGAATGCTGAGCACGCAACTGACCCAGTTGCTCAAACCAACCGATCAAATCGCAATCTTGTTCATCCCACGGATAGCATCCGCGATTGAGCGGATCGCGGTACCCTTCCATTCCCGTTTCATCACCGTAGTAAATGCACGGCACACCGGGCAAGCAATACTGCAACGCCGCCGCAAGTTTTAACAACCGTCGCCCTTTTTCAAATTGCTCGGGTGTCAACCGCTGCTCGGCTTGCCACCGCCGCCCGCGCCCGTTGGCCGGTTCACCTGCCAGTAAGGTGATCGCCCGCTCAGTATCGTGCGTGCCGAGTGAGTTCATCAACACCCGCGTCACTTGCGGTGGATAATTCTCGACGATCGCACATACCCGCTCGAAAAAACGCGTGGCATTTCCGTCGCGCACCACCTCCAAGATCGCCTCGCGGAACGGATAATTCATCACGCTGTCCAACTGTTGCCCCAACAGATACCGCCGCCGATGCCCGTAACTCTGTTTATTGCTGGCATCTTCCCATACTTCGCCTAACACCATCGCTTGCGGGTCGGTGGCTTTGACCCGCCGACGCAATCCTTCCAAAAAACCGTCGGGTAATTCGTCGGCAACATCCAACCGCCAACCCGATGCGCCCGCCCGCAACCATTTGGCAACGATGCCTTGCTCACCGTTGATATACTCCGCAAAACTCTCATCCAACTCATTTACTTCGGGCAGAGTCGGGAATCCCCACCATGCGACATAATCCGACGGCCACCGCCGAAACTGATACCATCGTGCGTACGGCGACTCGAGTGACTGATACGCGCCCGCCGACGGATACCGCGCATTGCGGTTAAAGTAAATGCTGTCGGCACCCGTGTGGCTGAACACGCCGTCCAGCATCACACGCATCCCGCATTGTCGCGCGTCATCCACCAGTTGCCGAAAATCCTCTTCCGTTCCGAGCAGCGGATCGATTTTACTGTAATCCGCCGTATCGTATCGATGATTGGAATGCGCCTCAAAAATGGGATTCAAATAGATACACGTCACACCGAGCGCTTGCAGGTAGGGCAATTTTTCGCGGATACCTTGCAGATCGCCACCGAAATAATCATTATTGCGCACGATACCCGCCGCATCGGGTTCCCACTGCGGTTGCTCGCCCCATACCTCGCGGTGTACGCGATCGGCGGGTACATTCTCCTTGTGTTGTGCCGACCGCGCAAACCGATCGGGGAAAATTTGATACATCACGCCGCCCGCCAGCCAGTCGGGCGTGGTAAATCCCGTTTCGTAACAGGTCAACTGCCACCGCTTACCGTCCTCGGTTGACAACTCTGCCGTACCGTCCGCGCGGCAAGTGAGATACCGCCGACCGTCGCGAATGTCAATGGCGAACCCGTACCAATACAACCCTGCTTGCACGGGCGTGAAATGGCATTCCCACCATTCATTCTTTTCTTCACCGCCCGCCCAGAACATACCGTCCCATTCCGTGAGGCCTTGATCCTCATTGTGTAACAGCCACGCGGCACGGCATTGCCACTCGCGCGGCAAACGGATGCGAAACCGCACCGCCGTTTTTTGTTCCACCGCGCCGAACGGTTCGCGGTAATGTGTATCCCGTGAATTGAATAATAGCATTGTACTACTCCCCTTTACCTTTATTGTTATGCATATTTTCGAGTTTTAGTACAAGCCGCCCACAAAAAAACGCCCTGCCGAACGAATCGGCAGGGCGGCATACGGTTTATATTTTATTTTATGGTTTTAGCGCTGACACTTTTGGCAATGCTGTCTTTTTCAATGAGGATATCTTCTTGCCAGGCTTCGTTTACATCGTTCATTCCTGCCCATTTTTCGGACATTAAATTTCCGACACTGACACTGAATATGGTGTAGTCTCCCAAATTCTTTTCTTCGCAATACCAAATACCGTCCGCGCCCCACATTTTGGGGGTGTTCTCGTCATACATCTTCAAATCGGGGATGGTTTTAATTTTTGCCCACGTTTTTTCGGTGTCTTCCTTTTTCACCGCAAAGAGGGACAACATGGGAAACTCTTTCCTGTCATACGTAAGCCCATCGGCAAAGATGGAAATACCCGCCTTAACATCGTCGCTGAAACAGTATTTATCCAAACCGCCGAGCGACCAACCAGATTTTTCTTTCCACTCCTCCGGGAAATTGATGGTGAACAAACTTTCGCCAAAACTTCTGGCATACGTTACAACTTTCGGATCAACTATCGAATTTTGCACAACCGGATGTTCTTCTTCAAACTTCGCTGCGGCAGAATCGGACATCCCCTTCAGATCTTTCACCGTACCGATAAACAACGGCATATCCGCGTCGTTATCCACGATCATATACACAAACGGGCGCGTAAATTCAAGCTTATATTTCGGCAACCCTCTGTATCGAATCACTTCAGTCGGAACCGCGTCTTTTGTTCCGGTTCTCGAAACAGAAATCACCGTCTTCTGCAACGCTTCATTTAACGTCGGTTTCCCGTTAGAAATACCTGAGAAATCCGCTTTTCCGTCAAACGCAGTTT
Source organism: Acutalibacteraceae bacterium (assembly GCA_045596125.1). GTDB lineage: Bacteria > Bacillota > Clostridia > Oscillospirales > Acutalibacteraceae > RGIG3009. Next base: position 627 of record JAZOBT010000105.1, on the reverse strand, counting down.
TCACTCCCAACGCTTGCAAGGCATCCTCTGTGTCAAGCTCATACTCAACATCAAATTTGGGGAACAGCACTGCCAACAGATCTTTATGCGGTGTTTGCAACATCGTGCGCATACCGTCTACCGTCAAACCGCTGACATACTCCTCAACCGAACATCCTTCGTCGGGGAGTATCGCTACAAAGCTGTACTTGCCTCCTTGATAAGCCTTGATAAACCCGATACCTCTTCCATCATCGAATCCACACGTCTCGTAAGGGCTGTAGAGCATCTCTACCTTGCGTTCTTTGCCACCTTCGTTAACAAACGTACCCAATCGTGTGTACCCTTCCGGGAACATACTTTTCCACGAGCCTTCAAACAACAGCGTGTTAACAAGCAACATCGCATCCTCTTTGTCGATCTCATCCACCATAGAATCGATCAACCCGTTCGTCTGCTTGCTCACCCAGCTGTTGATATCTTTCACGGTCTGTGCGTTAAACGCACTCTGGTACGCCGCGGCACCGTAGTATTCCGCATTGGTTTTTAAGAACGGTTGCTTAACATTCAGCCCGTTACGGAACCAAATGCCGTTGACAGATTTTACGGAGCAAGTCTCTTCCGTGGGTAAGCCCTTATTATAGGTAT
>JAZOBT010000104.1:0-4764 GCA_045596125.1 Acutalibacteraceae bacterium | reverse complement strand
ACGATCCGACTTCCCCTTCAGATCATCACGGGTGCGGATAACGTGTTCGAGGGCGCGCTGGTGCCCGCCGCGTTGCACGAATCGGTGCTCCCCAACGGTATGAAGATCAAGCGCGGCAAGCTGCGCGGTCTGCCGTCGGAGGGTATGCTGTGCTCGGGCGAGGAACTCTGCCTCAAAGAAGCGGATTACCCCGGCGCCGAGGTGTACGGCATCCTCATTCTGAAAGAGGATGTCCCCGCCGGTACCGATATGCGCGAGATCCTGCACCTCAACGACGTGATCATTGATTTCAGCATCACCTCCAACCGCCCCGATTGCCAGAGTATGCTGGGCATCGCGCGCGAAGTGGCGGTGGCGCTGAATGTGCCGATCCGTCTGCCCGAACCGACGTATAAAACGGTGGGCGGCGATGTGAATGAGCATATCGCCATCACGGTGGAAGACACCGATCTGTGCCCGCGGTATATGGGCCGTATCGTCAAAAACCTGCGCATTGCGCCGTCTCCCGCGTGGATGCAGGATTGCCTGCGCGGTGCGGGGATGCGCCCCATCAATAACATCGTGGATATCACCAACTTTGTAATGCTGGAGACGGGGCAACCGATGCACGCGTTCGACCTGCGGGATATCCGCGGTGCCCAGATCCGCGTGCGCCGTGCCGCCGAGGGCGAGCCCATCACCACGCTGGACGGCAAGGACCACACCCTGACCTCCGATATGCTGGTCATCGCGGATGCGGAAAATCCGTCCTGCCTCGCGGGTATTATGGGCGGTCTCAACAGCGAGATCAAGCCCGATACCACCGATCTTCTGTTTGAATGTGCGAAATTCCGCCGCGACAACGTGCGCCGCACCGGCAGAACGCTGGGTATGCGCACCGAGTCCTCCGCCCGTTTCGAAAAGGGTGTGGACATTCACGGTGTGGCATACGCGATGGAACGCGCTCTCCAACTCATTGACGAGTTGGATGCGGGCGATATCATCGACGGTGTCATCGATTGCCACGAGGAACTGCCCGCGCCGCGCAAACTGACGGTGGCGCCCGCGGATATCAACGCCCTGCTCGGCGTGGACGTGCCCACCGACACGATGGTGGATATCCTCTGCCGTTTGGGGTTGTCGGCAACGCCGGAAGACGACAAACTCACGTGCTATATCCCGTCTCGCCGCGACGATATCGAAGGTCGTGCGGATCTGGCAGAGGAAGTGGTGCGTGTGTACGGCTACGAGCACATCGTCTCCACCCCGATGCAAGGTGCCATCGTGCGCGGCAACAAACTGCCCGAGCGCCGCGCCGCCGATCGCTTGAAAGCGACGCTGACGGCACAGGGGCTCTTTGAAATTTCCACCTATTCGTTTATCAGTGCGAAAGCGGCGGATACGCTGTCGCTCGCGGCGGAGGATGCGCGCCGTCAGGCGGTGGCGCTCATCAACCCGCTGGGTGAGGAATACGCGGTGATGCGCACGCAACTCGCGTCGAGTATGCTGACGGTGCTCGCCACCAACTACAGCCGCAAAAACGCGGCGGTGCGGTTCTTTGAGGTGGGCAAGTGGTTTGTGCCGCACGCCCTGCCGCTGACCGAGCAACCCGACGAAGTGCCCGCGCTCGCCATCGGTATGTACGGCGATGGGGAAGATTATTTCACGCTCAAGGGCGCGGTGGAAGCGCTCTTGGCGGCGTTCGGTGCCAAGGCGACGTTTGAGCGTTCGGCGGAGCCGTATCTGCATCCCGGCCGTCAAGCGGCGGTGCGCATCGGCGATACCGTGGTGGGTACGCTGGGCGAAGTTCACCCCGACACTGCCGAGACCTACGGTATCGGCGTGCGCGCGTATCTCGCGGAACTGAAGCTGGAACCCGTGTTTGCCGCCGCCGAGGGCGCGGTACTGCGCTATCAGCCGTTGCCGCGGTTCCCCGCGGTGGAGCGCGACTTGGCGCTCTTGTGCGACGAGGCGTTGCCCGCCGCCGAGATCGAGGAGACCATCCGCTCGGCGGGCGGTAAACTGCTCGAGAATGTCAAGCTCTTTGACGTCTACCAAGGCGCGCAGATCGAAAAAGGAAAGAAGAGTGTGGCGTACAGTCTCGTGTTCCGTTCGGCGGAAGGCACGCTGTCGGATGCCGAGATCGAGCCCGCCATGCAGAAAATTATGCGCAAGCTGACCGACAAGGGTTGTGCCCTGCGCGCATAAACTCTTGCATTTTGTGAAACAATCATATATACTATAGATGTAGCGAGTAAAAGGAGGTATCCGGTATGCTGGATAAAACTATGACATTTTCCTTGAACGGGGATAAGGATCAGGAAATGAAGCAGATCCTCACTGCGGTGTACGACGCACTCAAGGAAAAGGGCTACAATCCCATCAATCAGATCGTAGGATATATCCTGTCGGAGGATCCTACTTATATCACCACGCACAACAACGCCCGCAGTCTGGTGCGTAAGCTGGACCGCGATGAACTGTTGCGCGCGATGGTGCGTACGTATTTGAACGATTGAGCGGCGGGAGGTTGCAAGTATGGCTCAAACACTGCTGACTTATAAGGGGCGTCCGCTGGTGCGCAGCGGCAACGTGCTGTATTACGGCGATATGACGCAAAAATGCGTCATCGTGCTGCAGGTGCTCACCACCAAAAAAGTGGGCGACCTCGATGTGGCGGAAAAGGTACAGGTGCAGTTGCTCCTGACCGACCCCGAGGTGCGAATGAAAGACCGCATCCTCAAAAAGAGTGAAAAGAACGGCCTGTACAACGCGATGGATATCGGTAGTATCTGGCTGGAACGCGCACTCAGCGAAGACGGCAAAAAAAGCGAATAAAGGAAACCGCGCCCCCTCACACAAGGGGGCGCGGTTTTTGTTTGTACGGGTTTTGCAACCTTGCAAGGGTATTCGTCGAACCTGTCCCCTTGCGCAGAGCGGCAAAGCCTCACTTTCGGTGAGGCTTTGCCGCTTTCTGTTTACTCTTGGTTTTCGTCAGCCTCTTTTTGCGCTTCATACTCCTTGTCCATACGGATCTCTTCCTCGATGTATTCGATGAGTGAATCGTTCATCTTGGTGGTTTCATAACCGGGACCGACCGCGTAGATTTCACCGTTGGTATACTGTATGGACACAATGCCATCGTATGCCCAATAGTGAATCACATACGCATCGCGCGGAAAATCAGGATCGACTTCTCTTTCCCGTTCCGTCAGTTCAATCACATCTCCATCGGGATCATCGGTAATACCCGTCAACTGGACTTCGGTCGAGTCAATACAGCCATACTTGAGTAGATATGCGCGATAATCGTCAGCAAATGTGACGCCCAAGCGCGCCTCTGCCGCCGCTACCTTCTTTTTGGTGGCGGGCTCTTCCGGCCAAACATCGGTCAGTTGTTCAATAACAGCATCCAGTTTCTTTATCATTTCTTCGTTCTCGCTCGTTTTCCCCAGCAAACGAGCAATAGCATCGTTCCATTTGTTTGACATATCGGCAACTCCTCTCATTTTGTCTCGTTAGTTTCTGCGTTTTCGACAACGAACAATTTGTATATTTCTTCCCACATTTTCCTCTTTTGTGTTGAAAATGTGTTGCGATTGATGCGAGAATCGGCTTTTTTGTTATGTAACACCGCATCGATGCCCTTGCCGTGATGCTGCTGCCATGTCAATACGGCGAGCGGTGCATCCGGATCTTGCCCGATGTGATGTACCTCATACGACTTGCCATTGGAATCCTTAGGAGGTTTCTTCTTCATAAGGCGCTGTGCATTCGTACGACCCTTTTTGTCTTTGTACTCTAGATCCAAATCTTCCGGCAAGAAGCACCAAGCGTCGCCGAGACGGTGTTCTTTGAGACGATATTGGATGTACAAATTCGCTTCCTGTGCGGAGCGGATGCGGGTGATCAACTCGTTCGACCAATGGGTGTTTTTCTGCAACCACTCGGTTTGATCGACAGTCAGGCCTTTATAACGCGCCTCGCCCACCCGTTCATCAACGAGGTAATCGGGGATCTCCACGTCGGTAACGCCCGACAGACCCACCTTGTTTTTGGCGCGGGGGGCATCGTCCGACTTCCAATCCTCCAGCAACGCGGCTGTAAGATCCTCATCGGTGACCTTCCTGTTTTCAGTATACTGCTCTTTGGAAGAAATTGCAAGTGTTTTTTTGCCAAAATCGAACTTTTGTTCTTTTGAGACGTCAAACCGCGTGTTCCCGTCGAGCAGAATCGCCGTGACGATCTCCCCGCCGTCGGGTGCTTTGGTTATTTCCGCCGCTATCGTGTGTGGGACGCCTTGGATATCCACCGTGGTACCGACGGCGGTACGCGTACCGTCGCTTTCCAGCACGGTCTTCTCGGCAAGCACCTCGGGAACGGTGGACAACGCGAGTGCCTCGGACGGGCTGTCCGTAGCACAAATGGCAGAGCGCAAGGCCTTGACAGACAAGGTGACCCCGTTGATATTCATTCGCTTGGCGCCGTCCGCCGCTTCGGATACGTTTTTCAAAGCAACGATGTGCGCTTTTTATTGGCCTGCCAGCCGTGCAAAGGTTACCGCCCACCCGTAAACGGGTTGAAAGTTCGGCGGCTCCCCTTGTCAGGGTAGCGAAGCGGCCGAGCGGTAATGAATGACAGTCCGGGGGACTGTCAGAACCGCGAGGTGACCGAGTCGCAACGAGAAGCTGTCGGCGGCAGCCGACTGAGGGGTAGTCTTTTACTTTTCTCTCCCTCCGTCTTTTTGCTTCGCAAAAATCCACCTTTCTCCCGAAACGGGCCCCT
>JAZOBT010000103.1:0-3688 GCA_045596125.1 Acutalibacteraceae bacterium | reverse complement strand
GCTGATGGTGGGTAGGGGGGCGGAGCCGTTATACAATGTACGAACGGTTGCATCATCAGCAGTGGGATGGGCGATTAAAATAGTTTTCAATTTCATCAACGGTTCGATACAGGAGTTTAAAGCGCGTTCAACGTCGTATTTGCGTGCGGCGGTGTAGCCGCACGGATGATAATCGTGTGCCATAAAGATGGCATCCACCTGAAGGGCACGTACCTTTTCAATCGCCGCCAAATGTTCTGTGGAAAACGTGATGTTGGCACCCCAATCGCCAGAGCCGTAGATGCCGTACAATTGTAAAGAGTCACCCGTGATGAGCGTGTTCGTGCACGTGTCAAGTAATGCACTGCTGTCGGCGGTGTGCCCGGGAATGGTGATTACACGATAGGTGTCGAGCAAAAGGTCGTTTTCTTTGGGAGAGAGAAGGCGGTAGTTGCCGTATGCCGCGTGCAGCCGTTTACTTTGTGTCACAAGGCAAGCGTCGGGGTATTCTTCGAGTACCCGTGCGATACCGCCGGCGTGGTCGCGGTGATCGTGAGAAATAAAAATGTATTTTACCGCTTCCGGCGCAACGCCTACCTCGTTTAGCATAGGTAATACATACGCGTCAATATCTTCGGCGGTGGTGGCAGTGTCAAAAATAATTACACCGTCAGGTCTTTTAACAAGTATACAGTGGTTGAGATATCCTTATAAGGAATAACCAAACGATGCAATGTTTCACTAATCTTATCGATCTGAACCATACCAATCGCTCCCTTTTATAGTATTCTTCTATAAACTTAGCAATTTTACCCACATTTGTCAAGAGGAGTACCAGTAATTGTCGTTTCCGGTTTTATTGACACAAAAAACGGCACATGGTATACTATACAATGTTGTGCTTACCACAGAAGAAAGGAAGAGTCGTATGGAAGAACGAAAAGAATTCCAGCCGTATATTCCTGCTCATAAGATCACACCGGAGTTGACGGTCACTTCCGTGATCATGGGTGTGATTTTGGCGGTAATATTCGGTGCGGCGAACGCTTATTTGGGTTTGCGTGTGGGGATGACGGTATCCGCTTCCATCCCCGCGGCTGTAATCGGCATGGGCGTTATCCGTGTTATTATGCGTAAAAACTCCATTCTGGAGAGTAATTTGGTGCAGACCATTGGTTCGGCGGGTGAGTCGCTGGCGGCGGGTGCCATTTTTACGTTGCCCGCCTTGTTTTTATGGGCACGCGATGACGTGATGGAAAAACCGGGTTTGTTGGAAATCACCTTGATCGCGCTCATCGGCGGTCTGCTTGGCGTATTCTTTATGGTGCCGTTACGCAATGCGCTTATCGTGCGGGAACACGGCATTTTGCCATACCCCGAAGGACAAGCCTGTGCTGAGGTGATGCTGGCGGGCGAGTCGAGCGGTGCCAATGCTTCGACTGTGTTTGCGGGTATGGGGTTTGCAGCTTTTATTAAATTTATTGTGGATGGCCTCAAAGCGGTGCCGGGTGAAATATCGTTACAGGGTACAACGAAAACCTATCCCGCAGCGTTCGGTACACAGATCTATCCCGCGGTGATGAGCGTAGGATACATCTGCGGTCCGCGCATTTCCTCCTATATGTTTGCAGGTGGCTTGGTGAGCTGGTTGGTTCTTATTCCGATGATCGTCATTTTCGGCAGTGGTATCATTCTGTACCCCGGTACACAAACCATCGGAGAACTGTTTGCCGCGGGCGGTGCGAGTAGTATTTGGGGCACCTATGTGAGGTACATCGGTGCAGGTGCACTGGCAGCAGGCGGCATTATCAGTTTGATCAAATCGTTGCCGCTCATCATTCGCACCTTCCGCGATGCCATCAAAGGAATCGCTGTCAATTCCGAAGCGAGCACCGCGCGCACGGAACAGGATATCAATATCAAAATCGTACTGATCGCTATCTTGGTACTAACGCTGGCGGTGTGGTTGATTCCCGCTATTCCCGTTTCGTTTATCGGCGCGGTGGTTGTGGTGATCTTCGGCTTTTTCTTTGCCACCGTCTCCTCGCGAATGGTTGGTTTGGTAGGAAGCAGCAATAACCCCGTTTCGGGAATGGCAATTGCTACTTTGTTGATCGCAACGCTCATTTTGAAAGTGACCGGAGAAGTGGGTGCCGCAGGGATGCAAGCCGCCATCGCTATTGGCTCGATTATCTGCATTGTAGCGGCTATTGCGGGCGATACCTCGCAAGACTTGAAAACGGGCTATCTGCTGGGAGCTACACCGAAAAAACAGCAGATCGGTGAATTGATCGGTGTGGTTGCCTCGGCGCTCGCGATCGGCGCGACACTGTATTTGCTGGATAGCGCGTGGGGATTCGGCTCGGAAGAGCTGGGTGCACCGCAAGCGACGCTGATGAAAATGCTGATCGAAGGTATTATGGGCGGCAATTTGCCGTGGGGACTTATTTTCATTGGTGTGTGCCTGGCGGTAGTAGTAGAAATTATCGGTATCCCCGTGCTGCCGTTTGCCATCGGTGTTTACCTGCCGGTGCAGTTGAATGCGTGCATTATGGTGGGTGGCTTAGTGCGCTTGGCGTTTGATCGTATGAAAGACGGCAAAAAGAAAACCGGTATCATCAATCGCGGTATTTTGTTCTGCTCAGGTATGATCGCAGGCGAAGGCTTGGTGGGTATCGTGCTTGCGTTGCTTGCCGTGTTTGGCGTCAGCGAACTGTTGGATATCTCGGGCCTGTTAAACTTGCCACCGTGGGCGTCGGCTGTAGGAAGTCTCGCAGTGTTTGCGGTTGTGATTTTGGGATTGCTTAAATTCAGCGTGTGGAAGAAAGAAAAGGAACAAAGCTGAAATGAAAAAGAAAAACAACGCTTCTGAAAACTATCTTGAGCGCGTTCCTGTGCGGGTCGCCTCGCTGAAATGGACGACGGATGCCGATGGTATGGTGACATTCGAAATTGAAAATACAGGTTGGGTCAATTGGTTGGCACAACGGTGTTTTGGACGTCCGCGTGTCAGCTATGTCCATTTGGATAAGTTCGGTAGCTTTGTGTGGCCGTTACTGGATGGTGCCAAGACGATCACAGAACTGGGACGGTTGGTGGATAAACATTTTGGTGAAGAGGCGCATCCGTTGTATGAGCGATTGGCGCGGTATTTTCAAATCTTGGAGAGTTACCATTACGTCGAGTGGGTCGAGTAGTGTAACGATGGTTTTGTATAATATCCGTATTCTGCGGCACACTGTATAGTGAAAGGCGGGATGAATATGATTGAACAAGATACCATTAAATTGCTCCGTGAATGTGATGCAGGTGCCAAAATGGGCATTTCCTCCATTGATGATGTGCGCGACTATGTCAGTAATGAAAAACTCAAAAAGCGGTTAGTAGAGTGTAAGAAAGAACACGAAACGTTGAGCAAAGAGATCCAAGAGCAATTGGATCGTTTCCAAGACGATGGTAAGGAGCCTAATCCCATTGCGAAAAGTATGTCGTGGATGAAAACTAATATGAAATTGGTACTCAACGAATCCGATGCGACGATCGCGGATTTGATGACAGATGGATGCAATATGGGCGTAAAATCGCTGAATCGCTATTTAAATCAATATGCCGCAGCCGATGAGTTTTCCAAAGATATTACAAAGCGTCTCATTAATTTGGAAGAACAGTTGGCAATCGATATTCGCGAATTTTTATAAGGCGCACGAAG
>JAZOBT010000102.1:0-5095 GCA_045596125.1 Acutalibacteraceae bacterium | reverse complement strand
AGAAGATGTCCAAATCGCGCGGCAACGTCGTCAATCCCGACGATATCGTCAGGGAATACGGTGCCGACACGCTGCGCCTGTACGAGATGTTCATCGGTGACTTCGAGAAGGCCGCTCCGTGGTCGAGCGACAGCATCCGCGGCGTCCGCCGCTTCCTCGAGCGCGTGTGGAATCTGTACGACAATCTGCTTGAGGGCGACACCATCCGTCCCGAACTGGAAGGCGTCATCCACAAGACCATCCGCAAAGTCGGCGACGACATCGAAGGTCTGAAGTTCAACACGGCGATCGCCGCAATGATGGCGCTGCTCAACGAGTTCGGTGCTCACGGCGGTGCCAACCGCGCCGAGTTCGGCGTACTGGTGCAGCTGCTCAACCCGTTTGCTCCGCACGCGACGGAGGAACTTTGGGAGATGCTCGGCAACACGGAAGAGCTTGCCTACCGTCCGTGGCCGCAGTACGACCCCGCGAAATGCGTGGAGAATACGGTGGAGATCGCGGTACAGGTCAACGGCAAGATCCGCGCCCGCATCGTGGTCGGCGCTGCCGACGATGCCGCGACCGTCATCGCTGCGGCGAAGGCGCAGGAGCGCGTTGCCGTCGAAGTAGAAGGCAAAACGGTGGTCAAAGAGCTGTACGTTCCGGGCAAACTTGTCAACATCGTTGTGAAGCCGTAATAAGATTTTCAAAAAAAGTCTTGACGGAAACGATATTCTGGTGTATACTCAATGGGTATCGTTATGATTACAAATAAACCCCTGCTATCAGGCGGAGGGAGGGAATAAGAATGTCAGAGGTCAAGGTCAAAGAGAACGAATCTCTGGACAGCGCGTTGCGCCGTTGGAAGAAATCCTGCGCTCGCTCCGGCGTCCTCGCTGAGGTACGCAAGCGTGAGCATTATGAGAAGCCTTCCGTACGTCGTAAGAAGAAGTCCGAGGCTGCTCGTAAGAGAAAGTTCAAATAATCAGAGAACGGGCGCTGTGCGCCCGTTTTTTGTTTTTACACGCGAAAGGAGTCGTCGCATGGCGCTGTTATATCCTCGTTTATATCGAAACCGCATTACCGACATCACGTTGCAAGACCTTGAAACGTTGGGTGTGCGCGGCTTGTTGTTGGATGTGGATAATACGTTAACCACTCACGGCAGTCAACATTTATCCGATGATGTTGCCGCGTGGTTAAAAATGATGCGGGAAGCGGGCATTGCCCTCACGGTTGTCTCCAACTCATGGGAATGGCGTGTGGCACCGTTTGCCGATAAATTGGGTCTGCGTCACATTTCATTGTCTTGTAAACCGTCTCCCATTGGGTTTTGGCGGGCGGCACGGCGTCTCAAATTGCCGCGGAAACAGTGTGCCGCTATAGGAGATCAAGTGTTTACTGATATTTTGGGGGCAAACTTAGGGGGGGTACCTTGTATTCTTCTTGAACCCATTCAAAAAGAACACGGCAAGCCCTTTTTGCAACTGCGTCGGCGGTGGGAAAAGCCCATCCGTCGTCGTTTGAAGGAGGAAAACCGATGAACGCGAGATTCGGTCCGGCAGGAAACAGCGATTCGTTTTATGCCGCAGGCAACAAAGCCACAGTGCAAGCCCCCGCGTGGTTGCGTTCGCTGGGGCTTACCGCCTATGAATACCAATGCGGCCGCGGCGTGCGGGTGTTGGAAGATACCGCTCGTGTGATGTGCGATGCCGCAAAACAACACGATATTGCGATATCCTTGCACGCGCCGTATTTCATTTCACTCGCCTCTGCCGACCCCGAAAAGCGCGATAACTCCATACGCTATATTTTGGAGAGCGCCCGCGCGGTGACGCGGATGGGCGGCGAGCGTATCGTCGTGCATCCGGGCGGTTTGGGTGGCTTGTCCCGTGCGGATGCAACGCAACTGGCGATGACTACATTGCGTCGTGCGCAAGAAGCGTTGGATGCTGAGGGCTTGTCCCACGTGCGCATCTGCCCCGAAACAATGGGTAAGATCAACCAACTCGGGGACTTGGAAGAAGTGTTGTCGTTTTGCAGTATCGACGAACGCTTTCTCCCGTGTATCGATTTCGGTCATCTCAACAGCCGCACGCTGGGGGGGCTTAATTCGCGTGAGGCATTCTCTGCTGTGCTGGACCGTTTGAACGATGCTTTGGGTACGGCACGCGGCGCGGAATTCCACGCTCATTTTTCAAAGATCGAGTATACCAAAGGCGGCGAAAAACGCCATCTCACCTTTGCGGATGCGGTGTACGGTCCCGAACCCGCCCCGCTGATGCAACTGGTGCGTGAGCGAGGGTTGCATCCCACGTTTATTTGCGAGTCTGACGGCACGCAAGCCGAGGATGCCGTCACGTTACAGAAATTGTATGAAAGCGAGGAATGTCTGTGAACGCCCGCTTAAAAAGACTGGCAGAACGATTGCCCGCCGATACCGCAGCGCTTATTAACGCACCGTATCACGTGCGCTATCTTACGTCGTACCCCTCGGGCGGCAGTTGGATTCTGTTAACCAAAGACGAAGCGTATTTCCTCACGGATTTTCGCTATTTTGAAATGGCGCAGCAAACCGTGCAAGGTGCGCAGTGCCGTATGATCAAGGATCTTGCTCCTGAGCTTGCCGCACTTATGCAACAGCACAATGTGCATACGCTGCTGGTGGAATCGGATAAGACTACGCTTTCGCGCTACACAAGCTTTTGCAAAACGCTTCCTGCTGTTTCCCTCGGCAACGAGTTGGACGAGTGGTTGTCCGAATTGCTCGAGATCAAAACGCCGGGGGAGATCGCTAAGATCGAACAAGCGCAAGCGATTGCCGAGGCGGGTTTTGATCATATTTTGAACTATATTCGTGAGGGCGTCACCGAACGCGAGGTGGCCCTTGAGCTGGAGTTTTTCATTCGTCGTCACGGTGCGGAGAAAATGGCGTTCGATTGCATCGTGGTATCGGGTGAAAATGGTTCGCTCCCTCACGGCATCCCGTCGGATAAGCCGTTGTGCTGCGGCGAATTGCTCACGATGGATTTCGGTGCGGTGGTAGACGGATATCATTCCGATATGACGCGCACGGTTGCCATTGGCGCGGTCAGCGACGAGCAGAAACACGTCTATAATACGGTTTTGCGAGCACAACAAGCGACACTGGATATTCTGCGCGAGGGCGTTTCGTGCGTGGATGCCGATGCCGCAGCACGAACGGTGATTGAGCAAGCCGGTTACGGCGATTGTTTCGGTCATGCTACGGGTCACGGCGTTGGTCTTAAAATTCACGAAGAACCGCGTTTGTCCCGCGCCGCACAAGGGAAAGTGCTGCGCACAGGCCACGTGGTTACGGTGGAACCCGGCATCTATGTGGCGGGGCGGTTTGGTGTCCGTATTGAAGATATGGCGCTGATCACCGCCGAGGGATATCGTAACCTCACCCATTCACCCAAAGAACTGATTTGTCTGTAATATTGCGCGTTTACAGCACATATACTGTACCACTAAATGGGGACAGGGTGTGTGTAGAATGTTTGTCTTTTCCGTAAAAACCGACCGTAAACATCTCGCTTTCGGGCTAACGAGCTTTGTTGCCGTGGTTGCCGCCGTCGTTGTGGCGGCTTCTGCACCGAAGAGCGGTGCCGTGGCGGGTAAACCGTTGGATTTCAAGGTCACCTCCGCTGAAGAACGCGTTGCGTTGTTGCACGATCTGGGGCACGAAGTGCTTCTCGAGAGTGAAACGGTGGAGGAGATCCGGTTACCCGATGATCCGGATGCGGCGCTGACCACGTATGAAGCATTGCAAACGCCGTCGGGACTCAGCTTGTTAAAGCATTGCGGCAAACGCGTGAAGTTGTACACCTATACCGTTACCAATGCGCAAACCGATGGTACGGTGTGGGCGCATATGTATGTATATCGCGACCGTGTTGTGGCGGGCGATATCACGGCGGCCGATCCCGAGGGAAAACAGGTGCCGCTTATCACACAATAGGAGTCGAAAATGAATGGCACAGCGACTGGATAAAATGATTGCCTCGCAAGGTACGCTCAGTCGGAGCGAAACCGTGCGTCTCATTCGCAAGGGCTTGGTAACGGTAGACGGCGTTGTCTGCCGCGACCCTGCCCGCAAAATTGAAGAGACTTGTGCCGTAACCGTAGCGGGCAAACCGCTGGTGTATCAACGATTCGCCTATTTGATGATGAACAAACCGGCAGGTCTGCTGTGTGTCTCGCGCGATCCTAAAGCACCGACGGTGTTGAATCTGGTGCCCCCTGCGCTTCAGCGCAAGGGGTTGTTTCCTGCGGGACGCTTGGACAAGGACACGGTCGGTCTGGTGTTGCTTACCGATGACGGCGAGTTCGCGCATCGGTTGCTAGCACCTAAGAGTGACATTACAAAACGCTATTTAGTAAGACTGGATGGTGCGATCACCGAGGAACATTGCCGTGCTTTTGCACAGGGAATCCTCTTAGCAGACGGTACGCCTTGCCGCCCGGCAAGTTTGAAGCTTATCGAGGACGGAAACGAGCCTCTTTGGGAGATCGCCATCACAGAGGGGCGGTATCACCAGATCAAGCGGATGTTCGGCACCATTGATCGTGGAGTGAACTGGCTCAAGCGCATTTCTATGGGCTCTCTTGTGTTGGATCCCACGCTTTCGGAGGGCGAAGTACGCCCGCTTACGGAGGAAGAGTTGTCCGATCTTGTCAAAACGACAAATTTTGTTCAATATCCATAACCTTGTGGGCAAAAGTTTGTGCATTATGGGAATAGTAAAAACACAAACAATCTGTTAAAATAAGGTAGTATGGTACAGCGTGGGAATGTGTGTCCCGCGAGTGTTATTGAAAAGTAAAGGTGGAGGTCAACAAATGGCAAGCTTATCTTTGAGAAACATTTACAAAAAGTATCCCGGCGGCGTTGTCGCGGTTTCCGATTTCAATCTGGAAATCAAAGACAAGGAATTCATCATCTTCGTCGGTCCTTCCGGTTGCGGCAAGACCACGACCCTGCGTATGATCGCCGGCTTGGAAGAGATCACCAGCGGTGAGTTGTACATCGGCGACCGTATGGTCAACGACGTAGCTCCCAAAGATCGCGATATCGCGATGGTGTTCCAGAACT
>JAZOBT010000101.1:0-8805 GCA_045596125.1 Acutalibacteraceae bacterium | reverse complement strand
GCTCACTCGAAATACACAAAGTATTTCATTGCTCACAAGCCTAGCTACAAGTCAAATTCTTGCTTTTGACTTGCAAGCAACCCGCAGGAGCGGCTTTTCGCGCAGAAACGCCGTCGAGGAGTGCCGATATACGGGTGTATTTCAAGCGACGAGACAAGGCTTATGCCGAAAAGCCGCCCTGTGGGCGGTGGGAAGTTCGGTTCCCTTCGGCTATTACACAGGATGGACTTTCTCCTCTTCATTGAGGTGCACACCATCAATGTGATATTTCTCATTGCGACGCTTTTCAAAGAATTTCACAGCAACTTGACCGAACTGCGCATAGGTCAGCACGTCCTCTTCCTGCTCGTACCATTCTTTCATTTCGTCACGCATTTTATCCAATTCGGGAGCGAGCATATCCGCGGGACGACAAGCGATGGCTTGCTCATCCCCGATGATCTTCTTCACAAACGCGGGATCGATCGCCACAGGAGTAGCTCCGTATTCACCGCGCACCAAGCCCTTGAACTCCTTGGTGACCATTTTGTACCGCTCGCCGCCGATGATATTGAACACGGCTTGCGTGCCCACGATCTGCGAGGAGGGAGTAACCAGCGGCGGGTAACCGGCATCGGCACGCACGCGCGGCACTTCTAAAAGCACTTCTTCCAACTGATCTTCGCGGCCCGCCTGCTTCAACTGGCTGACGAGGTTCGAGAGCATACCGCCCGGCACTTGATAGATGAGTGCCTTGGTATCCACTTCCAACATCTTCGGGTTGAGCTGGCCGTTTTGCAAATACTTATCACGCAAGGTGTGGAAGTACTTGCTCACTTCGTTGAGCTTGATGAGATCCAAGCCGGTATCGTACTCGGTACCCGCCAAAGCGGCGACCATCGACTCGGTAGCGGGATGAGACGTACCCATACCGAGGGGAGAGAGCGCCGTGTCGATCACATCGGCACCCGCTTCGATACCCTTCATCAGCACCATATCCGCGATACCCGCGGTAAAGTGCGAGTGCAACTGCACGGGAATGGAGACGGCTTTCTTGATCTCGCGCACCAGATCGTAGGTGGTGTACGGCACCAGCAGGCCCGCCATATCTTTAATGCAAAGGGAATCCGCACCCGCTTCTTCCAATTTTTTCGCATAATTAACGAAATATTCCGTATCATACACGGGACCGGTGGTGTACGAAACCGCCACCTGCACGTGGGCGCCCTTTTCTTTCTTCGCGGCTTTGATAGAGGTTTCCAAGTTGCGAATATCGTTCAGCGCATCAAAAATACGGATAATATCAATGCCGTTCGCAACCGATTTTTGCACGAAATACTCCACAACGTCATCGGCGTAGTGGCGGTAGCCGAGCATATTCTGGCCGCGGAACAACATCTGCAATTTCGTTTTAGGGAGATACTTACGCAAGGTGCGCAAACGCTCCCACGGGTCTTCACCCAAAAAACGCAAACAAGAGTCAAACGTCGCGCCGCCCCAGCACTCCAGCGAGTGATAGCCGATATCATCCAGCATTTCAAGCGCGGGCAACATATCTTCTGTCGTCATACGAGTAGCGATCAGCGACTGATGCGCGTCACGTAAAATCGTTTCGGTAATGCCGATCTTTGCCAATCCAATCAGTCCTTTCGTTCACGTGGCCACGCAATTATTGCAACGAGATAAGCGCCTTACCCGAGTCCACGCTGTCACCCTTGTTGACATGCACGCCCGCGACAACACCGTCACGCGGTGCCATGATCTCGTTTTCCATTTTCATCGCTTCCAATACGAGCAAAACATCACCCGATTTGACCGACTGACCCGCCGATACCGCGATGCTGACGATGGTGCCCGGCATGGGAGCGGTCACCGTTTCGGTGCCGGCAGCAGGAGCCTCGGCGGGTGCCGCCGCAGGAGCGGGTGCTACCGCAGGAGCAGGAGCAGCCGCAGGTGTGGGAGCGGCCGCGGGAGCAGCAGGAGCAGGAGCCACTGCTACGGGAGCAGAACCGCCAATCTCTTCGACTTGTACATCGTATGCTTTACCATTAACCGTAATATTAAATCTTTTCATTGTTGACAGCAACCTTTCCTTTGTATTTCACGCCGTGCCGCTAAACAGCACCGACCATTACAGACGAATATTCGCGTGCTTCTTGGGCAACTTGCTGACGCGTTTGCCCGAAAGCATCTCAAAGTAAGCGGCGAGCGCCGTACGCGTTTGTTCGGGAGCGACAATATCGGTCAGTGCACCCTGACCCGCGGCGAGTTCCGCGTTGCAACACGTTTTACGGTATTCTTCCGAGAGCGCCGCACGGTCGGTCTTGGGATCTTGCATCTCCGCCAAGCGGTCTTTCCACAAAATATGGATGGCGGTTTCGGGTTTCAAGGCAGACACCGAAGCGTCCTCCCACGCGAGCACGACATCCGCGCCCGCGGCTTTACCCGCCACCGCGATGTACACGGGGCCGTACGCTTTACCGACAAGCAACGTGATCTTCGCCGTGGTCGCTTCGGTATACGCCTGGCACACGCGTGCCGCGCCTTTCAGGCAAGCGAAGCCTTCAGCATCCACCACGGTAACGATCGGCAATGTAAAGCTGTCACACAACCGCACAAAACGAGCGGCACGCGCGGCGGCACAGCAAGAAATGCTCTCCCCCGCCAAGGTCACGATACCGCACACCACGCCGTTGATGCGTGCCAAAGCGGCAACTTCATCGCCATACAACGGGAACAAAGAACCGTCATCCGCCAGAAACGCCGCCGTTTCTTTGGAAGAAGCGGGTACGGCGACAGCCGATTCCGCCACTTCGTAGATCGGCGCAGCAGACAGGTTGTTTTGCGGGAAATAGCCAAGCAACTGACGTGCTTTCGCCAACGCTTCATCCGCATCCGCGGCAATCACATCGGCTTTGGCGTTCTCATCGCCCACGTTCAAGCGATATTCGGCGTCTTCCACCGCAATGACCACATCCGCCGCCGCGGCGATCAACGCCGACGAACCGATGCACGCACCCGCGACAACCGCCACCTGCGGCACAACACCCGAAAGCTCATTGGCGGTCGCCATAATTTCGGCAATGGCATCCATCGCGTCGATTCCTTCACCGAGGCGGGCGCCGTCACTGTCGAACACGCCGACAACGGGAGCTCCGTTCTGTGCCGCCAAACGGTAGATCGATTGAATTTTGGCGGCGTGCGCCTTGCCGACAGCACCGTTGCAAACGGATTTATCCTGTGCAAAGGCGTATACCGCCGCATCGTTGATCAAACCATATCCGCACACAACCGGCACATCGTTTTCGCCGTCACGCATCAAGCGGTCCACTTCCACGAACGTGCCCGCATCAAACAACTGTTCCAAGCACTTACGCGCCTGCGATGCCTGCTTACCCATTCTTATAACCTCCAAACGACACAGAATAAAACCAAATCCTACGCCATTATAATTTATGATAACAGTATAGCGCAGTTGACTTAAAAAAACAAGTACTCTGCGCTATAAAAAACAAAAAAATCGGCTATTTATTGGCATTTTCAGGCACCGCAACACGGGCGGTTGAAGAAATCGGGAATGAACACTTCATACCCTCCGTTATTCGCCGCAAATCCCAAGCGTTGCAACAGCGGAAACACCGCAGGATCGGTGCACCGCGCAGTGAGCGCATTGCGGTTGGCGGCGGCGTTGAGCACCGCACGCACCAACCATTCCTCAAGGTCGGACTCCTGCGAACGCAGACACACGAGTTCCGCCGTATCGCGTTCCACACGGTACAATGCGTAACCACATTCTTCTTCTCCTACCGTCAGTATCAAAGCAAACACCGCACCTTCGACACCCTCGCGTTGTGCAAGTCGCGCTGTTTTGACGGTATCAGCCGGTAAAATCGTAAACATATCATCGACGTCCTTTTCCGCTTTTAATGTACTCGGCGGCGATCTTCTTCTCTACCTTAGAGGCCTGCACCAATGTGCGCACCTCACGCGGGTCTAACTGCCGCCATTTGCCCGCCGCCAGCATACCGAGTTTGATACCGCCGAACGCCACGCGCTTTAACCGAATCACATCCAAGTCCAGCGCTTCGCACATACGCCGTATCTGACGGTTGCGCCCTTCGTAGATCGTAATTTCCAGCACTGTGCGCGGCGGCAACTGCGCGCTTGCTTCTTGTTGCGATACCACCAGCACCTCCGCCGGTAACGTGCGCTTGCCATCCAAGAGGATGCCCTCTTTTAAGCGCACGATATGTTCGGCGGTGACTTCCGAGCGCAGTGTCACGCGATACCGCTTGGGCACGTGCGCCGCGGGATGCATCATCGCATTGGAAAAATCGCCGTCGTTTGTCAAGAGCAACAATCCCTCTGAATCACGGTCGAGCCGTCCGACGGGATACACACGCACCCCGACGTCCCGCACCAGATCCGCCACGCACTTACGCCCTTTTTCGTCGCTCATCGTGGTGACGTAACCGCGCGGTTTGTGCAACATCAAGTACATCGGCGCTTCCGCCGCCGCAACGCGCTTGCCGCGTACCGTGATAATATCCTTGCGGTCATCCGCTTTATCCCCCAATCGCACGGGATGCCCGTTGACACGCACGACCCCTTGCTCAATGAGTTCTTCCGCTTTCCGCCGCGATGCCACACCGCGATCGGCCAGCAATTTTTGTATCCGTACCATTGCCATATTCTCTCACCCTAATACCACATCAAATAACTGTTCAATTCGCCGCCGCCAGTGCTCGCGAAACGGCACCGCCGCCCGCTGTGCTACCGACGCGCTCGCCATCAGCGATACTTGCGCCAGCACACGGTCATCGACTTTATAACACAATGTGCCGAGCGTGTCCCCCGCTTGCACGGGCGCCCACACAAACCGCGGCAATTCCCATTCATAGGTCACACGCGCCGCTTCGCCGTTTTGGAGCACCACCGCCTCGGGCGTGGGAGCTGTCAGCGATACGGTATCGCTTTCCCCGCCGCACACCGCTACCGTCGGCAAGGACGGTGTCGGCGGCACGACCGCTTCCACCAGCGAAAAACCGTACTCATACAGCGCCATATGATCATTCCAATAGTCACCGCCGTTGAGCGATGCCACCACCAGCGTGACCCCATCCCGCGTTGCCGCCGAGACAAGACAGCGACCGGATTTTTTGGTAAACCCCGTTTTTAAGCCGACAGCATCGTCATACAATCGCAACAATCGATTATGATTGCTCACCGTGATAGGGTTACCGTTGATATATACCGTCGCCTCTTTGGTAGCACACAGTTCGGCAAGCAACGGTTGCTTCAGCACCGCCGCGCCCAATAGCGCCATATCGCGTGCGGTGGATCCGTGGTCTCCCTCGTCTAAGCCTGACGGCGTGACAAACACGGAACGTGACATTCCGAGTTCTGCCGCCTTGGCATTCATCAGCGCGGCAAACGCGGGAAGTGACCCGCTCGTCAGCAACGCCAGCGTATTCGCAGCATCGTTGCCCGACGAGAGCAACAGCCCCGTAAGCAGATCGCGCACGGTAACTTCGTCGCCGCCGCGCAGTCCCATCGCCGTACCTTCCACCAGCACCGCCGTTTCGGGCACGGTGACCGTATCGCTGATATCCAAATGCTCCACCGCCACCAGTGCGGTCATCAACTTGGTGGTGCTTGCCATCGGACGCCGTGTATCGGCATCCTTGGCATACAGCACCCGTCCCGATTGCGGTTCATACAACACCGCCGACAACGACGACAGCGATGCGGGACGTTCGGCGGCACCCGCCGAAAACGAAAGCCCACACAGCATCACTACCGCCAACAGTAATCCCATCATCCGTTTCATTACGCACTCCCCCGTTCACTACGAGGGTATGCGCGGCACAAAGGAATTATTTCTTATCCTTGCCCTTAGAGAACAGATCGCCGATCTTATTCACAACATCCGGCACCATATTCACCACTTGGTTAAACGTATCGGGCGATGCCACCATCGGCAGTACACGCACATTACCGTCCGACACCACCAAAAACGCGATAGGAATGATGTTGATACCCGCGCCGCCACCGCCGCCAAACAACTCCTGCGTTCCTTTGGTGGGCAGATCCGAGCCACCTGTCGCAAAGCCGTAGGACACGCGCGACACAGGGATCAGCGTGGTGCCGTCTGCCAACGTCATCGGTTCACCGATCACGGTGCTGACATCCACCATCTCGCGAATCTTATCAATGGAAACCCCCATCAATTCTTGCACTTTATTGTCCATTTTGAAGTTCCTCCTTGCCGTTGTTATGAGAACGCAGAGCGCCATACGACACCACCGCGCACAAAGCTGCCCATAGAATACGAAGCGGGATCACGTGCCCCGTGACCTCTGCCGTGACACGCCCTTGCTCCGCCAAATAATCGGGGGTGACGGTTACCTCCCGTTTGCGAATGCGCACCACCGATTGTATCGCCGTGAGAGAGGGATACAGTACCGCGCAGATGCGCCCCGTATCCTGTGCCGTGGTTGCCGCATCGCACGAAGCGACGATCAACTGCAGTTGCAATCGCCGCACCGTGATCGCCCGCAACACGCGGCGTGCCGCACCGCCTGCGATACGCGCGAGTGCTTGCACTTCTTCCGCCACCGCACGCACACCGTCCGTCTTTAATCGCTGTGACAGATCGGTGAGCATCGTATTCGGTTGCTTCCTCGCCGTCGTTTTAGGCTTGTCCGTCTGCGGCGGGCGCAGCTTGGCGTTGGGAAACCGATACACGGGGATCCCCCACACCCGCACGCACACCGTCAGTTCTTCGCGGTATTGCACCCGCACGAACACGGGCACCAACAACAGCAGTACAAGCAACCCCAACAGCGCAAGCAAACTATACCCGATTACGCTCCACACGGCGTTCACTCCCCGTTGTTTTCCGATTGCTCAATGATCTCTTCCAGTGTCGTTTCCACCATACGGGCATCTTCCTGCTGCTGCGGGAGCGGCGGGAGTTCTTGCAATCCCGACACACCGAAACACCGCAGAAATACCGGTGTGGTACCGTACAACAGCGGACGACCTGGCAGTTCCAAACGACCTTGTTCCTCAATGAGATTTTTTTGCATCAACCCTTGAATGACCGCGCTGCAATCCACACCGCGCACCTGTTCGATAAACGCTTTGGTGACGGGTTGGTTGTACGCGACGATTGCGAGCACTTCCATTGCCGCTTGCGACAACGGCGTGTTGCGCCGAATATCCAGCGAGCGACGCACCGCATCGGCATATTCCTTGCGGGTGCACAACTGGTACTGATCGTCCAATTTCACCATATAAATACCGCCGCCTCGCGCGAGCAACTCACTCATTAGATCCGCCGCAATGCGGTGTACCGTATCTGCATCCAGTTCCAGCACTTCCGCCAATCGCGCGGCAGAGACGGGTTCCCCGTTTGCAAACAGTATGGCCTCCATCGCGGCGCGATATTCTTTAAATTCCATCGATTTGTTCACTCCCCTCGGGCGCATCCAATAAGGTGACGCGTTGGCTCTTCCCCTCGCCGTCCACGCGGATACGCTTGCCCTTGATCAATTCCAGTACCGCCAAAAACGTGGCGACCAATTCCGATTTACTGCGAGCGCCGTCATACAACGCGTGATACGACACACGATGGCCCGGCCGCAATTTGCGCAACACAAACGCGATCTTGGAGGAGACCGACACGATCGTGCGCGCCACAATACTGTGGAACGCCTGCGGTGACGGCGGCAACTTTCGTTTGCCGCGACCCGCCGCCGAAAGATACGCGTCTAATAATTCCTCCGCGCGGTGGTTGCGGCGATATGTATAATCGGGCTCCAGTTCCAGCGGCAAACGCACGAACAGGTCGCCGCCGATGCATTGCTTTTGCATCCGCTGTGCGGCTTCACGGCACAACTGATACTCGATCAATTCGCCCGTCAACTGTTGGCGCATTTCGTCGCCTTCTTCGTGGCGAGGCAGCAACATCGCGGACTTGATCTGCACCAAACGCGCCGCCATATCCAAAAACTCGGTTGCCACTTCCATATCCATCTGTTGCATGGTTTGGATGGCCTCCATATACTGTTCCAGCAACGCGTGGATGGGAATATCGTAAATATTCAGTTTGTTCTTTTGCACCAAGTGCAACAGAAGATCCAGCGGGCCTTCAAAATCCGCCAGTTTATAAGAGATTTCCATACCACACATCCTTAAAAGAATCTCGGCAATCCCACGATGGTGCACAACAGGTTTCCAAAGAAACCGATGAGAAAACGTAGCGGCGTGCTCAAAGCGCCCGTCGCGATCAACAGTATTATACCCAAGCGGAAATACTGATGATATTGATCCATATAAAATGTCCACCGTGCGGGCAACAGCGCACCGAAGATGCGGTAGCCATCCAGCGGCGGGATGGGTAACAGATTGAACACCGCCAAACTCAGGTTGACCGACGCGAACACATTTACCAACACAATGCGTGCGATGACCGCCACCGTAATACTGTCAGTCACCAGCAAAACCACGCGGAACAGCACGAGCGAGAGCAGTGCCATCAAAAGGTTGGAAGCGGGGCCGGCGAGCGCTGTGAGCGCCATATCGCGCTTCGGGTTAGAAAAATTGCGGGGGTTGACCGGCACGGGACGTGCATAGCCGAACCCGAACAGCACGATCAGCACCGTCCCCCACAAATCCAAGTGACGCAACGGATTCAGCGACATGCGACCGTGCCACCGCGGCGTACTGTCGCCCAAGCGCACCGCCGCCCACGCATGGGCAAATTCATGCACCGGCAACTGCACCAAGATCAGCGCCGCATAGCTCACAAGCTACAACACC
>JAZOBT010000100.1:0-9345 GCA_045596125.1 Acutalibacteraceae bacterium | reverse complement strand
GGGCCGAAATCCATCGCATACACGCGTTCGGGGTCATGTTGATAGGACGGACGCGGATCCTGCCGCAATACGGCTAAGAGCACTTCTCGCTTATCGGGTTGGACGCGAGCGAGCAAGTCCTCGGCAATATCCACGGTAAGGCCGTAATCCACAAAGTCATCGGCAAAACCGCCCACGGCTTCGGGGTGGGAATCGGTGTACGCCAGATACGGTTTGATATCCACAATGGGGGTGCCATCCATTAAATCAGCCCCTGCGACGTGCAATACCGAGCCGTGTTCTTTGGTGTGTTCCACGCCAAGCAGTTTGACGGATGACAAGCCAATGGGGTTCGGGCGAAACGGAGAACGCGTCGCAAACACGCCCATCCGACGGTTACCGCCGAGACGCGGCGGACGCACGGTGGGGCTCCACTCTCCTCGTTGCGACCGTGAAAACTGCCACAACAGCCACAAATGCGAATATTCTTCGATGCCGCGCAGGGCTTCGCGGTTGCGGTACGGTTTTTCAAACACAATCGTGGACGGCAAGGACGGCACCAGACCGCTTTGGCGCGGGATGCCGAATTTATCCGAAAAATCGTTATGGATACGGGCGATTATTTTCCAATCCGCCATATTCACTCATCCTCACGCGGCACAAAGCCTTCAAAAATATACGTGCCGAACGCCGTGCGGCAACGGTCGACGGCCTCTTGCGAGGTAAACGTCCAGCCGACGGGATACGCACCGAGCCACGCGCAAAGCCGACGACACGGGTGTGACACATAGCGATGGTCGTATGACACGAAATCGGGGCGACCCAAAAAATTGAACAGTAAACAACCGAGCAACTGCTTATGTAGCTCTTCCTTCGGGAAGGCAGACGACAGTTGACCGCGGCAAATATCGCGGCGGTGGTGACGGTACCACCGCAGTACAAGCGGGAAAAACGATTGGATACAATAGGCACCGCGATAATTGCTCAAAAGCTCGTTTGCTTTTTCGCACAAAGCCGTGCACGTGCGGGCACCGCATTTGAACTCGATGAGCAGCGGCACTTGCCCGTCGACCAGCGCCAAACACTCCGATAAAGTGGGAATGGTTTCGGCGGTATCATCGAGGCGCAGCCTCTTCAGTTCTGCAAGTGTCATCTCTTCCGGTTTGCCGTCCACACTGCACATACGGACAGTATCATCATCGTGAAACACCACGACCTCACCGTCGGCGGTGAGGTGGATATCGATCTCAATCGCATAGCCGTGTTGTATGGCGGCGCGAAACGCCGCCAATGAATTTTCAGGGGTGTTCTCCTCCAAGCCGTGCAAGCCGCGGTGGGCAATGTACCGTCCTTGGAGTAAACGGCGGTCGGGATGGCGCCGCGGCGACGGAAAAAGCAAATACAAAAACAGCAACACGATCACGGCCGCTACGATGGCAACGATCATATTTTACGCCTCCTCGGGCAACAGACTTTGGGGACGCGCGTCACCGTGTTTGACACACAGCATCGTGACGAACGACAGTGCGGAAAACAGTACCGCATACGGGAACAAGACGGCATAGCCGAAACCGAGTTTATCAATGAGCAGACCCGACAACAGCGGTGTGGTGATTTGAGCCGCCATTGAGAATGTGTAATACAGGCCGGTGTATCTACCCACTTGCGAACCGGTACACATTTCCACAACCATCGGGAACGAGTTCACATTAATGGACGCCCAGCCGATACCAACGAGAGCGAAGATCAAATACATCAGAGGGGTTTCACGCGTGAAGAACATCGCGGTAGCGTAGCATACCGTCATCAAAGCGATGCCGAGCAACACGGCGCGTTTACGGCCGACTTTGCGCGAGAGAAACCCCAAGGGGACAAAGGCGGCAATCGCGGACACGGTAGCAGTGAGCAAGTAACTCGACGAGGTGCCGAGGTCCACATTCCACTGGTCAACGCAGTAGCGCGAAAACGCCGTGGTGACTGCATTGTACGCCATAAACCACAAGAATACCGAAAGCAGGATGAAAATCAAACTACGCAACACGGGGCGGGTCAATTTGCCCACAGGAGAGTCGGATTCGGCAGGTTCATCATCGACAATATGCGTTTCTGCCAACACGCGGTTTTCACGCACAGTCAGCACCATAATCAACACCGCTACGAGCATAAACGCCGCGATGACCAAGTAGACAGGGATAAAGGATTGATCAGCAGAGTACACGGTCTCCCCTGCTGCATTTTTATCACTTTTCAGCAGGAACATCATCACCACGGTGGCGAAGATGCCGCCCAGATATCCAACCAAGTTGATAATCGCATTGGCTTCACTGCGCAGACGTTTTTCCGTAACGTCGGGCATATATGCGACGGCGGGAGTACGATAGGTTGCCATCACAATGAGAAGCACGATCAAGGTAACGGTAAAACCGGTGAAATGTTGCGCTTCTTGAAACAGCGACAACACCACCATTAGAATAACGGCGACGATGGTGCCGAACAAGATATACGGCGTGCGTTTGCCCAAGCGGGTGCGCGTTTTATCGGACAAAGCACCGAACAAGGGTAACATAAAAATGGCAAGGACATTATCGATGGACATAATCGCGTTGGCGGAAAACGTATTGAGTCCAAACACATTTTCGAGCACATACGGGATGACTTGGTCGTAAAATTGCCAAAACGCAAGAATCGACATAAAAGCAAATCCGATCAAAATTGTGCGTTTATAATTGAGTTTCATACGCTCACCTCACTCTGCAAGTGTATCACATACTCTACCATTATTCAAGTTGAAACCAATATTAAAATGTGCGATACATACCAGTATCATACTTGCCACTTATTGCACAAAAAAAACAACCGCCGATTTCTCGGCGGTTATGTGGCCCTTAGTTCAAGGATCCCATCGCTTGTTCAAAAATGGAAGTAAGATCGCTGGGATCGAAATTTTGTAATTCTTGCAACATTTCGGACGGATTGCCGTCCTTGGCTTGCTCAAGTTCTTCCAACAAGGCATCATACGTATCCTTATCGAGCTTATCCACCAAGCCCTGATACTCGCCCTTCTCAAAGTTATTTAAAACCTCTTCGTACTCACCGTCTTTTACCATACCGATGAGCTCGTTATAGTCGCCGCTGCCCAACTCATTAATAATATCTTGGTATTCTTCGCCCAACATACCGCCCATTTGCTTGATCAGCGACGAATAGTCACCCCGATTTACATCCGAGATAATCCCGACCATTTCACCGATACCGCCAAATTCCGTGCCGATCATACCATTAATTTGTTGGGCAACAAAATTGCCGATAGCGACGAAGATCGTCATTGTAATGATAAAACCGATCAAGAGCCACGCAAGGAAAGCGCGCGCATAATTCTTGAGGGATTTACGCTTGGGAGCAAACGACATAATGATGCAAGCGATCCACCCGATAACGGGGATGGCAAACAACAGCTTTAATCCAAAGAATGCACCAAATCCAACGACACCCTTTGCGGGATCTTCCGCCGGAGCTGCGGGTTGCTCCTGTGCCGGGACTACGGATTCCTCCACCACAGCGGGGACTTCTTCCAACGCGAGTTCCTTGTTTCCCACTTGTTCCTGCATACTACACACTCCTCATTACTTCTCTATTTTTTTACGGTCGTAAATGACCATACCGACCACCGTAAACGCCACCTGCGCCAAGTGTGCAAGCAACGTGCCGTAGGAATGGGAAAGAATATCGTAAATACTCCACAGGGTTAAGTTGACTATTGTCCAGAAACGGTACTTTGCACCATCCTTTTGACCGATACACAAAATAAAGATATAGCACGCCACCAATGTCAAGAGCACGAGCAACGAAATACCGCCGCCCACATAAATATTCAGCGCTGTTACGGCAACCGCATAGATCAGCATCAACCATTTGGGAACAGGTTTATTCTTCGAATCAAAGAAATAGTTGATGATCGCCATTACGCCGCCCAAGAGGCAGGACGCCGCACCGTTGATACCGCTGCCACCCGCTAAGTAACTCAAGGCATACAGCACATTGGCACACGAAACCAAGAATAAGATCTGTTTCATTTTATCGCCCTTAGTAAGCGAAGCGCCGATAAACGCCGCAAAGCCAAAGACACTCAAAATAAAAGATACAACTTGCATTGCAGTTCCCCCACCTGTGTTTTTAACATCTTATAAGTGTTCCAATTCCGTTTTGATAATCGCATCGTCCAAACTCGTTTTCTCGCTGAACACCTTGTTGGGATCCTCGTATTTCAAAAACTCTGTGTAATACCGCAAGCCAAACTCGCGCAGTGCTTGCGCATTGAAATGCAGATTGTCGGGGTTGGCACCGAGGCCTTCCGCCGAGACGAAACCCGTCATCGGGCGGGACGCCGCCACCGCTTTGATCGACTCGTTGACTTTCGGGTAATGTATAAATATGTCATCGGGATAATCCTTGAGGAAATCTCCCAAACCACCAAGCAAAAACGGTACATCGTGCAAACCGAGTTTTTCACGGAACGCATCCAAAATAACCGTAAGTTTCTCTTGATAGTACGGGTACTTGTTCGGATAGCAATCCGACTCGCCTTGATGCCACAACACACCCGCAATAGTCGACGTACGGGAAGCCAGTTCCGCCATATAGCACGCGTGATCGAACAACAGACCGCCGACCGTCCATTGATCGAGGCAGGTACCGCCATCCGCACACGGGATAAGACCCACATCAACATTTTTATCGTTGGCATATTGAACCGCAAAACTTTCCGCCAAGTTAACACCCGAGGTAACGCGATCGGGGTTGATGGGGGTATATTTTGCACGCCAACGCCCGTTACGCAACACGAACACCCGCTCACTCGGCAAAGGTTCTACCTCTTTGGCGAAACCGCGACCGCCCATATTGGACTGGCCGATCAACAAAAACGAATGGATCATCTTTTTCCTCCGATACCGCTATTTTCCACACCAGTATATCACAGCGTTTTGGAAGAATCAAGTAACGGATGCAGAGAAAATCATTGTTTTTGCAGATGTTTGCCACTCACCAAGCCAATCCACCAGATGACGTAAAAAACACCAAGCCCTGCCA
This sequence comes from Acutalibacteraceae bacterium, assembly GCA_045596125.1. Lineage (GTDB taxonomy): Bacteria > Bacillota > Clostridia > Oscillospirales > Acutalibacteraceae > RGIG3009. The sequence goes on along the minus strand of JAZOBT010000100.1, from coordinate 4,278 downwards.
TTGTGATGACGATATCGGTCATTGTATCTTTAATGGGCGGTAAGCCCGCCAATAAGGCCTCTTTTACGCGTTGCGCATCACCATTGAGTATGAGGTCCGCCGTATACTCAAACACTTCCCACAACGCCGCCAGACCCATTACACACAACCCAATGACGCACGCGAAACCGATGCGTGTGCGATTGGCAAACAGCGTGCGGAGAACGGCGTACATTACCACCGCGCCGATGAGGCCAAACGAACCGTGCATCAGCAGATCCCATAAAGGGAATCGTTTATAAAACCCCATTGCACTGCCCAAAAAGCAAGAAAACACAATGTGTATTATAATCAACGTATTGAGTGGGGGTGTGATGACAAGACCCAGTTTTCGAGCAAGACGGGGCAACAACCACGGAATTGCCGAGGCGGCAGTCACCAGTGCGTACACCACGGGGTCAATGGCTTCTGTTACAGCGGGATACACCGCCAGCGTGATACCCGCCGCAAGCGAGGTCAGTATAGCAGGAATGTTTTTGGTTCGTTTTTTCATTTTATCACCCTGTATAGTGTATGCCATATAAGAGGATAAAATGTTGTGCGTGCAAAAAACGCTCTGTTCGATGTTTTCGAACAGAGCGTTTGCGGATTCCTTATTCTTTTCCGGTCCAACAGTAAGTGCAGAATTTACACGGTGAGAGACCTGTCGCTTCGATCATATCATCCAAACGCTGATATTTCAGCGACGTGAAATGCAGTTCCTTGCGGATCTCGTCTACCATATTGGCGTATTCCGGCGTATCGGGGTCGGTATACAACGCCAATTTCTCATCCGCCTTATCCCCTTCCAAACGGGCGATGGTGCGGCGGGCGATGAGATCCATTTCCGAGGTGGAACGGGAGAAATTGAGGTATTTACACCCAAACATAATGGGCGGACACGCTGTGCGGATATGTACCTCTTTAGCACCGCTGTGATACAAAAACTCCGTAGTTTCACGCAGCTGCGTACCGCGTACCAACGAATCATCAATAAGAATCAAGCGTTTATCGCGTATGAATTCTCCCACGGGAATGAGTTTCATATGCGCAATTAAATTGCGTTGGCTTTGCTTTTGCGGCATAAACGAGCGCGGCCACGTGGGCGTGTATTTGATAAACGGGCGTGCAAACGGAATACCGGTATAATTGGCGTATCCAATGGCGTGCGCGATGCCCGAATCCGGCACACCGGCGACGCTATCGGCGTCAATGGGATCGCGTTTCGCCAATTTTTCGCCGCAACGGCAACGCATTTCTTCTACATTGACCCCCTCATACGAAGAGGTGGGATACCCGTAGTATACCCACAAGAAAGTGCAGATCTTCATTTCTTCGCGTGCAGGCAGCAGTGTTTCGAATTTATCGGGAGTGATGAACACCACTTCACCGGGACCAAGCTCATACTCCTTATCGTACCCTAAATTGAGGAACGCAGACGATTCAAACGACACACAGTGTGCATCATTCTTTTTGCCGATGATAACGGGCGTTCTTCCCACATAGTCACGCGCGGCATACAAGCCTTTCGGGGTGAGAATCAACATCGACATAGAACCTTGGATGAGCGTTTGTGCGTGGCGAATACCTTCTTCAATGGTACTTTTTTGGTTAATAAGCGCCGCCGTCAATTCCGTAGGATTGATACTGCCGCCGCTCATCTCCTGAAAATGCGGGGTGCCCGCCTGAAACGCATGCTCTACCAACGCGTCAATATTATTGATGCGACCGACCGTGGCGATCGCGAAATTACCCAAATGCGAGCGTACAATAAGCGGCTGCGGTTCGTTATCGGAGATACAACCGATACCTGCCGTGCCGTGCATATCGTCCACATCGCGCTCAAACTTTGTGCGAAACGGCGAGTTTTCAATGTTATGAATGGCACGTTCAAACCCCGATGCCTCGTCATACACCGCCATACCGCCACGTTTGGTTCCCAAATGCGAATGATAGTCAGTGCCGAAGAACAGGTCGAACACACAATCTTGCTTAGATTCAACTCCGAAAAAACCGCCCATTATCGTAGCTCCTTTAATGATAGTACCGCATTATTGTACCACATCTTGTGCCGAAATGCTACAACAATCTGCAAAAAAATTCAATTTTTTAGCGCCGCGCGCTTATTCCTTCCAATAATCCACCGCGTGCGGCAAGCCGATATCCGCAGCACGGAATGTCGGCTCCTTCCCCGCTTTGCGTTGTTCGGTAAAATTGTTCAATGCACGGATGGCGTATTTTCCTAAAATAACAATAACAGGGATATTAATAAGCGTCATACCACCCATCGTTAAATCGGCAACATTCCACAAAAAATCTGCGCTCAGACCCGCACCGAGGAAGATCACAAACGAGGCTACAATGTAATACACCGTATTAAACCGTTTGCCGGGGGTCCTACGCAAAATAAAGCAGAACGCTTTATCAACATAAAAGAGATTGCCGAGCAATGTGGTAAACGCAAACAAGATCATAGCCACCGTAATGAAAATGGGACCGAAATCGCCCAGTGTAGCTTTTACGGCCGCTTGCACATACGGTGCGCCCGACAACTCTTCGGACGGTGCAACACCCGAAGCCATACACATAAAGCCGGTGGCAGAGCACACCAAAATGGTATCGATAAACACCGACAACACCTGAACTAACCCTTGTTTGGCGGGGTGTGCTACTTCAGCGGAAGCGGAAGCGTTGGGAGCTGAACCGACACCGGCCTCATTACTGAACAAGCCTCGTTTGATGCCCAGCATCACGCACGAACCCGCAAAGCCGCCGAATATGGCTTCAAAGTCAAACGCACCCGTAAAGATCTCTTTGAAGATAGACGGAAGCAAATCGATATTCAGCAAGGTGATAACGACCGCTACCAAAATGTACGATATGCCCATAAACGGAACGATCAACGTAGTGGCGTTGATGATACGTTTACCGCCGCCGAACAGGCAAAAACCAACGATCACGGCTAAGATAAGGCCGATGATCCACGGTGTCGTTTCAGCATTATAAAACGCGAACGAGGAAAAAGTAGATTGTAAGTTATAAGAAGCGAGCATATTGAAACCGAGGCCGTATGTTAGAATCAAGAAAATCGAGAACACCACAGCAAGCGAGCGGCTTTTGAGTGCGGCTTCGATATAATATGCAGGGCCGCCGTAACTGCCGTCGGGACCTCTTTTCTTATAGATCTGTGCAAGGGTGCTTTCCACAAAAGCGGTTGCCGAACCAAGAACGGCGATCGCCCACATCCAAAACATCGCGCCGAAACCGCCGAGGCACAGCGCCGTGGACACACCAACGATGTTGCCCGTGCCCACGCGCGAAGCGGTGGAGACCATCAACGCTTGAAAAGACGAGACGCCTTTGCCGTCTTTTGGTTTTTCGGTTACGGCTCTAAACTGCTCTTTGAGCAACCGAAACTGCACAAATTTGGTGCGAAAGCTAAAATACAAACCGCCCAGCACCAGCAGCACAATGAGGATGTAGCTGTACAACGCATCGTTAATCGTTCCAATCAATTTTTCTATCACGTAAGTTTCTCTCCTTCCTCCCCACCCAACGGGAAGTTTCTGTTTGTTACATTTTGGTGCATTAGATATCTTCGATTTTTATTAGACTTGTATTTCCGGATATTCCAACGGTGTCACCGCCGGTAATGATAATTTTATCCCCTTTGTTAAGACCCAACTCCGCTTCGGCAATTTTCTTTGCCGTGTAAAAAAGAACATCCGTCGAGCTGAACCGTTCGCACATGGCAGGAATAACACCCCACGAAAGCGCCAGTCTTCTCCACGTGCGTTCATCGGTTGTAAGCCCCAAAATCGGTACGGTAGGACGGAATCGAGATACCATACGAGCCGTCGTTCCCGAAAGCGAACAAGCAACGATGGCTTTCGCATCAAGATCGATCGCCATTCCGCAAGTCGAATGAGAGATAGCATCGGCCGAATTCCTGATTTTGAACTCAGCATTATGAAAACGCTTACCGTAGCGAATATTGTTTTCGGTAGTTTCTGCAATTTCTGCCATTGTTTTTACGGATTCGATCGGATATTTGCCGGCAGCCGTTTCTCCCGAGAGCATAATAGCGCTCGTGCCGTCGTATACGGCATTGGCGATATCGGAAATTTCTGCTCTGGTAGGTCTGGGGTTGTTGATCATCGATTCCAGCATCTCGGTTGCCGTTATCACGCGTTTGCCAAGCAAACTACATTTCGTTATCAGTTTCTTCTGTATTGCCGGAAGCATCTTGAAAGGGATCTC
>JAZOBT010000099.1:0-4520 GCA_045596125.1 Acutalibacteraceae bacterium | reverse complement strand
AGGCCGCCTAATTCAGCGATATTCTACAACAGGGCTTTTATTTTCTGCCTATTAACCGGTAGCGGTCCAATTGTCGGTGCTCTTCTTTTGACCTTATTAGCGTTTTTTGGGTAAAAAGCTGCCAGCGCGGACACCGGTGTGCACAGCGTCTTCGGCTGCGATTTGGCCGTTTACAATGACGTAATGGAGGCCATCAGCCTTGGGGGTGCAATCCGTAAACTCGGAGTGGTCGAGGATGGTATCGGCATCAAAGATGCAGAGATCGGCATCGTACCCTTCGAGCAGGAGACCTTTGCCTTTAAGACCGTAAACTGTAGCGGGGAGGGAGGTCATTTTGCGGATCATTTCCGCAAGCGAGGTGACCTTGCGTTCGCGTACATAGCGGCCTAACACGCGGGGGAACGAGCCGCGCAGGCGGGGGTGATATACGGTGGCGCCTTTGGCGACGCCCGAATCCGTGCAGATCATAGCACGGGGGTGAGCCATCACGGTTTCGACATCCTCTTCGCACATCGAGAAAAAGCAAGCGTTACAGGAGAGATCCGATTCACGCAGGATATCCAGCATGGCATCGATGTGTGTGGCGTTGCGCATTTCCGCAATTTCGGATACGCGTTTACCGGTGTATTCGGGGTGTTTTTTGCAACGGGTGATAAGAACCCAGCTGAAATCCTCGTCGTATATTGAGAGGAGGTGCTGACGAATCGCTTCGCGATCTGCCTCGTTTGCCAGTGCCGCCAGCGTGTTTTCGGTGCCGGTGCGATATTGGCGGGGGAGGAAAGCGGAGGAAAGCGAAGTGGAGGAGGCGGAATACGGATAGACATCGCAATACAATTCCAAGCCTTCTTCGTTCACTTCATCCAGCAGTTGCAACGTGGTTTTCACTTTGCCCCAGTTTTGGGGGCGCGTGGCTTTGTGGTGCGACAGCACGCCGCGTACGCCCGACGCACGGACAATACTAATGAATTCCTGCACCGCTTCCACCAACGTATCACCTTCATTACGCAGATGAATGGCGGCGACGCCGTGGTAATTGGCGACGATAGAGGCGAGTTCTACCAACTCTTGTGTATCGGCGTGGCAACCGGGGGCGTAGATAAGACCGTATGAAAGGCCTGTCGCACCGTGTTCCATCGCCTCGGTCAGCAATTGTTTCATCTGCTCCAATTCTTTCTCGGTGGGGGCGCGGTTTTCGGAGCCCATAACGGCTTTGCGCAGTGTGCCGTGACCCACGAGTGAGGCGAGGTTGGAGCCGAGCGGCGTGTCGGTGAACGAGTCCAGTTGTTGAGCGACGGGATCCGAACTGCCGCATTGTCCTGCAACGACGGTTGTGATACCTTGTTCTGCCGTTTCGACAAGAGCGGGATAAGCCAACACATCGCGGTCGGCGTGGCTATGCGAATCAATGAAACCGGGGGTGACCGTAAGCCCCGTGGCATCGATCACGCGGCAGTCACCCTCAAGATGTTTGCCGATGCGGGCGATCTTCCCATCTTTGACAGCGATATCTGCGCGATAATAGGGATTCCCCGTTCCGTCGAGGATTTTTCCGTTTTTAATTATAAGATCATACATAGCCGATCCCTCGTATACTTCATATTTAATTTTATTATATCGTGATTTACCGATATCGTCAAGGCGGGCTTTCCTATTAATAATATAGGAAATAGGCGATAGATGAGAATGTTTATGTTGACAAAAGCAGACTATTGCGATAGTATAGACTATAGAAGTAGTCTAAGGGGCGATGGATATGAAAGAAAAATTGTTTGACAGCGAAGCCAAGGTGATGGAGATTCTTTGGGAACAAGGGTCGATGGCGGCGAAGGATATCAGTGCAATAGCGGCGGAGACCATTGGTTGGAATAAGAATACGACGTATACCGTCATCAAAAAACTGGAGGCAAAGGGATTTATTCAGCGCAGTGAGCCGCATTTTATGTGTACGCCGTTGGTGACACGGGAAGAAATGCAAAAGGTGCAAGCGGTGTCGTTGGTACACAAGGTGTTCGGCGGATCGCGCAAGGCGCTGTTTTCAGCGCTATTGGAAGATGAGCCGTTATCTGAAGACGAAGTGCGCGCGTTACGCGAATTGATCGATAACAGGTGATGCGTATGTGGGGAGACGTGTTTTACTGGTTGCTGAATATGAGCATTACGGCTTCGGTGACGGGGTTGATCGTGCTATTGATCCGACGGGTAAAGGTTGTCCCGCGGCGTGTGGCGGCGGTGCTTTGGGCGATCCCGTTTTTGCGGATGGTGATTCCGTGGGGCGTCAATAGTCCGTATGGGTTGATGGCGTGGATTGCGAAGGTGACGACGAAAACGGTAGCGGTGTATCAACCATCGGAGGATATTACGATGTCCATGACTAATGTGGTAATGGCGGCAGATACGTATTTTCCGATCGCGTACAAAGTCAGCGGGGTTGCACGGGTGTTTTCGATTGCGGCGATCGTGTGGGCAACCGGATTTTTGCTTTTTGTAGTGATGTTGGGGGTTGCGTATGTTGGTACTTTGCGCGAACTGCGTGAGGCACAGCATTGGCGTGACAATCTCTATTTTTCAAGTGTGTGCCGTACGCCGGCGGTGTATGGGATCCTAAAGCCGAAGATCGTTTTGCCGATGGCGTATGAAAATTGCGATATCGAACTGATCGTTGCACACGAAAAGATGCACATTCGCCGCGCGGATAATTTGTGGCGGATACTGGCGTTTTTGACGGCGGCGGTGCATTGGTTTAACCCGCTCGGGTGGTGGTTTTTAAAAGAGTTTTTGGCAGACCGTGAATTGGCGTGTGATGAGTGCGTGTTAGCAAAATTAGGTGATGAACGCGCCAAAGACTATGCGACGGTGCTGTTGGAAAGCGGTAAAGGTCGCACAGTGTTTGCATCGGCATTCGGCGGGGCGACGTTGCGCACGCGGATCGAAAACATCCTTACGTTTAAGAGAATGACGTGGTTTTCTGCCGCAGGGTGCGGGGTGCTGGTAGGAATAATTTTTTATGTGTTGCTGACCAATGCGGGATAAAGGGGGATGTGTATGAAAAGCAAGGCGTTTAGCAGGTATTATTGGTTTTCGTGCATCGGTATGTTGCTCGCTTCGTATTATCCGCTTTCGATGGGTGTGCGGGTGTTGTGGGATATGATCGCGGACGGGATGGTACTAAAGGAGAATTACCCCAAATACATCATTCCGTATACTCCGCTGAGCGTGGCGTTGATCGTGGGCGTTTTGCTGATGCCTCTATGCATGAAACGGTTGGGGCGGTTCGCGTTGGTGGAAGGTGCGTCGGTGGCGACAAGCCTGTTTTTCGTTCTCGAGTTGCTTTTGGAAGAGCACGTGGTGGTATCGGCTTCGGATACGGTGAGCAAGCTGGAAGATTGGCAGATGTTTATGTGTTATATACCGTCCGAAATGTTCGTGCCTTTTAAGACGCAAACAGCGGTGGATATTTTAATGGGGAACTACAATCCTGCGTTTAAACTGCATTTTTATTTGATTGCGGTCGTACTCATTCTAACAATACTCAACAGTGCGTATGGGTTTGGGCAACTGGTGCGCAGTGGCGACAAGAAACGGTTTGGCGCACTGATCGTGCAATCGTGTTGTACGGTGGTGTTTCTGGGACTGTGTATTTTGGCTTGTTTCACCGCATTTTGGCGCGATGGGGAGCTCGCGGTATCACCGCTGTCGGCAACGCTGATGACGGTATTTTTCGTGTTATTTGGCATAACAGCGGGGGTGTTTATCGGCTCGTTTCTGTTGGGGAAACGAGGTGTTGTTTCGATTGCGATCCCCGCGGTGGGGGCGTCAATAATGACGCTTTTGATGTATGTTGGAGAATTGATCTTACTGAACGGGCACGTGTACCGTTTTGGGACAGGAATAGTATTTGAGGGGATAGCGGGCGTAGCTTTGGCGCCGTTTGATATCCTCGTAATTTTGCTGGCGGGCGGTATTACGGCGGGTATGCTTTGGTTACTCAATCGCCGTAAAATATAATAAAAAAGCGGAAGGCACACCTTCCGCTTTTTGTTATGCGAATTGTGAATTGTACAGTGAGCTGTAGAAACCGCCGAGCCTTAGGAGTTCTTCGTGGGTACCTTGCTCGGTGATGGTGCCGTCGCGGATGACCAAAATGCAATCGGCGTTTTGAATGGTGGACAAGCGGTGGGCAATAACGAAGCAGGTGCGATTCTTCATCAGTTCGTTCATCGCTTCTTGAATTTTGATCTCGGTGCGCGAGTCCACGTTCGAAGTGGCTTCGTCCAGAATCAGCATCGGGGCATCCGACAACAGCGCGCGGGCGATGGTGATCAACTGGCGTTGGCCTTTGGAAATGTTGGTGCCGTCATCCGACAAGACGGTTTGATACCCGTCGGGCAGGCTGTCGATATAACTGTCGATACGGGCGGCTCTGGCGGCGGCCTGAACTTCTTCCATCGTGGCATTTTCTTTGCCGTACACGATGTTATCGAAGATGGTGCCGTTGAACAGCCAGGTATCCTGCAACACCA
>JAZOBT010000098.1:0-8428 GCA_045596125.1 Acutalibacteraceae bacterium | reverse complement strand
CGAGATCCATCCGATGCCGGAGGAAGTAAAACACCGTCGAAACCACAAACTGGCGGCTGCCCAAAATGAAAAGAAATGATAAAAGCCCGGCCTCGGCGTTGCCGACACGGCCATTTTTGTTTACCATTCACTGTAATACTCGTTCATAGCTTCGTCTGCTTCCTTGGCGGCTTTGAGCAATGAGGCAAATTGTGTATTCCATTCCGATGGCACGGGATAGACAGCCGACTTACCGACTAACGGATTTTTTTGCAAATAATACAGGTCATCAATGCATTTAACCTCAATATATGTCGGCGATTTAAACCACAAGTTTCCGCTGCAGTACATCAGGGAAACCGCATGGTCATATGAATACATATGATCGGCTTGCAAGGTTTTTCCTACCACCGTGCTCAACACCGTGTTCACGGCGTTGGCTTCCTCAGGAGTCAGGCGATAGGTGTTTGAGTAGTAGTTGTAAGTTTCGCGATCCATTGTGGTATACTCGTAGCAGTAATTTGACAGTACCGGACCGGCATTGATCTTTGAAAGCACCTCTTCATAGTGATCTTCGTGACAATAATACGTGGGGTTGGTTTCGTCGCGATGTATTTCCTTGCATATAAATATGTGTGCTTCGTCGGCGATAAATCTATCGCCGTAATCGGATGCTAACAACAGCGGTACATCGTTTTCGGTTACATAGATATAGTGTTCATCGTACGAGGGAGAGAGCATCGTGGGGGAGAGTTCCTCGCAAGCGGGTAACGGTTTATATACCGTTTGGTTAAGTATGATATTCTCTCCGTCCCAAACACCGTGATTCGCGCGCAACTCATCGAGGTCCAAGTTACAGCCGCACAGGCACAAACACAGCAGACCGACGACGGCGATGCAGGCGATGATACGTGCTTTTTTCATAAGCAACCTCCTATTCCAGGTTCAGGCGACGGGTGATAATGCGGTGGCACACAAAAAACAGCGTAGCCGACAGCGCCAACGCGAAGAACAGAGAACCGCAAAACAACAGATGAACAAATAGCAGGGGATGTGCGGCGACCCATTCGCTGATGGCTTCCATCACAGAGAAACTGAGGAGCGAGGAAATTATCGTTAGGATGGTGGTCAGTACTTGTACGGCTGTGCTATAGATGAAATACACACCTACCGCGAGCAAAATGCGATTTTTGCGAGCCAGTTGACCGATGGTGATGCAGGAGTAGTAGATCAGCAAGTTTGAGATGCCTGTGACGATGCACAGCAGTACAAACTCCACAATATATAATGCCAGATGCGGCGTGATATTGGACGGAATCAAACCGATGAGATACGATGCTGCTTTCATCACCTCTGTAAAAAGGTCGCCTGAGGCGATGATCAGGCCCGATGACAGGATGGTTGCCGTTGCCAAGGCTTCAAATACCAAAGTACTGAGTAGTTTTATGGCGATGTGCTGTGCAGGGGAGACAGGTAACGTAAAGGTTAGGTATCCCTCTGAAGTGAACAGATTGCGGTAATACCGTATCACGCCCATGGCCGTGGCCATAAACAGGCAAACGATACCGGCCATAACCCACAGGGCGATTGCTGATCCCAGCACAATATTATACACAATATGGTCCCATTGAATAAAGCGCAAAATGCGAATGAAAACCGCGATGCCAAGCAGGGCACCGTAGGCGGGGAGCAATACGCGACCCAGCGCCACACATTCGTGGCGGAACAATTTTCTTACCATCGGAACACCTCCCGAAACAACTCGTCAACGCTCTTACCGTGTTCTTCACGGATCTCATCCACGGTTTTTTGCAGTAAAATCCTACCTTGGTTGATAAAGATCACTTCATCCAACACTTGCTCAATATCGGTGATCAAATGGGTTGAGATCAACACAGTAGCATCGGGGTTGTGGTGGTTGATGATGGTGGAAATGACATAGTCGCGTGCTGCAGGATCCACACCCGCAATGGGTTCATCCAACACATACAACCGTGCTTTGCGGCTCATTGTAAGAATAAGACATACTTTTTCTTTGTTACCTTTGGACAAGGTTTTCAAACGGCTTTCAGGAGCAATGCCCAATTTCGCAAACAATTCATACGCGATTTGCGGCTGAAAATCCTCGTAAAAATCCGAAAAGTACTCCACGATCTGCCGCACACGCATCCACGAATTTAAAAACACATTATCAGGCAAATAGGCGACTATCTTTTTGGTTTCCACACCGGGGATCATACCGTCCACGGTCAGCACACCCGAATTCGGTTGCAGCAAACCGTTAATCAATTTGATCAAGGTGGTTTTTCCTGAACCGTTTGGTCCCAACAACCCCACAATGCGGCCGCTTTGCAACGACAGGTCGATACCGTTCAAAGCCGTTACGGTGCCGTAGTACTTGGTAAGGCCGGCACACCGTAAGATTTCACTCATTTGCTACACTCCTTTGCTTCTTCGGATTAAATTATTCTACGACAAGTTTACCAATTTCAGTATAGCGAATCCGCTTTCTTTTGTCAATATGAAGAACAAAAATTGTTTAACATATAAAAAATCCGCGCCCATCGGAAATGTAACCGAGGAGCGCGGATGAGTATTATTTCCCTTCGTAAGCGATGACGGAAGAGACGTCGTAGCCGACCAGCTTGTCGCGACCGCGAAGGCCTTTGAGTTCCATTAAGAAAATGATCTTAACCACTTCGCCGCCGAGATCTTCGACCAATTTGGCGCACGCCGCCATCGTGCCGCCGGTGGCGAGCAAGTCATCGACCAGTACGACTTTCTGACCGGGTTTGATTGCGTCGCGGTGCATTTCGATCACGGCAGAGCCGTACTCCAGCTCATATTCCTGCCATACCACCTCACGGGGGAGTTTTCCCTGCTTGCGAATCGGAATGAAAGGACGATGCAAATTGTAGGCGAGAGGGGTGCCCAGAATGAATCCGCGCGACTCTGCGCCGGCAATGATATCGAAATCCACATCGTCGAGCAGGTTCAGCATTTCGTCAATGGCGAGTTGAAAGCCGTCGGCATCTTGCAACACCGAGGTGAGGTCGCGAAACATAATACCCGGTTCGGGAAAATCCGGAATGGTCAACACATAATCCTTTACCGATTTCATCGGTGGTCACTTCCTTTAATAAGACTACGGGTTGATTTTAGCAGAAAAAGTGACAAAAGTAAAGAAAAATTGCAAAAAAGAACTCCTCCGAAATCCCTTTCGGAGGAGTTCTGGCTTATTTCTCAGTCTTCGTCAGCCGTTTGTTCTGCTTCTTCGGCAGGTTGTTCTGCGGGAGCAGCAGCTTCGGGAGCCTCTTCCAGCATACTGCGCAGGGCAGTCACGTACGGATCATCGCTGGACGCGTGGGTGTTGATAACATCCACATCGTTGTAAACCTGCATACCCGTACCGGCGGGAATGAGCTTACCGATGATGACGTTCTCCTTGAGACCGAGCAACGGATCGACCTTGCCCTTGATAGCGGCATCGGTCAACACGCGCGTGGTTTCTTGGAACGAAGCGGCAGACAGGAAGGAATCGGTTGCCAACGAGGCTTTGGTGATACCCAACAGCACGGGCGAGCAAGTGGCTTCCTTCAAATGAATTTCACCGGCTTCGATGCGAGCACGTACGCGAGCGTTTTCTTCGTCAAACTGGCTGCGATCGATCATCGCGCCGGCGAGCAGATAGGTATCGCCCGCTTCGTCGACCTTGACCTTGCGCATCATTTGGCGCACGATAACCTCAACGTGCTTATCGTTGATGTCAACGCCCTGCATACGGTAGGTGCGCTGTACTTCCTGAATGAGGTAGTTTTGCACCGCCTCGGCGCCGCTGACAGCCAAAATGTCGTGCGGGTTGATGGAACCCTCGGTCAAGCGATCGCCCTTCTTGACAATATCGCCCTCTTGTACACGAATACGCGAACCAAACGAGATCGGATAGCTGCGTTCGTCGACGTTCTCGGTATCAGTGGAGGTGACATAGATCACGCGCTTTTTCTTCTCTTCGCCCAAACGGACAACACCGTCGATCTCCGAGATGATAGCCAACGATTTCGGCTTGCGGCCTTCGAACAATTCTTCAACACGGGGAAGACCCTGCGTGATATCTTCTGCCGAGGCAACACCACCGGTGTGGAACGTACGCATCGTCAACTGAGTACCGGGTTCACCGATGGATTGTGCCGCGATAATACCGACGGCTTCACCCACCGTGACGGGGTCAACAGTGGCCAAGTTGGAACCGTAGCACTTGGCGCAGACGCCGTGCGCCGCCTGACAGGTCAGCACCGAACGGATCTTGATGCGCTCAACACCGTATTCGTTAACCAGCTTTTTAGCGTGGGCTTCGGTCATCATCGTGTGGCGATCCACCACGACCTCGCCGGTGGCGGGGTCAATGAAGTCTTCAGCCAAGAAGCGACCGACCAAACGCTCGGTCAACGGCTCGATCATTTCCTTGCCGTCTTTGATATCGTACACTTCGATGCCTTCGTGTGTGCCGCAATCGTCCTCGCGGATGATAACATCCTGCGAAACGTCAACCAAACGGCGGGTCAAATAACCAGAGTCAGCCGTACGCAGAGCGGTATCAGCCAAGCCTTTACGAGCACCACGGGAGGAAATGAAGTATTCCAAAATGTTAAGGCCTTCACGGTAGTTAGCACGAATCGGAACCTCGATGGTACGACCCGAGGTGTTGGCGATCAAGCCACGCATACCGGCCAACTGACGGATCTGAGCAATAGAACCACGAGCACCGGAGTCGGACATCATATAGATCGGGTTGAACGGATCCATATTGTTGTTCAGTGCCTTGGTGACCTTATCGGTGGTATCGTTCCACGTGCGGATGACCATCTGATAGCGCTCTTCATCTGAGAGAAGGCCTTGGTTGTACAGATCGGTGATCTGGTCAACCGCGGATTCCGCTTCGGCGATGAGTTGCTTTTTCTCGGGCGGGATGGAGGCATCCACCACCGCGACGGTCAACGCACCACGCGTGGAGTACTTGTAGCCCTGTGCCTTGATGGCATCCAGCACTTCAGAGGTGCGGGCGGGGCCGTGTACTTTGATGCATTTGTCAATGATCTGGGACAACTGTTTCTTACCGACTTTGTAGTTGACTTCGTACAAGAACAGATCGTCGGTGGTGTTACGCTCGATCAAGCCGAGATCCTGCGGAACAGGCTGGTTGAAGATGATGCGGCCCACCGTGGTTTCGACCAAACGGGATTCTTTTTTGCCCTCGATCTCCATCGTGCGGCGCACACGGATCTTCGCGTGCAGACCGACCACGTTGTCAGCGTACGCCATCAACGCTTCGTTCTCATCGCGGAAAACCTTGCCCTCGCCGGGCTCACCGGGCTTCTCGATGGTCAAGTAATAGGAACCGAGGACCATATCCTGCGTGGGAACCGTAACAGGACGTCCGTCGGACGGTTTGAGCAGGTTGCCTGCGGCAAGCATCAAGAAGCGAGCTTCGGCCTGCGCTTCGGCAGACAGCGGTACGTGCACAGCCATCTGGTCACCGTCAAAGTCGGCGTTGAAAGCGGTACAAGCCAGCGGATGCAGTTTGATGGCGCGACCTTCGACCAGCACGGGCTCAAACGCTTGGATACCCAAACGGTGCAGGGTAGGAGCACGGTTGAGCATAACCGGATGGTCTTTGATCACGATTTCCAAAGCATCCCACACTTCGGGACGCACACGATCCACCATCTTGCGAGCGGATTTGATGTTGCCGGCAGCGCCGGTCTCCACCAAGCGCTTCATAACAAAGGGCTTGAACAATTCGAGTGCCATTTCCTTCGGCAGACCGCATTGGTACATCTTCAGTTCGGGACCGACAACGATAACCGAACGACCGGAGTAGTCAACACGTTTACCGAGCAAGTTTTGGCGGAAACGACCTTGCTTACCCTTGAGCATATCGGACAACGATTTCAAGGAACGGTTGTTGGGACCGGTTACGGGACGGCCGCGGCGACCGTTATCGATCAGCGCGTCCACCGCTTCCTGCAACATACGTTTCTCGTTACGAACGATGATATCGGGTGCGCCCAACTCCAACAATCTCTTCAGACGGTTGTTACGGTTGATGACGCGGCGATACAGATCGTTTAAGTCGGAGGTGGCGAAACGGCCACCGTCCAACTGCACCATCGGACGGATATCCGGCGGGATGACGGGAACGACATCCAAAATCATCCACTCGGGGCGGATGCCGGAAAGGCGGAAGGATTCCACCACTTCCAAACGCTTGAGCAGACGGGCACGCTTTTGACCCGAAGCGCCTTCGAGTTCTTCTTTGAGCTCGTCGGACAGTTTCTCCAAGTCAATGGCGGCGAGCAACTTTTGAATGTACTCGGCACCCATACCGGCATCAAAATCATCTTCATATTTTTCGCGCATATCGCGATAATCTTTTTCACTGAGGACTTGCTTTTCCTGCAGGGGAGTGGTGCCGGGATCCGTAACGATGTAGGAAGCAAAGTACAACACCTGCTCCAACAAGCGCGGGGAGATATCCAGCAACAAGCCCATACGGGAGGGGATACCTTTGAAATACCAAATGTGCGACACGGGTGCCGCGAGTTCAATGTGACCCATACGCTCACGGCGCACTTTCGCGCGGGTGACTTCAACACCGCAACGGTCACAGATCTTACCTTTATAGCGGATACGCTTATACTTACCGCAGTGGCACTCCCAGTCCTTGGTAGGCCCGAAGATACGCTCGCAGAACAAGCCGTCGCGTTCGGGTTTCAGTGTGCGGTAGTTGATCGTTTCCGGCTTTTTGACCTCACCGTAAGACCACTCACGGATCTGGTCGGGGGAAGCAAGACCGATTTTGATCGAATCAAATACGTTAAATTCCATCATATTACTCCGCCCCCTCTCTTACAGTTCCTCGGAATTACCGAGGATATCGTCATCGTCACTGTTGCCGAACAGGTCGAGGCCGAAAATGTCATCCGTTTCGGCTTCTTCCACGCCGTAACCGTCCAACTCACTTTCGTCCGTGACGGTGCTGAAGGCTTCTTCATCGGCATCGCCGACAGTGACAAGCGTCAACTCTTCATCGTCCTCGAAGGTTTGCTTGAGGTCGATCTCTTGCTTATCTTTGTTCAGGACCTTAACATCCAAGCCCAAAGACTGCAATTCCTTAACCAACACTTTGAAGGATTCCGGCACGCCGGACTTCGGCACGTTTTGGCCCTTGACGATGGCTTCGTACGTCTTGACACGACCCACCACGTCGTCGGACTTGACGGTCAAAATTTCCTGCAAGGTGTAGGCGGCACCGTAAGCTTCCAGTGCCCACACTTCCATTTCACCGAAACGCTGACCGCCGAACTGTGCCTTACCGCCCAAGGGCTGCTGGGTGACCAGCGAGTACGGGCCGGTGGAACGGGCATGGATCTTATCGTCAACGAGGTGATGGAGTTTCAAATAATACATATAACCCACCGTGACAGGGTTGTCAAACT
Organism: Acutalibacteraceae bacterium; assembly: GCA_045596125.1. Taxonomy (GTDB): domain Bacteria; phylum Bacillota; class Clostridia; order Oscillospirales; family Acutalibacteraceae; genus RGIG3009. The sequence continues at coordinate 953 of JAZOBT010000098.1, read as the reverse complement.
GCTCACCGGTACGGCCGTCATACAATACGGTTTTACCGTTCGGGTTCTTACCCGCTTGTTCCAAGAGTTCTTGAATATCGGCTTCGTGTGCGCCGTCGAAGACGGGGGTCATCACCTTGAAGCCGAGTGCCGAAGCGGCATAGCCCAAGTGCACTTCCAACACCTGACCGATGTTCATACGCGAGGGAACGCCCAACGGGTTAAGAACGATATCCAGCGGTGTGCCGTCGGGGAGGAAAGGCATATCCTCACTCGGCAAAATACGCGAGACAACACCCTTGTTACCGTGGCGACCCGCCATCTTATCGCCGACGCTGATCTTACGCTTTTGAGCGATGTAGCAGCGGACGACCATATTCACGCCGGGGCTGAGTTCGTCGCAATTTTCACGCGTGAACACTTTTACGTCCACGATAATACCGTACTCACCGTGCGGTACGCGGAGCGAGGTGTCACGCACTTCGCGGGCTTTTTCGCCGAAGATGGCGCGGAGCAAACGCTCTTCCGCCGTCAGCTCGGTTTCGCCCTTCGGCGTAACCTTACCGACCAGAATGTCACCGGCACGTACTTCCGCGCCGACGCGGATGATACCGCGCTCGTCCAGATCTTTCAACGCATCATCGCCCACGTTGGGAATGTCGCGCGTGATCTCTTCCGGCCCTAACTTGGTATCACGGGATTCCATCTCATACTCTTCAATATGAATGGAGGTGTAGATATCCTCTTTTACCAGACGCTCGTTCAGCAGAACGGCGTCCTCGTAGTTATAACCTTCCCAGGTCATAAAGCCGATGAGCATATTCCGGCCCAAAGCAATCTCGCCGTTTTGGGTGGAAGGACCGTCGGCAATGATCTGGTCCGCTTCGATCATTTCGCCTACCCGCACAATGGGCTTCTGGTTAATACAGGTGCCCTGGTTGGAGCGCAGGAACTTGGTGAGCTCGTACTCATCC
>JAZOBT010000097.1:0-3052 GCA_045596125.1 Acutalibacteraceae bacterium | reverse complement strand
GTCATATACCGAATCTTTAAAACATGCTCTTGCAGATATTGAAAAATCCATTGCTAATTTAGTGAGAGCTATCGAGCAAGGAATTATCAATGAAGCCACCAAGAGCCGTATGGATGAGCTTGAGGAACAGAAAGATGAAATAAAAATTGCCTTGGCAGAAGCTCGCCTGAAAGAAAATCTCGGACTCAATAAAAAACGTATACTGCATTTTCTGCATCAGTTCACCAATATAGATTATACGGATTCCGAATGTCAGAAGCGGCTAATCAAGATGTTTTTAAACTCAGTTTTTGTATATGATGATAAAGTTGTTTTGACCTTCAACTATTCCGGAGATAATCGAACTATTACCTTAAAGGAAATTGACGCCGGATTAGAGCAGGGCGTTCGACTACCCCGTGCGTTGAGCCACCATTTAACAAAAAAGCCGCTTAAACAGCGGCTTTTTTGTTTTTGTGTACGAATTTTGTACGAATTTTCGGATCGCTGATTGCTGCAAATGTCTTGACTTTTTTACGTTCCTATGATACACTTTACTCGAAGTAGAAAGGAGCGGTCGTATGAAACTGTTGCGTTTTGCGGTGATTATCGGGTGTACTGCGATGCTGTTAACCGGTTGCCAACGGGCGGGTTACAAAAAACCGTCTACCGAGCGAGAGTTATACGACGCGGGTATGCGGCTGGTTGCCACCATGGAGGAAATGGTGAAAAGTGACGATTACGCTACGATTCTTTCGATTGGAACGCTTGCGTCCGTTCGGGAAACGGTAGCAGCGGGAAACTACGATTCACCGACGGCGGTCTATCGCATCACCCCGCCGACAACCGAAGAAATTGCAGAAATGACAATAGGCTATAATCCCGATAGCGATTTGTGGAACAGGCTTTCCGATACGTTGAAAAAACAACTGGAGAAAAAGGCTTCTTTTACATCCATACTGGGACACATCAACGGTGGTCAGGGAACAGAAAAGCTCGCTTTCAGTTCGTTGTATACGGCAACGGGCACCGCGCAGGCAGAGGAACAGGCGGTATTGCTCTATGTGTTTGAATCGGGAACGCCGATCGTTGTTCAGTTCACCGATTCGGGTGCGATGCAAGGACAGTTTTGCTTTTGGGAAAAGGCAGATACGCCATCGGATGTGAAAACGCTGTTTGCGTATTACAACTGCTCCGTTGAAACGATTTCTGTAAAATAAGTGTCTGCGCAAAAACAGGGTTGACTTTTGCTGAAAACGGGGTATAATAAAATTGCGTAGAGAGTGAGAGTGCACTGTGTCCCCGGGGACAGTGCGCTTTTTTTCTGCCCAATACAATTTGGAGGGTCATATATGGCAAAAACCAGCATTGTGGATTGGAAAACCATTACGGATTTCGTGGTAGACGCGTTTGTGGGCTACGGTATTCCGCGGGGTGACGCAGAGATCTGCGCCGACGTGCTGTTGGAATCAGACAAGCGCGGCATTGAGTCGCACGGTGTCAACCGCTTTAAGCCGATCTATCTCGATCGCATCCGCGACGGGATCCAAAAACCCGTGACGGAGTTTGAAATTATAAAAGATACTCCCACCACCGCCGTTGTGGACGGTCACGACGGTATGGGACAGGTCATTGGATACAAGGCGATGTCGCTTGCCATTGAAAAAGCGAAAACCTACGGTATGGGGATGGTGACGGTGCGCAATTCCTGCCACTACGGCATTGCGGGGTACTACTCCACGATGGCGTGCAAGGCGGGATGCATCGGCATTACCGGCACCAACGCGCGCCCGTCGGTGGCGCCGACGTTCGGTGTGGAGGGGATGTTCGGTACCAACCCGCTCACCATCGGTATTCCCACCGACGAGCCGTTTGATTTTCTCATTGATTGTGCGTCGTCCATCACGCAAAACGGCAAAGTGGAATACTATGAGCGCATCGGCGAAGCGGTACACCCCGGCACCATCATCGGGTTAGACGGACAGTCGGTGGAAGGCGACGCGGGCGAAGCGTTGCGGATGATCCGCGGCGGCACGGCGGCGCTGACCACGCTCGGCGGTATCGGCGAAGCGCTCGGCGGCTACAAGGGCTACGGCTACGCGATGGCGGTGGAACTGCTGTGCGCGGCGTTGCAGGACGGCCAATACGGCAAGGCGCTGGACGGCAAGGATGCCGACGGCAACAAGGTGCCGTATCACTTGGGGCATTTCTTCATCGCCATCGACACGGAGCATTTCCTCGGCGAGGAACTGTGCCGCAAAAAGGCGGGCGATATCATCCGCGCCGTGCGCGCGTCCAAGAAAGCGCCCGATGCCGAGCGCATCTACTCGGCGGGTGAAAAGGAATATTTGGTGCGTCTCGCCCGCAAAGACGGCGTGCCGATCAACGAGTCGGTGCAAAAAGAAATCACGGCGATCCGTGATGAATTAGGTTTGACACAATATCACTTTCCGTGGGAGGCATAAGCAATGGATATTCGTAAAGAATCGCTGAAAAAGCATTATGAGTGGAACGGCAAGATCGAGGTCATTGCGCGCGCGCCCATCGAGAGCCGCGAGGACTTATCGCTCGCCTACACCCCCGGTGTGGCAGAGCCGTGTTTGGAGATTCAAAAGGATGTTAGTAAATCGTACGAACTCACCCGCCGCTCCAATCTCGTGGCGGTGGTGACCGACGGTACGGCGGTGCTGGGACTGGGTGACATCGGGCCCGAAGCGGGTATGCCCGTGATGGAGGGCAAGTGCGCGCTGTTTAAGACGTTTGCGGATGTGGACGCGTTCCCGCTGAGCATCAAGTCCAAGGATGTAGACGAGATCGTGCGCACCATTTATCTCTTGTCGGGCAGTTTCGGCGGTATCAACTTGGAGGATATTGCCGCGCCGCGGTGTTTTGAGATTGAGCAAAAACTCAAAGAAATCTGCGATATCCCCGTGTTCCACGACGACCAGCACGGCACCGCGATCGTGGTGGCGGCGGCGCTCATCAATGCGCTGAAATTGGTGAAAAAGCAGATGGGTGACGTAAAGGTCGTCATCAACGGTGCGGGGTCGGCGGGCATTGCCATCGGCAAGCA
>JAZOBT010000096.1:0-27049 GCA_045596125.1 Acutalibacteraceae bacterium | reverse complement strand
TTTCAGCTTTTGATTGATCGGTGTAGCCGAATGAACACCAAAAATAGTTTTCATTTTTTATTCCTCCTTTTAATTTTTGTTTTTGATTAAAATGTAACTATTTTTTCGAAATCAGCGTCCTGATTTCTTACAGCTGCAAGCGCAGTATAAAACAAAACCCTGACAACTAGTGTCAGGGTTAAAAATTTTTTAAATTTTACAACCGTAATAAAACCACATTCAAAAAAACGCACGCGCAAAGTACATTGCGCGTGCGTTTTTGTTATTCTGCCTTGAGTGCCACGGTGAAGCCGTGAGGCATCTTGGATAATTCGGGGTGCATATACGTGTGCAACATTTCAACATCGCCGCACAGCGTAGTGGAGAAATCGTCAATGAGCATATACTCGGGATGCTCCACATGACCGTAGGTCTTGATAATTCCCGCGGGAATCAACCGACCCACATCGGGCAACGTAACATCCGCATAGCAATATCCCACCGCGCCGTGGCCGGCAACTTCCAGATTCAGCGCACACGGCACTTTATCGGCGGGAATGGCAAATGTGCGATCAAAATACACCTCACGACCCGCTTTGTACGCGGCACATCCCACCTCATACCGACTGCCGTCGGCATATTCCAAGGTGATACGCGTTGCGCTGTCCGCCGTGTACTCAGGCAAGCTGAAATGAATATCCAGCCGACCAATCTGCTTGGGCACCGCCGTTTTTGCGATCTCTTCCAAGGCGGTGAGACTCTTTTCCAGCCCCATCAGCCACCGCTCAAACCGCGCCGACACGATCCCCTTGCGGCTCTTATCCCATAATTGACGATTGAGCAACAACACCGTTTCAAAACGGCGACGTGCCTCAGCCAAGCGTGCGGCACATTCTTCCATATCCAGATCAATCTCGCCCACGCGGTATTGATGCAAGTCGTACGCAATCGACCGCAACAAGTACGACAACCGCCAGTACACCACACTGACATAATAATTCTGCACACATTCGCCGTCCGTCTCCATTACGTTGCGGAGCTGGTGCTCCAATACCGCCATGGTGCTCTCGGCCATCATCGTACTGTAACGGTTCAGTTCCAACACTTTCGGGTTGGGGGCAGATAAGCTGTACCGATTGGTGACGCTATATGTTGCCGCGACGGCAACCGCCTGCGCCACCTCGCGGGACGACGCGATCTGCTCCGCGGCTTTCGTCAGCGTTTCCATACCGGTGCGCGCGCCCTCGTTCCACAGCAGACCCGCATACCGCACCGACAGTTCCGCCAGCGCATTGGTCTGTGTTGCCAATTCCCAGTTAGTCATCAGCATACCCATCGGCTCGTACTTGCGCGCATACTCGGTAACGGTATCAATCGACTGGATCTGGATGTTGGGGCACGCAAAATAGCGGAAACCCCAGCGGTCAAATTTTTTGAAGATATCGTATCGCCGACTGGTGGTGAAACGTGCCTCGGGGAACCGTTGATAAAAGCGGTAGTACCACGCGCACATCACAATATCTTTCGGAAGATCGTCCACCACACCGTCGCACTGCTCGAGCATATCGTCCCAGATCATAATGGTCTTACCGAGTTTCTTCATCACATCGTGGTAATGCAACACGGTATCGCGGAACAAGATGGGTAACCCTTGCTCTTTCATCACCTTACTGCACCGCTCGCAGAAGCCCATATTAAAGATCTCATCAAAGCCGATGTGGAAATATTCCGAGGGGAAGAGCGCCGCCACCTCTGCGAGATACGCGTCCATAAACTGCGCCGTTTCCGGCAACAGTGGACACATCTCGTGATAGTTGCTCGACGAACCAAATCGCCCTTCGACGCCGCCGTACAACTCCGCCAACGGCGTCAGTTCGGGGTGCGCTAAAAATCGCTCCGTATGTCCAATGGGAGATACCACCGGCACTAGTTCCAAACCTCTTTTCGCAGCATAGGCCACCATCTCGCGAATCTGATCTTCCGAATAGGAGTCCTCTTCGGAAGGGTACGGATACGTCTTGGTGCGAACGCGATCTTCCAAATACAGAAGGATCATATTCATTCCCGCATCCGCCGCGAGATCAAAATAGCCGAGCACGGTATCCATATGCTCGATCTGACGTGCCAGATCAATCTGTACCGCTCGATACTGCACCTTTTTCAACGAAATCACTCCTTACAGCTCCGCAATGTGTACCGTTTCACGTTGACCGCTCTGCATCGCGCGGTACACCGCGTTCATAAACATAACAGGCTGAATCAACTCTTCATACGTATGCTCCATCGACCCCGTGCGTATCATCCGCGCAAACTCGCGCACTTCCTCGTGCGTTGCCATATCCAACGTGATGGGCTGATGGATCACGGGATTATCGGGCTTGGTCTTATCCAATTCCTCGGCGGTAACGATCTCCACCTCATACTCCCAACGACCGTCGGTATACAGGCAAGACACATCGTAATTGTCATAATGCACGATGAGCGACGCACCGCCCTTGTTCTCCGAAGCCATCACCCATTGCGGATAATATCCGAAAACGGGCATCACGATCTCTGCGAGATGCGAGGAATAGAAGAAGAATCCGCCGTATTCATTGTGCAAGCTCACAGGTGCTTTGACAAAACCGCCGAGGATCTTATCGCGGTATTTCTCCGCCATTTTCACCGCCGCCCGCGTTTCGGGGCACACCTTGAGCGACGATCCGCCACACAGCGGCACGCCCTTGTCGCGCGCCAAACGCGCCAGCTCAATTGCCTCCTCCTCATCGGACGTGAACGGTTTATCGATGAACGCGGGAATACCCGCCTCAATAAACGGGCGCGCCATTTTTGCGTGGGTACTGCCGTCTCTGGCCGTCACCACCACGGCATCCACTTTGCCCAACATCTCTTCGGGAGCGGTGGCGATCATTTCAATGCCGTATTTTTCTTGGAGTTTTTGATCCACGCCCTCGTACGCGCTGTACGTGGCAACCACGCGAAAATCGTCAAACTCACCGAGTACGGTTTTGTTGTACCCATTAAACATACTCGCAAAAGAATTGGCGTGAGAATTTTCACTGCCCAAAAGACCTACTCGAAACATACTTGTTTCCTCCTTAGATCGGATAGTGCTCCGGATTTTGGCGGTACACTTCTTCAATGATCGCAATTTCCTGACGAATCTTTTCGGGGCGGATCACCAACGGCGCGCCCTGCGTCAAATGCTCGTAAACGTTGCGATAATACGCCTTGCACGCAGCACCGAAGGCATCACCCTGCATGGTAATATGGCCCTCGTTCCACTCCAATTTTTCACTGCAATAGGAAGGTTTGCCTTCTGCACCCTGCAACGACTCCATAATCAATTGACGCTTGGGTGCTTGTGCAGGATCGAAATATTTATAATTGATCTCTTGCTGAGTTGCCTTCAAACTACCGCAACTTGCTTGGATAAGATACGTGTAGTCGGAATACGCATTACACGGCGTGATCTCCACTTCCACGATGGGCTTGCCGGGTTGCGACAAAATCACCTTTGCAAAGTCTTCCGCATCACCAAAGCTGTTGGCGCGATCCAGATAGGAAACCACCGTCGGCATAGTATCGTCATCAAAGAAATTGATGGCTTGCTCCAGCGGATGCGGGCCCGTATTACGCAGGTTGCCGCCGCCGTAAGCGTGACTGCACTGCCAGTCCCAACGACGGGCAAAACCGCCGAAGTTGATTTTCACCTCTACTAAGCGACCCAACACCCCGCTGTCGATAATGCGGCGAATCTCCTCATAATACGGCGCAAAGTGCGATTGCTGGAACACGCACAGCGAAGCACCGCTCTTTTTCGCGGCGGCGATCAAGGCGTCGCAATCGGCGGCGTGTATCGCAAACGGTTTCTCCGTAACAATGTTGAATCCATGCTCCAACAGATCGAGCGCCACAGGAAAGTGCAGATGCGAATACGTCGCGTTCACCACCAGATCCAGATCTTTGCGGTCCAAGATCTCGTGGTAATCGGCATATACATCACAATTAAACTTTGCTTTCGCTTGTGCGCGACGCACTTCCAACTCATCCACAACAGCAACCACTTCGAACCACTCGTTTCTGTCGCTGGCGAAGAACGCCCCGTGGATATTGCCGCCGCTGCGGCCGAACCCAACAATCGCTACTCTCAATTTTTCCATTTTCCGTCTCCCTTTTTCATCTCAGCATTGCTCATCTGCGAAGCGTTGCAGCGTTAGCGCCGCCCGCGTTGCTTTCAAACAACTCATTGTGTTTTCGGAAGGCTTACCCTCGCGAACCTCACGTAAGAATCCTTCCAACGCCCGCTTCACCGGCGGCTTTGCCTCAACAACACGAGGCGTTTTGTCGCCGGCCACTGCTACTGTGGCGGTCGTTCCGCCCTGCTTGCATTCCAAGAAACCCTTGGTTCCCCAGAAAGTAAACCGCCAATAACTCGGCAAACCGAACGCCGAGGGCGACGGCGCAGCATACGAAACATCACCCGCTACCGCGGCACCGTTGACAAGCACCCCGTTAAACTGCGCGCAATCTTTAAACTGCGGCACTTCCGTCGCAAAATCGTTCCACTGCCGCGCAAATAACGTCTTGTCGTAGGCGTTGCCCGTAATCCACGTCATCGCATCCATCGCGTGAATGGCAATATCGTTAAATGTGCCGCCGTGTTTGCCCTCTTCAAAATACCACTGCGGACGCACACCGTAGCTCAGCGGATGCTGTGCCGTAAACTGTACGGAACGGATCTCACCGAGTTCGCCGCCGCGAATAATTTCTTCCGCTAACTGGAATACGGCATCATCCTGCAGTTCCAATTGGATACCCACCGGGATCCCTTTCTCGCGGCTGAGCTTCTCAATGGTCTCTAACTCTTCGAGAGACGTACAAAGCGGTTTGTCGGTAATCACCGCTTTGCCCGCGCGCAACGCTTGGCAAACCCGCTGTCCGCGAATACCGTAGTAATCGCCGATCGCTACGATATCCACGTTCGGGTCGGCAAGCAACGCTTCGTAACTCTCATAAAACGTCTCGGTGATAACCTCTCTTGCCGCCTCGGCCGCTTCGGGAAGTTCCTCCCACGCGCCGATCACGGTAAGTTCGGGATGCTCTTTGACTTCATTATACAAACTATAAATGTGTGAATGGCGTAAGCCTGCAAATGCAATATTCATATTACACACTCTCTTCATATACGGTGCGTCCACCGACGATAGTGCGCGAAACGCAGAAATTGTCGTCAAACAACACAATATCCGCTCGCTTGCCCACATCCAGCGTACCGCGGTCAGTCAGACCCACAATACGAGCCGGCGTCTCGGTCGCCATTTTCACGGCATCCGCCAACGTCGCATTCGCCAATTGCACCATATTTTTCACTAAGCGGTCCATCGTTGCCACGCTGCCCGCAAAGGCTGTGCGATCGGGCAACTTTGCCACGCCATCTTCGATAATAACCTTGAGACCCGTCTCACGGCTTCCCAACACACTCTCACCGTCAGGCATACCCGCGCCGCGCATCGAGTCGGTAACGAGCGCCGTGCGATCGGGACCGATAAAGCGGTACACCTGTTGCAACAGCGATGGCGGCAGATGAACACCGTCGGCGATGATCTCCACCGTTAAGCCGTCCAGTAAGTAAGCCGCTTCCACAATCCCTGCATAGCGGTACGCATTGCGCCGATGCACCGTACTGCAACAGGAATACAAGTGCGTAATGTGGGTAAATCCCGCCTCCAATGCCTTAACAACTTCATCGTATTCAGCATTACTGTGCCCGATAGCGGGCAACACGCCGTGCGCTTTCAGCGCGGCGGCAAAGCGGTCGGAACCTTCCAGTTCGGGGGCGGCGCTCCACCGCAAAATGCGATTGGATAACGACAACACCTTTTCGTATTCCGCCGGATCGGGGGCGCGCACCTTGTCGGGGTCTTGCGCACCGCACTGTTCGGGCGAGAAATATGGTCCTTCAAAATGAATACCGGGCATATCCGCACCGTTGTGCGCGGCAGTCGCCACACGATCCATCACGCCCAAAATTTCCACCGTCTCTTCGGGCGTACCCGATGTGGCGGTAGGCAACAAGGTAGTGGTACCGTGCTGTGCGTGCAGCCGCGCCGCGGTCAAAAACGCATCTTCGGTGTTATCCAAAAAATCAGCATCCCCGCCGCCGTGCGTGTGAATATCCACAAAACCCGCCGAAACGTACTGCCCCTTGGCATCGATAATCTCCGCACCGCTTTCATCCGCGGGCATCGAAACGATCTTGCCGTCCTCAAACGCTATCGCTGATTCTTCGATCGCACCGCCGCGAATCACACGGCCGTTACGAATGATCGTCATACCGTACCCCTCGTTTCTTACAGCTTGGCACCACTGTCCGCATCACAGAACATCACGGCATCCCCGTGCGAGCGCATCGCCGTGGCGGGAACCAGTTCGGTAACAGGCCCGTTCACCGTCAATGTCACCGCTTCGCACTTGGTCGCGGCAGGTACGGTACACACCAAATGTCCCGCGCTCATCAACGTGGGGATGGTCAGTGTCAACGCGTGCGTCGGCACTTCATCAATCGAAGCGAAGCAACCGTCATTAACTTGTTGTTGGCGGCAAACTTCATCCAGCTTTACCACCTTGACGATCTCGGGATCGTCAAACTTCGCTTCACCCGGATCGTTAAATGCCAAATGGCCGTTTTCACCGATACCCAAGCACACCAGATCTACGGGATACTGTGTCAGCAAGGCGGCATAACGGCGACATTCCGCCTGCGGGTCTTCCGCCGACGGATCCAAACGAAACACCTGTCCGAACGGCAAGCGGCCAAACAGATGCTCGGTCAAGAAATTGCCGAACCCTTGCGGCGCATCCGCCGACAGACCGACATATTCGTCCATATGGAACGCATTCACGCGGCTCCAATCGATGCCCTCTGCCGCCACCAACGTATCCAGCGTTTCGTTTTGTGAGGGAGCCGCCGCAAAAATGATATTCACCTGCGGTTTTTCCTCCAAGAGCTGACGGATACGCACCGCCGCCGCTTGGCCAGCCGCCGCGCCCATCTGCGCGCGGGTCTCATATACATTCACTCGCAACTTATCTGCACTGAGTTGTTTCACTGCTTTCATTTCAAACAACCTCCTTATTTTTCATAATACCACGCTGATAATAAAAATCTAGCCCTATATTGCCAAAAAGTTTTATATTCTTGCTATTTTATTGTCGAAAAATTATTTCGTTGTCCCCTCTTGCAATGCGCCGCTTTTTTTGCCATAATAGGGATGTGCATTGCATATTAATAAAGGAATAAAAAGAGGTCATCGTTATGCTGTTTCGCAAACCCGCTCTTACCGGCGCGGTGGATTTTCTTCTGGTCGGCTTGGGCAATCCGGGCAAAAAATACGAAGGCACGCGCCACAACGCGGGCTTTATGGTGATGGAAGCTTTATCCGAAATCACCGGCACCCGCATTAACCGCGTTAAATTCAAATCGCTGTGCGGCGAAGCGGTCATCGGCGGCAAAAAAGTCTTGCTGATGATGCCGCAAACCTTTATGAATAACAGCGGCGAAGCGGTGCATGAAGCGATGTCGTTTTATAAGATCCCGCCCGAGCGTTGTTTGATCCTGTGCGACGATATCACGTTGCCGGTCGGCACCATCCGTATCCGTCGCAAAGGGAGCGACGGCGGCCAGCGCGGTATGCGCAGTATCATCACCTTGTGCGGGAGCGATCAGTTCCCCCGCATCAAACTGGGCGTCGGTCAAAAACCGCACCCCGATTACGATCTCGCGGCGTGGGTAGTCTCGCGTTTCCCCGACAGTGAAAAGAAACCGATGTGCGAAGCGGTGAAAAATGCCGCCGATGCCGCAGAGTTGATCGTACAAGACCAGATCGAAACCGCTATGAACCGCTTTTCTAAGTGAGGAATCGTATGTCAATATTTGAAACTGGGTTATCTTCGTTAGCGGCACTCACCGCCGCCGAGAAAGATCTGTCAGCCGCCCGTTCGCCGATTATGTTCACGGGCACAGGACACATCCATAAAGTGTTGCTGGCGCACACCTTGTGCTCCCGTCTCGGTCGTCGTGGTTTGTTCTTAACCGCCGACGAAGCAGAGGCGACCCGTGTCTGCGAGGATCTGGCGGCGTTGGGTGACGACGCCCTGCTGCTCCCTGCGGGCGAACTGAATTTACACCGCGCTGAGTCCTCCTCACGCGAATATGAACAAATGCGCCTAGGCGTGTTCTCGCGTATGGCACGCGGGGATTACGGCATCGTCGTGGCGGGGATCGATGCGGTCCTCAACTACACGCTCCCACCCGCCACACTGCTCGCGCGCACGTTATATCTGGTAGCGGGAAACCCGTTACCCGTCCCCGATCTGCCTGCTGCGCTTGCCGCCGCGGGCTATGAGCGTTGCGCCCAAGTCGAAGGCTCGGGGCAATTCGCCGTGCGCGGCGGTATCATTGATATCTTCCCTGCACAAAACGCCTCGCCGCTCCGCGTGGAACTGTGGGGCGAAACGGTAGATACCATCTCCTGTTTCGATGTTCTCTCGCAACGCCGCACCGACACGTTGGAGTCGGCGTACATCCCCCCTGCCGCCGAAATTTCCTACAACGCCGAAGAACTGGCGGCACGCATCGAACAACTGGCAGAGTCGTTGTCAGGCAAACGCGCGGTGGCGGTACGTGAATCGCTGATGCAGGATGTGGATCGCCTGCGCGGCGGCGCACGTCCCACCGCCCCCGATAAATACTTGCCCCTCATCTACCCCGAAACCGCAAACGCATTGGACTATGCGGCGGATTCTCTGCTTTTCTTATCCGAAACGCAAAAAATTAAAGAGCGCATCCGCAGTGCCGAGTGGCAACTGCAAGAAGATATCCGCTCCTTACTTGAAGACGGCCAACTGTGTCGGGAACTGTGCCGCTACCGTGCCGATTTTGACGATCTCGCGCGCACCGTGGAGCACCGACCGTCGGTATTATTTGAAACGTTTGCTCACAGCGCACCCGATATCCCGCTCAAATCACTTTATACTGTCTCTTGCCGTCAACTCCCCGTCTGGTCGGGCGGGTTGGATTTCTTGTGCGAGGATCTGCGTGATCTGTTGTCTCGTCAAACCGCGTGTATCGTGCTGGCGGGCGCGGAACAACGCGCCGCCGAAACACTGGCGGATGATCTGGTCAAACGCGGCATCCCCGCGCTGTACGCCCCCGCCCCGCGCGAACCCTTGCGCGGACAGGTGCTCGTTTTGCGCGGCGGTCTCTCCGCCGGTGCCGAATTTCCCGAAGCAAAGGTGGCTCTGCTCACCCACGGGCGTGTTGCGCCGCCTAAGAAACGCCGCCGCTTAAATCGCCAAAAAGGCTCCGAAATTCACAGTTTGTCGGAACTCACCCCCGGTGATTATATCGTGCACGCTGCACACGGTATCGGTCTGTACGAAGGCATCCGTCAAATGGAAGTGCAAGGCGTTGTTAAAGACTACCTCAAACTGCAATACGACAAGGGCGACACCTTGTATGTCCCCGTCACGCAATTGGATCTTGTGTCAAAATACATCGGCACGAAAGACGAGGTCAAGGTAAAACTCCACCGCCTCGGCGGGCAGGAATGGCAAAAAACCAAGTCCCGCGTGCGCAGTGCCGTCAAAGATATCGCTAAAGAACTCATCCGTCTGTATTCGCAGCGGATGGCGACTCCCGGCTATGCCTTTGATCCCGATACCGAATGGCAGTACGACTTTGAACGCCATTTTGAATACGAAGAAACCGAAGACCAACTCCGTTGCATTGATGAAATCAAATCGGATATGGAACGTCCCGTCCCGATGGATCGTTTGCTGTGCGGCGACGTCGGCTTCGGCAAAACCGAGGTAGCGCTCCGCGCCGCCTTCAAATGCGTATCGCAGAGCAAACAATGCGTCCTGCTGGTGCCGACCACCATTTTGGCATTCCAGCACTATAACACGATGCTCTCCCGTTTTGAGGGCTTCCCCGTCAAAATCGAAATGCTCTCCCGCTTCCGCACCCCCAAACAACAAGAACAAATTTTGCGGGATATGGCGGCGGGCCGCATTGATATTCTGGTAGGCACTCACCGTATGCTGTCCAAGGACGTCAAATTCCGCGATCTCGGGTTGTTCATCGTAGACGAAGAACAACGGTTCGGCGTGGCACAAAAAGAACGCATTAAAGAATTGGCGCCCCAAGTGGACGTGCTCACGCTGTCTGCCACCCCTATTCCCCGCACTTTAAATATGGCGATGAGCGGTATTCGCGATATGTCCATCATCGAAGAAGCCCCGCAAGACCGTCGTCCCGTGCAAACGTATGTACTGGAGCACGACAATCAACTGCTGGCGGACGCGATTCGCCGCGAGTTACGCCGCGGCGGGCAAGTGTATTATATTCACAACCGTGTGGAAACCATCGAGCGGTGCGCCGCCGGCTGGCAGATGCGTCTGCCCGAAGCGCGCGTCGCGTTTGCGCACGGCAAAATGTCCGAAGACGAAATGTCGGAAATTTGGCGGCAAGTCATCGACCATGAGATCGATCTGCTGGTGTGCACCACCATCATCGAAACGGGCGTGGATGTCCCCAATGTCAACACTCTGATTATCGAAAACGCCGATCACTTCGGCTTGTCACAACTTCACCAGCTGCGTGGCCGCGTCGGGCGTTCGTCTCGCCGTGCGTTCGCGTATCTCACCTTTGTGCGCGGCAAAGTGCTCACCGATGTCAGCACCAAACGCCTTGAAGCCATCCGCGAGTTTACCGAATTCGGCGCAGGATTTAAGATCGCTCTGCGCGATATGGAGATCCGCGGCGCGGGCAACCTGCTGGGCGCGCAACAACACGGTCATATGGAAGCCGTCGGCTACGATCTGTATCTGCGCCTGCTTGCCGAAGCGGTAAATGAAGAAAAAGGTATTACCGATACCCGCCGCGAACCCGAGTGTGTCATTGATCTGCCAATATCCGCGCACATCCCCGAAAGTTACATCGGCACCAACGCTCAGCGATTGGATATCTACCGCCGCATTGCGGATATCCGCACCGAAGAAGATTCCTACGATGTTTATGACGAACTCATCGACCGTTTCGGCGAACCGCCCGAAGCGGTACAAGGACTTATCGATGTAGCGCTGTTGCGTAATCTCGCGGCGAACATCGGTATTTATGAGATCCGTCAAACCGCCGATACGTTGCTATTGTATCAAAGGAAATTGGATCTCGAGGTCGGCTCGCAAATGTCGGCGGCACTCAGCGGCCGCGTTATGATCAACGCAGGCCCCAAGCCATATCTCGCCGTCAAAGGAAAGGCAGGCTTGTCATCGCTGGATGTTCTGCGTGAAGCACTGCAGGCGGTTAAGCCGCCAAAGGAGGCAACCTTGTGAGCCGCACGAAAAAGGTGATCCTGCTTGCCGCCCTGTGCGTCGCGTTGTGCGGTTGTGTGATAGGTGTCGTTGTTTGGGATTTTGCCTCTGCAAAAGACCCTTTGCAATGGGTAATTGAAAATCCCTCCACCGCGCCCAAACTTATCAACATCAACACCGCCACCGTCGATGATCTGTGCACCATCGACGGTCTTGGCAAAACCCAAGCGGAGTTCATTGTCGCCTACCGCGAAAAGTTCGGCAACTTCAAATCAGTCAGCGCCCTGCTCGATGTGCGCGGCGTCACTCGCGAAAAGTTCAACCAATGGAAACCGTATCTTACGGTATAATTTCACGTAAAAAGCCGACAGGTGTGCATACACCTGTCGGCTTTTTGTATTCGTTATTAGTTCTTCTTACGGAACAAGTCCATGATATCGACTTCGTCATCGTCGAAGCCGGTTGCCACAGCGCCGTCCGTCGGAGCGACATACGAGCCATCAGCCGAGAAACCGGTGGCTACCAACGTAATGCACAACTCATCGTCCATCTTCTCGTCAAATGCGAGACCCCAGATGATGTTGCAATCCGGATGTGCAGCTTCTTGGATGATGGAGCACGCCATCGTAACATCTTCCAACAACACATCGGGCGATGCGGTAACGTTGATGATCAAACCGTGTGCACCGTTGATGGTGGTCTCCAGTAGCGGGCTGGCGATCGCGGCACGAGCAGCAACTTCCGCCTTGTCCTTACCGTCGGCACGGCCGATACCCATATGAGCATAGCCCGCATCCTTCATAATCGCGGTAACATCAGCAAAGTCGAGGTTGATAGCGGCTTCCGCCGTGATCAACTCGGAGATCGACTGCACGCCCTGACGCAGAACACTGTCCGCCTCTTGGAATGCATTCGCCAACGTGATGCGCTGATCGCTGACCAAACGCAAACGCTCGTTGGGGATAACCACCAAGCTATCCACGTGCTCGCGCAGAACCGCAATACCGTTCTCCGCTTGCTCCATACGACGGCGGCCTTCAAACGCGAAAGGCTTGGTAACGATACCCACCGTCAAGATGCCCATATCGCGGGCGATCTCTGCCACCACGGGAGCCGCACCGGTACCGGTACCGCCGCCCATACCGGCAGTGATAAACACCATATCGGTGCCCTTGAGCGCAGCCGTGATCTCATCGCGGCTTTCCTCAGCGGCACGCTGACCTTTTTCGGGGTTGGCGCCGGCACCCATACCGCGCGTCAACTTTTCACCGATCTGCAGCTTAATGCTGGCTTGCGAACGCAACAGCGCCTGATGATCCGTGTTGATCGCCACAAACTCGACACCCTTGATACCGGCAGCTACCATGCGGTTAACAGCGTTTCCGCCGCCGCCGCCGACACCGATCACCTTTATTTGTTGAGTACCCGTTTGCAAGGTTTCCTCTTCATACTCGAAGCTCATAAAACTTCCTCCCAGTTCGTATTTTCTCAGCCCGGCTGTGTATATTTTTAAGACAGTATTCAAAATACCGCAAGTTACCTCTTTAATTTTATCACATAACGCAAGGGATTTCAACAGTATTTTTCAAGCTTTTTAAAAAATTTTTAAATTAATTTTGCGGTTTTGTTGTTGTGGCAGAGCTTGTCCCCGTCGTTCTGCTTTCCCCTGTATTTTTCGAGGTTTCATCCGTAATAATTTCTTCTTTTTCTGCGTTCAAAATGGAGGACGGCGTGAACACAATGACCGGTGCGGAGATGGTTTCGTCAGAATATTGACTGAGGTTGAGAAGTCCGGTCGCCGTATCGCCGTGGCGGCTGAGCACCTTGGGGATCGCACTGACCGCCGCTGCGATTTCGTAAGTCAAATTGGTATCCGTACCGAGAGCGATGGTGATCTGGTTCTTCCAATTTAATTGAATATTACTCCGATCGGACAAGTCAATTTCGCCCACACCCGTGAGTCCGTTTTTGCTCATCGCATCGCACAGTTCGGTCGCGATCGCCAGATCGTGATCGCCAAGAACTTTTCCACCGATCTCATCGGTCAACACGTTGGCACCTTTCAAATACAACCGTCGGAACGGGCGCTCGCTTTCGAGCGGCAGGTGCATCAACCCTTGCCCGTTTCGACCGACGACCACCCATTTTCCGCCATAATACACAGCACCCAATTCGCTTGCTTCGGTGATTTTAATGGTCACGTGCCGTTTCCAACTGATATTAATTTCCACGGTTTCCGCATAAGCAAACGCTTCACGCACATTCTTTGAAGCGGTGCGCTTGTTCACTGAAAATACGCTCTGCCCTTCCTTAATACCGCTGATGCCGATGATCGCCGCATCATCGTACCGCGTGTTTCCTTCTACCGTAATTCCTTCCACACCCAACCATTGTTCCGTCTCACCGGTGGTGGTGTCGGTCGTTTGGAAAGCCGTCGGCAACATAAATAACGTGCTGACAAGCAACGCAATATTTAACAGCGACAGCACAACAAACAGCCGGAAACGGAATTTACCCCGTTTCTGGCTGTTAGCGCGTTTGTTTGTACTGTTTTGCTTCATAAGATACTTCTTTCCTAAACAAGTTTACTCTTCCAGTATAAGAGATGCTCCCACGGCTGTCAAGTCCTGCGCGAGTGCTTCATAACCGCGTTCCAAATGATGTAATTCGCTCAGTTCGGTTGTCCCTTGTGCGGCGAGTCCTGCAAGCACCAATGCCGCACCGCCGCGCAGGTCGGTACATTCCACGGGTGCGCCCGACAACTGCGGTACGCCCTCCACAATGGCAACGCGCCCTTCCACTTTGACACGCGCGCCCAAGCGCATCAATTCACCCACGTGCTTGTAACGGCTTTCAAAAATCGTTTCGATAAACACACTGGTGCCCTTGGCAACGCAAGTCATTGCCATCAACAGCGCCTGCGCATCCGTAGGGAACCCCGGATACGGCAAGGTGCGCACGGTTTTTACGCGGTGCAAGCGTTGCGGTGCCGTAATACGCAACTCTGTATTTTTGACCGACAAACGGCATCCCATCTCTTCAAACAACGGAGACACCGATTGCAAATGCTCGGGACAAACATCGCGCAACAGCAACGACCCACCCGTGATTGCGGCGGCACCCATATACGTCGCCGTTTCAATACGGTCGGGAATCACGCGGTGGCGGCATCCGTTTAACCGCTCAACCCCTTCAATCACCACGGTGCTTTCTCCCGCTCCGTGAATACGCGCGCCGCACGCTGTTAAAAACGCGCATAAGTCAATGATCTCCGGCTCACGGGCGGCATTGTAGATGGTGGTCGTTCCTTGCGCGGTTACCGCCGCGAGTAAGATATTCTCGGTAGCGCCGACACTGGGGAAAGACAAGGTAATGGGGCAACCCACCAGCCGATCGGGCACACGGCAACGCAGTTTACCGCCCTCTTCGTCGATGAGCAATCCCATTTGTCGCAGTGCCGACAGATGCAGATCGATCGGGCGCGGACCGAGTTCGCACCCGCCGGGAAACGACAGTTCCGCTTGACCGGCGCGGGCGACGATTGCCCCCAAAAACACAATGGAGGACCGCATTTCCCGCATCAGTGTATCGGGAATATCACTCCCGCTCGGTGCAGTAGCATCCACCGTAATCACAGCACCGCGTTGCTCCACACGGCAACCTAAGTGCCGCAAAATAGCACTCGCCGCACGCACATCCGACAGCGCAGGACAATTCTCGATCTCACACACACCGTGTGCCAACAAAGTCGCCGCCAAAATAGGCAACGCGCTGTTTTTGGCGCCGTGAATATGTACCGTTCCGTCAAGGCGGCGCCCGCCTTTGATAAGTAACCTCGCCAATCGTATTACCCCTTCCTTCTGCAATCACAGGAATAGCTTATACACCATTCTATGACGCACGAAAGAAAGGGTGAAACGCGTTATTTTTCTGCTAATGTTTTACGAATAACGGCCAAAATGCGCTCATCCGCATCCAACACTGCCGCCGCGCCTGCCGCCTGACTCATCGCAGACAGCTTTTCGGGCGAGAGTGCAACCTCTCGGATGATCTCCCACAACCGTTGCGCAGTGAGATCTTTTTGTTCCAAACACACGGCGGCGCCGCGCTCGGCCAATGCCATCGCATTATAGTACTGATGATTTTCCGCCACATACGGCGACGGAATCAAGATAGCAGGCTTTTTCAACGCGGGCAACTCACTCAATGTCATCGCACCGCAACGACAAATGACCAGATCCGCCGCCGCCATACACCGCGGCATATCATCAATATAATCCCGCACCCGCACGTGTACGCCGTCGGGTTGAATATTTGCTCTTTCCAAAAGCGAGAGCGCATAGTTGTGATTGGCATCGCGCCCCGTGCCGATCATAAATTGGAGCTCGCTTGCGCCGTCTTGTTGCAACACACCGACAATCGCCTCGTTGAGCGGTCGTGCGCCCAAACTGCCACCGAAACACAAGATGAGCGGACGCTCATCTACACCCAACTCACGCCGTGCGGTTTCGCGATCGACCGTCAACAACCCTTGGCGCAACGGATTGCCCGTCACCACCACATTTGCCTGCGACGGCAGGTGCTTTTTCGCCGCTTCGTCGCTCACCATAATCGCCTTGGCATGGGAAGCCAGCATTTTCACCGTAACACCGGGAAGTGCATTGGACTCGTGCACCAAGACGGGCACACCCATTTTGGCGGCTTTGCGCAACACGGGTCCACAAACGTACCCGCCCGTTCCGATGGCAATATCGGGTTTAAACTCACGGATGATGCGCGCCGATTCGAACCCCGCCGTAACAGCGTGGTAGGCTGCCGACACATTTTTTCCTATGTTTTTCAGCGACAAACTGCGCTGAAACCCCTGCACCGTAATGGTACGAATATCGTATCCCGCGCGCGGCACCAAGGTCGTTTCCATACGGCCCGCCGCGCCGACAAACAAGATCTCCGCCGACGAATATTCACGGCGAATGGCATCAGCAATCGACAACGCGGGATTAATGTGTCCCGCTGTTCCGCCGCCTGTCATCAATACGCGCATAGAGAAACCCCCTGCCTACTCGTTGGTTTTGGCTTGGCGGGAAATGGATAGCACAATGCCCATTTGCGCCAGCAACATAATGAGAGAGGAACCGCCGTAACTGAAAAACGGCAGACTGATGCCCGTATTCGGCATACTGTTGGTAACCACCGCCAAATTAAGAATCACCTGTAGGCCGATCTGCGCGGTAAGACCGATACCAAGCATCGCCCCGAATTTATCAGGTGCTTTCATACCGATCACAAAGCCGCGCCACACAAGCAGTGCAAACAACAAGATGATAAGCACCGCGCCCACAAAGCCGAGCTCCTCACACACAATGGAAAAAATGAAGTCGTTTTGCGGTTCGGGCAAAAACAAATGCTTTTGCCGCGAGTTGCCGAGCCCTTCACCCATCAAACCGCCCGAGCCAATGGCGTAGAGCGATTGCACGGTCTGCCACGCCACATCGCGACCCGTCAAACCACCTTCGTAGATCTTATCCGAATTATACACCGCCACGGGATCCAGCCACACCTCAATACGATCTTGCTCGTATCCCGCAACAAATACCATCACGTATACCGCAATCGCACCGAGCAAAACCGTGCCCAGCAGGAAGCGCCATCGGGTACCGCCGATAAACATCATCACCATGCCGATCATCAAAATCAAGATGGTACCCGACAAGTGCGGTTCGCGGAACACCAAAAGCGCCGTAACACCCAATACACCCATAAACGGCAAAAAGCCTTGCTTAAAGGTTTTCATTTGTTCTCGGTAATGCGATATCAAATGCGCAAATAACAACACAATGGCAAACTTGGCAATTTCCGACGGCTGAATCTGTATCGGCCCGAGACGGATCCAACGATGCACATTTTGAATGGCGGGTAAAAATAACACGAGTACCAACAGCGCCCACGCAACGCCCATAATCGGCAACGCGAAACGGTGCAGAACGTGATAGTCAACAAACGAAACGCCGATCATCACCACCACGCCGATGGCGGCATAAATGAGCTGACGCTTGATGTAAAAATAGCTGTCGCCGCCGTTTTGATAGTACGAATACGCATAACTGGCGGAAAACAGGCTAACGAGGCCTACCGCCAACACCAAGATGAGCAGGATGAAAAAGGGCATATCAAAACCGCCGGGACGGGAAAACAATCCCAAGATCCGTTTCGGCTTTATTGCGTTTTCCGGCGCTTTCCACACCGCAAATTGTTTTTGTGCCACGGGAGTCCTCCTTTCAACCGCAAATCAATCATACGGCCAGCAACAAACTGACCACACCGCCCACGGCGGTAACCAGCGAAAAGATCGCTACGATCTTATTTTCGCTCCACCCGCTCATCTCAAAATGATGATGAAGCGGGCTCATTTTAAACAACCGTTTGCCGTGAGTGATCTTAAAGTATGACACTTGCAACACCACCGACAGCGTTTCCGCTACGTACACGATCCCCAGCGGCACCAGTAAAAACGGTTGCTCCAAACCGAAAGCCACCGCACACAGCACACCGCCGATAAACAGCGAACCGGTGTCGCCCATAAACACGCGAGCGGGATGGAAATTCCACACCAAAAACCCTGCCAAGGCGCCCGCCATCGCGGCACTGATGATACCGTATCCCGTTGCAATACTGCACAGCGCAAGTAAGAACAAACATACCACCAGCGATACCGAGCCGCACAGACCGTCAATACCGTCGGTGAGATTGGTGGCATTGGTCATCGCCACGATAATGAACATTGCAATGGGAATAAACCAGATACCCGCCGTCCAAAAACCCACAAACGGTACATAGATCTGCGTGGTACCCGTAAAATACATTGTCAAAGCATACGCACCCGACACCACCAACTGTGCGAGCATTTTTTGGCGGCTGGTGAGACCGAGATTGCGGTGGCGTACCACTTTAATAAAATCGTCCAAAAAACCGATGGCACCAAAACCAACCGCCAAGATAAGACCCGCAAACAAACGGGTTACCTGCCCGAGCGTGTGGGACGGCAACACGACTTTCGCGCCGGGGATAAAAAATTGGCAAACGATCATTGCTAACACGGTAACAATGAGCATCGCGGCAACGAAGATAACGCCGCCCATCGTGGGAGTGCCCTGCTTGCTTTTGTGCCATGCAGGCCCTTCTTCACGGATAGTTTGCCCGAATTTCAGCCGATGTAACACGGGAATGAACAGTTTCCCCAGACGTTCCGCCAGTATGAACGACACCAACGCTGTGACAACCCATACCGCCGCTACTGTGATGTTCATATTTATCGCTCCTTGTTCGGCAAAGCACGCAGTGCGTCCGCCACAATTTCCCGTTCATCCAAATGAACGGTTCCCTCTTTGAGAACTTGATACGTTTCGTGGCCCTTACCCGCCAACAAAATCGTATCGCCCGCCTGCGCGTTAGTAATCGCCCAGTGTATCGCTTGGATGCGATCGGGAATCACCGTGTGCGGTTTGCCCGTTTCCAGCACGCCGGGCAAGATATCGCGAATGATCGCTTCGGGATCTTCGCTGCGCGGATTATCCGACGTTACCACCACAAAATCCGACAACTGTGCCGCTGCGGCGCCCATTTTCGGGCGTTTTGTGCGATCACGGTCACCACCGCAACCGAACACCGTCACAAGACGTCCCACTTTGCAAGCATTCAGCGTATTACAAATATTCACCAACCCGTCAGGGGTGTGCGCATAATCGATGACAACGGTAAAATCGCGGTTAGTACGTACCACTTCCGCGCGACCCGTCACGCCCGCCGCCCCGCTGAGTGCTTGTGTTACGGTTTCAAACGGGATCCCCAACGTGTTCGCGCACGCCGCCGCGCCCATGGCATTGTATACCGAGAAACGCCCCGGTGTGGCAAGACTCACTCTGCCGATAGCATTCAGCGTCACCAATTCAAAGGTAATACCGTCGGCGCGTTCACAAATGTTATGCGCCACATAATCTGCCGACACATTCTCCGCCGAATACGTCACGGCAGGACACGGCAGACCGTCGCTCATCGTCGCGTACCACGGGTCATCTTTATTCAAGATGGCTGTATTGCACAGCGAGAACAACCGCTTTTTGGCGGCGGCATAGTTCTCCATCGTGCCGTGGTAATCCAAATGATCTTGCGTCAAGTTGGTGAAAATGCCCGCATCAAACCGACACCCCTCCACACGTCCTTGATCCAACGCGTGCGACGAGATCTCCATCACCGCGTAATCACAATGCGCATCTGCCATTTGCGCAAACATCTGTTGAAGATCATACGCATCGGGCGTGGTGTGCCCCGCCGCGATCTCTTGATCGCCGATAAGATTGCGCACCGTTCCGATCAGCCCCACCTTGTGCCCCGCTTGCTCCAAAATAGCTTTTAGCAGATAGGTGGTACTGGTCTTACCGTTGGTACCCGTCACACCGATCAAGTGCAACCGCTCCGACGGATGCCCAAACCAATTGGCACTCATCCGCCCCCACGCCGTACGCGTGTTGGGGACGATGATCTGATTCGGCAAACCGAGATCACGCTCCACCACGACGACCGCCGCGCCACCTGCAACAGCATCTGCCGCGAACTGATGGCTATCGATCCCCGTGCCTTTGATGCACACGAAAGCGCATCCTTGCGTTACTTTTCGTGAATCACGGCACAAGGCGGTAATCTCCACGTTTTCGGGCAACGTGTTTGCTCCGACATTGTGCAACAGTTGTTCCAGTTTCATTACGTCACCTACTCAATCGCATCCTGATAAACAATGGTTATCTCCACCACCGTGCCTTCCGACACCGCGGTTTCGGCTTGTATACTCTGTATTTTCACCACCGCTTGGCGAGCGCTCAGATCGTCCGCCCGCTCAGTGGGGTAACCCACAATTTTTACATTCAATCCCGCATCCGTAAGCGCTTGGTTCGCTTGTAAAAGCGTCTTCCCTACCACGGAAGGCACCGTGACTTGTGCGGGAGTCCTGCCGTCGGTGTACAACACCACCGTGCCGCCCTTGTCGATCGCCGCACCCTGTGCAGGCATTTGACCCGTTACGGTCGTCCCGTTACCCACAATGCGCGCCGACAACTCTTTTTGCTTTAACGTCGTTTGCGCGCGCGTGAGTGTCTGCCCCGTCACTTCGGGAACGGTGGTGCGCAATTTTTTAAGTTCATCCTCTTTATAGGACGGTTCCACATCCAAGTACGGCAACACATCGGAGAAAATGCGTTGTGCCACCGGTGCCGCCAATGTACCGCCGTAACGAATGTGCGTTTGCGGTTCGTCGATCATCACGATAACAGCAATGCGCGGATCATCCGCAGGCGCAAACCCGCAAAACGAAGCAACCGCGTTTTTTCTGCCATTGGCGGCAGGGGCTTGGTCGGTTTTCTCCGACGTACCCGTTTTGCCCGCTACGCGGTATCCCGCAACGTACGCGTTCTTTGCACCGCCGCCGTCCACAACACCTTCCAGCATTGCCGATATACGCGACGAGGTATCTTTACTGATAACACGACGCCGCACCGTTCGCCCATTTTGGCTGACGATAGTGCCGTCAGGTGCCACCACACGACCGACCACATACGGCTGTAACAACTCACCGCCGCCCGCCACCGCCGATACGCCCGTAATCATTTGAATGGGTGTCACTTTAAATGTCTGCCCGATGGAGGAAGTGGCAACGTCCACCGCCGTAATGTTCTGGGCACTGTGATACAGCGTCGCCGTAACGCGCGCCTCACCCAGCATATCCACACCCGTCAGTTCGGTAAATCCAAACAGTGCGTGATATTTGGGAAACAAGGTGGTCCCGATACGAGAACCGATGGTCATAAACGCGGGATTGCACGAATGCGAAATGGCTTCTGCCAAACTTTGGCTACCGTGGCTGCGCGGGAATACGTGACACTTCATCGTGCGCACACCCGGCATGGTAAACGTGCCGTTGCAAAAGAAAGTGGATTTTTCCGAAATCAGCCCCTCTTGCAACGCCGTGGACGCGGTGAAGATCTTGAACACCGAACCGGGTTCGTAAAACTCCGACACCGCTTTGTTTTTCCACTGCTTTTGCAGAGCGGTTAAATACGCTTCGGATCGTTTATCGTCCGCCAGCGCCGCCACGCGCGCCGCTTCATCGGGATCTTGTACAACGCGCGGGTTATTTAAATCATAATCACCTTTGGTTGCCATCGCCAGCAATTCGCCCGTTTGCACATCCATCACGATGGCGCACACGCGATTGGCGGCACCCGTTTCCGCCAGCGCCGTATCCAAATGATTTTCGGTGATACGTTGAATATTGGCATCAATAGTCAGAACTAATGTATTTCCCGCTTGTGCATCTACCGTGGTTTCATATTGCAGATCATTCGGCATCGCATCGCCGCGACCGTTCTGCGTGGTGATCACGCGTCCCGCTTTTCCCGCGAGTTGCGCATTATATTTTGCTTCTAACCCTTCGAGACCCGTATTATCCGTGCCGGTAAACCCCATCACACACGATAACGTATTGCCGAGCGGGTATTCGCGCTTGTAATCTTGAATGATGCGAAAAACGCCCGTCAGGTTATGCTCTTTGACCCACGAAACGAATTTTTCGCACAAGGTATAGTCGATTTTGGATTTCACGATCTCGTATCGCGATCCCGTTTTTTTGACTTGTTTTTTCAGCTTTTCGGCACTCACGCCCAGCAATTCGGGTAGCTCTGCGCAGATCATCTCGCGCGCGGCATCATCTTCGATCTCACCCGGCGACATAATGATGGTGGCAACCTCTACGCTACGCGCCAACACTACGCCGTTGCGGTCAACAATATCCCCGCGTTTGTCTGAAATAACACTGTCGGCAAGTTGTTGTTCCGATGCCAGTTGTTGCCACTCGTCGTGTTGTGCCAGTTGTATGACTGCCAACCGACTGCCGATCATCGCATAGCACAGCACCATCACGGTAAGCGCCAGCAACGCCCGCCGCCACATAGAGCGGGACGGGGCTTTCATTGAAACGTCCTGTTGATGCGTTTTCTTCATAACAGGCGTCCTCTCGCGAGCCCCGCCGAACCACGAGACTCTTAGTAAATATTATCCGCGTACGTAAACTCAACCGTAATAACCGTACCCTTCGGGACTTTTTGACCGGGGGTTGCCGATTGCTGTGCCGCCGAAGCCGTACCGCCCGTGGTACTGATCCCCGACAACAACACGTTGATACCCGCCACTTTTGCGGCTTGGTTGACCTGCGCCACGGTGCGACCCGTAAAATCGGGAACGGTCGCCATTTCCACATCGCTTTCGTCGGTATATAGCCACACCGTGCCGTTCTTTGGAATGGATGTTCCGCTTTCGGGAATTTGGCGCACGACCGTATTGCCCTTACCTACCGTGCGATAGGACAAGGAGGCATTGCCCAATGTCGTCGCGGCAACCGACACTTTGTTGCCCGTCACCTGCGGGACACTGCGGTCGAGACCCGCAATTTCTTCCGCGGTGTAATTCGGCTCCACGCCCAAATAGGGTAAGATATCTCTCAAAATTTTCTTCGCGAGCGGTGCAGCCACACCACCACCGGATTTTAACGTCTGCGGTTCGTCCACCATCACCAGCACCACCACTTCGGGATCATCCGCCGGAGCGATGCCGCCAAAGGAGGCGATAACCTCCACTTTCTTTTTCTCGTCTTCATCTCCAGGACGCGTTTCGGTCTTTTCCGACGTACCCGTCTTACCACCCACACGGTAACCTGCAATATAGGCGTTCTTGATCGCACCGCCGCTGACTGCATTTTCCAACATCGCGCAAATGCGTTTGGACGTGTCGGTAGAAATAACTTGGCGTTTGACGACAGGCTCGGTGTTGGAAACGACATTACCGTCACCATCCAGCACTTGTTGCACAATGTACGGTTGCATCAAGTTACCGCCGTTTGCCATTGCGCAGAGCGCCGTCGCCATCTGCAGCGGCGTCACCTTAAACGTTTGGCCGATGGACGATGCCGCCACGTTAACAGGCGTCATCTTCAGCGGATCGTAATACAGTGACGAGGAAACCGCTTGCTCGCCCAACAAATCGACCTGCGTGCGCGTGGTAAAGCCCAGACCTACGTAGTATTTTGAAAACAGCGTAGCACCAATCTTGCCGCCCAGCGTCATAAACGACGGGTTGCAAGAGTTGGCAAACGCATCACGGAAACTTTGCTTTCCGTGACCGCGCGGGTAGATCCAACACCGCATAACGCGGTCGGCGATCGTGTACGAGTTACTGCAATAGAAGGCATCGCTTTCTGAAACGAGGCCTTCTTCCAAGCCCATTGCGGCCGTGAACGTTTTGAACACAGAACCGGGTTCGTAGAAATCCAGTGCCTTGTTACGGTACTGCGCCAGACGCGCCTCAACCAACGCTTGTGCCTGCTCATCACCCGTAAGAAGGGCGATTTGCTCGGCAACCGTCGGGTCGCTGATCTCCAAATAGTTGTTGGGGTTATAATCCCCCTTCGTTGCCATGGCCAGAATAGCGCCGGTATCGGCTTTCATAACAATGGCACAGCCACGGTTGGTGGCGCGGTATTGTTCCAACGTTTCCGACAAATACTTCTCTGTCACCTGTTGAATATACTGGTCCACTGTCAGTACCAAGCTGTTGCCGTCTTCGGCATCTACCGTATACTCATAATCAAGCGAGGTGGGCAATTGGTCGCCCGATGTGTTTTGAGCGATCACCATACGGCCCGGCACACCCGAAAGCACTTCGTCATATTTGAGTTCCAAGCCTTCGCGCGCCACGTTATCCGTTCCCACAAAACCGATCACAGTAGACAGCAAATTGTTCAGCGGATACTCGCGTTTATAATCGGTAACCACGCGGAATACGCCGCCCAACCGCTTCTCATTCACCCATTTGATGAACTCGTCGCCGACGGAGCGGTCTACTTTGGATTTTACGACTTTATACTGCGACTCACTATCCTGTGTTTGTTTATAGAGAGTGTCGCGGTCAACTTCCAGCATTTCGGACAATTCATCCGCGATCATTTGTCGCGTTGTTTCCTGCCGAATATTTTTCGGCGACATAACAATGGTGCACACTTCGCGAGTGAGAGCCAATACCGACATATTCGCATCATAGATCTGTCCGCGGTTGGCAGAGATCTGCACGTCACTCAATTGTTGTGCCACCGCTTTTTGTTGCCAATAATCTTGCTGTAACACCTGACGGCGGAACAATTGTACAATGAGCAATGCAAAACACAAAAAAGTGACACCGGCAACCGCGAGCGCCCGCGCTTTCATCGAACGCGTCATCAGGCGAGCAGATTGCTCTTGGCTTGCTCTCTTTTGCGACATCCTTGTACACCTCGTTTCTCAGTAACGGTTGTTTCCGTCTGCAAATTCATTGGAAAGAAAAGAGAGTTAAGACGTTTACATCCCAACTCTCATCGTCCGAGGTTCCTTTTCAATGTATGCTGTAGCACCGTATGAATAGAACCTATGTCTTATCGCAACCAACCGGTCAACGTCTCCCACAACGACCCCCAAAAACTCGTGTTCTCTGTCTCAGCAGGCTGTGCAGGGGTGACGGTAATATAATCGATCTGGCCGGATTCCATCTGCCGAAGCCCGACGCTTTCGGCATATTCTTCCACGCTTTGCGCGGAGGTTTGAGAAGCCAGTTCGCTTTCCAGACGTTTCACTTCACCGATGGCCTCGTTAAGGCGCGTTTCCGTTTGGCTGATGGCGCTGTTCATTTCGGTAAGCTGAACTTGGCTGGAAATCATCAGCGCTAATATCAGAACCACGCAACACGCGACCAAGGTGGTAGCGGCGGTATTGAGCAACTTCTGCAATTTTTCCTGACGACGTTCTGCTTTTGTTGCTTTTTTCCCGGGGAGAGGGGTGATCTTTGCGGATTTGGGTTCGAACAACGACAAATCATAGGCTTCGCTGCTGTAGTTTGCCATATCCGTTTACACTCCTTTCCTTACTGTTCCCTTATTTTCTCTATACAACGCAATTTTGCACTGCGACTGCGCGGATTTTCCGCTAATTCCTGTTCGGATGCCTCCACAGGCTTCCGTAATACAAGTTTCCCTGCAGGTTGCTTACCGCAAACACACACCGGAAACGACGGCGGGCAAGTACACCCTTTACAAAATTCAGCAAACCGTTGTTTGACAATGCGGTCCTCCAACGAGTGGAACGTGATAACTGCCAAGCGACCGCCGACTTTTAACTGAGCAAAGGCAATGTCCAATGCTTCGGACAAACAATCCAACTCCGCGTTGACCGCAATGCGCAACGCTTGAAACACCCGCCGTGCGGGATGCCCGTCCCGACGAGCGGCGGCAGGTACGGCGGCTTTCACCAACTCTGCTAATTCTTCGGTCGTTTCGAGCGGCCGTGTCTCGCGGCGCCGAACAACGGCACGCGCGATGGCTCGGGAAAACTTCTCTTCCCCAAAGCGGAAGAAGATGTCTGCCAATTCCTGTTCCGACAGATCGCGCAACAAATCGGCCGCCGTCGTTCCCTCTTGGCTCATCCGCATATCCAGCGGCGCATCCGCGTGATACGAAAACCCACGCGAAGGTTCATCCAACTGGTGAGAGGAAACGCCGATATCCAATAAGATACCGTCAACCCCTGTTATGTTCAAATCGCGAAGAACGCGATCCATATATCGAAAATTCGAACGCACCACCGTGACAGGCAACCCCTGCAACCGCGCCGACGCTTGGCGAATGGCATCGGGATCTTGATCCAATGCGATCAACCGTCCCCCTTGCAACCGCGATGCAATTGCGTGGGAATGACCGCCGCCGCCTGCGGTGCCGTCAACATACACGCCTTCGGGGTTCACCGCCAACGCCGCCAAGGTTTCTTCAAACAACACGGGGCGGTGATACGCATACTGTTCATTCATATCAGAAGCCCAGCTCCATAAATTCCGCTTCGACTTCTTCGTCGGTCATCGATTCCATACTCGCCTCGTAGGCTTCGGGATTCCAGATCTCTGCGCGGTTACCCGCACCGATGACGAGCGCCGCTTTTTCAAGCCCCGCATACTCGAGCAAATGCTTCGGGAGCAAAATGCGGCCGTGCGCATCCACCTGCGCATCCACTGCATTTGCAGAAAGATACCGTTGCAACTTACGCGCTTTGGTCAGCGGCATTTCCGCCAGACCCGCCTGCAACTTTTCCCACTCTTCCATCGAGTAGAGCGAAACACAGTGATCCATTACCGCCGCGGCGATAAACGACGTGCCCAATTTCTCGCGCAACTTCGCAGGGACAAACAAGCGCCCCTTGGCATCGATATTATGTTCGTAACGTCCGTACAGCACTTGTTGTCACCTCCGTTTTCGCAAGTTCCACAGCACTGTGGAAAACTCTGTGGAAAGTGTGGAAAACCCCCACTTTGCACCACTTTGCTCCACGTAGGTATATTATAACGCTTATTTTTTAAAAAATCAAGACCGAATCTTTAATTTCGGAAGAGTATTTCGCAGAAGGTTTTCCCAAGAAAAAACGCCCGCTCGGCAAATTGAACTGCCCCAATTTGTGCGGACAGTACAAAAACCGCCTTTATGGTAGTGAAAATTAAATTTTAAGCAACGAACTGGCATCGCTTTTCAAGTGGTGTCAGTTTTGTTTTTAGTTGAATGCGCTGGTGATTGTAGAAATGG
>JAZOBT010000095.1:0-16069 GCA_045596125.1 Acutalibacteraceae bacterium | reverse complement strand
AACGTTTATTTGGATAATTATACGGGCAGTGATTACCAAAAATGGATTTTGGAATCGTACGGTACGGCACAAACGGTTTTGCAAGGGCAATACTATATTAAGAGCAGTTACAGTAATTTATACTTGACGGTGTCGGGCAACAATGTGGTGCAAGCTTCCAAGACAGAGTCTCAGACGCAGATGTGGAATGTTATATTCTGTGATGATGGCTCCTACTGGCTCGAACCGCTGAGCAATCCCGGATATTTGCTCGATATAACCGATGCAGATGATTACGACGGTGCCAATGTGGCGATTCAATACCCAACGCTTGAGGATGCGCAACGATTCCATATTGTAGAGTCGGGGAATAACACCTATCGTATATCCCCGCTCAGCGGAACGAGTCGGGTGTTGGATGTGTGCGGCCCCAGTACCGCGCAAAATGCGAATATCCAATTGTGGGAATACGAGGATGTACCTCAGCAAAAATGGGTGTTTGAACTGATTTCCATAACCGATTCGTACAGTACGTTCGGATTTTCGTGGGTGTTCCCCAACGATACGTATACGTATATCTCAAGCGGCTATAAGACGGATTCCCGTCCGGATCATTATGCCATCGATATTTGGGCCTCTGATATTGAGGGTGAGCAAATCTTAGCACCTATTCGCGGTGTTGTTCAGAATATTTTTACGCATAACAGTACCGGGTATACGCTGGTGTTGAGAACGTATTTGCACGATGCTGCTACAAGCGAGTATATACGTGTCGGTTTTCAACATATGATTACAAACTCTTCACCCCTCAGTATAGATGACACGGTGGAAAAAGGGGACGTAATTGGTTCGGTGGGGGGAACGGGCAAAGACCAAAATAATGAGCCGTACACACCTCACCTGCACTTAGGAGTATGGAGCGGTAAAAACGCACATCAAAGTTATGATTTTGCAGGTGCGAATAACGCACGGAATCCGTTGCGGTTCTTCCCGCGGGTGCCTTTCACCGGCGACAGGTCGCGCACCTATCCGTAAACTGTCATTTGCAATGCATTAAGGAGGTTTTGTTATGAAAAAGATCGCGATTGGTATGGTCGCTTTATTGATAACGGTGTTGTTGCTTTCGGCGTGTACGCCGCAAGCGAAAGATGCAAAAAACACCACAACAGCGCCTAACACGGGGGAAACGTCCTCCAACACAACCACCACGGTGCAAGAAGGTATTGGTGGCGGGGGCGATTTGAGTATGACGGAGAAAATGCTGTTTGCTTTTTCGATCGAAAAAAGAGTAACAGACTTGATAGAGCAGGAAAAATACGAAGCTTGGATGGAGACATTTGAGCCGTGGGTCGGCACCGGAACGCGGAGTTTGGATGAGTTCAATGTGTACACGCTCATCAAGGAATTCGATATCCCGCGCGATAAGATTGAAGCGATATGCAAAAAGTATAAGGAATTGTATGACGAAGATTATTACACTCCCGAACAGGTGGAAGCCATTTACAACGGAACGGAAAAGGAAGTATATACCTTGTTTGCGAATCCACACGCTGTGGTAGTGGATGGAAAGGTGTACGAACCGCGGTGGATGGTGGAGCATACGGCAGAGGAGTATTTGGAAGTCGGTATTACGTACGAGATATTGAAAGAGGAATTTGAATCGTTATTGGTTCCGTGCAACAAAGAGCAGAAAGAATATCTCAACAAACAGTTAGAAGCCTTAGAAAAGCTCAAATAACACAAATAATAACGGGAGGCGCTCTCCGCACGGAGAGCGCCTCCCGCTATCTTTTTGTTTTCAGCGGTTGCCGTACATTTTTTCGTAATACGATTGGTATTCGCCCGAAATGATGGTCTCCCACCACTCACGGTTGTCGAGATACCACTGAATGGTCTTTTGAATACCGTCCGCGAACTTCGTTTCGGGCAACCAGCCGAGTTCGTTGTGAATCTTGGTGGGGTCGATGGCATACCGCATATCGTGCCCCTTGCGGTCGGCAACGTAGGTGATGAGGCTTTCCGGTTTATCCAACGCTTTGCAGATGATCTTGACAATGTCAATATTCCGCATCTCGTTGTGACCGCCGATGTTGTACACTTCACCCACGCGTCCTTTGTGGATGATGAGGTCGATGGCTTTGCAGTGATCTTCCACATACAACCAGTCGCGCACATTCAGGCCCTCGCCGTATACCGGCAACGGCTTGTCGTTCAGCGCGTTCGCGATCATCAGCGGGATGAGTTTTTCGGGGAAGTGGTACGGACCATAGTTGTTGGAACAACGGGAAATGGTGACCGGCAACCCGAACGTGCGGTGGTAGGCGAGCACCAACAGATCTGCACCCGCTTTGGAACTGGAGTACGGAGAACTGGTGTGAATGGGTGTCTCCTCCGTAAAGAACAAGTCGGGGCGATCCAGCGGCAGATCACCGTACACCTCATCGGTGGATACCTGATGATAGCGGGTGATACCGTATTTGCGGCACGCATCCATCAGTACCGCGGTACCCATAATGTTGGTCTGCAAAAACACACCGGGATCTTCGATGGAACGATCCACATGCGATTCGGCGGCAAAGTTGACCACCATATCGGGATGTTCCTCTTCAAACAGTGCGTACACCGCCTCACGGTCGCAGATATCGGCCTTGACAAAGCGGAACTGCGGGTTTTCCATAACAGGTGCCAAGGTGGAAAGATTACCCGCGTAGGTCAATTTGTCCAAACACACGATGCGGTAGTCGGGATAGCGCTTCAGCATATGGAATATAAAATTCGATCCGATAAAGCCGGCACCGCCGGTTACGATAATAGTCATACGGTTTTTCCCTCCGCCAACGAAATCAAGTATTGTCCGTAATCGGTCTTATCCAATTCTTCGCCCAGCTTATGCAATTGTTTGGTGGTGATGAAACCGCGACGCCACGCGATTTCTTCAATGCAGGAAATGTAGAAACCTTGACGGTCTTGCACGGTC
Organism: Acutalibacteraceae bacterium; assembly: GCA_045596125.1. Taxonomy (GTDB): domain Bacteria; phylum Bacillota; class Clostridia; order Oscillospirales; family Acutalibacteraceae; genus RGIG3009. The sequence goes on along the minus strand of JAZOBT010000095.1, from coordinate 13,113 downwards.
TCTACAAAGTGGGCGGCTTTGAGCATACCGTCGGGTGTACCCGTATCCAGCCACGCCATACCGCGGCCAAGCAATTGAACGTTCAGTTCACCGAGTTCCAGATACGCATTGTTCACGGCGGTGATCTCGATCTCGCCGCGCGCCGACGGTTTCACATTCTTTGCGATGTCTACCACGCGGTTGTCGTAAAAATACAAGCCGGGAACCGCGTAATTGGATTTCGGCTGCGCGGGTTTCTCTTCAATGGAGACCACCTTGTGATCCTTGTCAAATTCCACCACGCCAAACGCGGTGGGATCTTTTACGGGATAGCCGAACACGGTAGCGCCCGTCGTTTTCTCCATCGCGTTGCGCAGGATCTTGGTCATATTTTGACCGTAGAAGACGTTGTCACCGAGGATGAGGCACACGCTGTCATCACCGATAAACTCCTCGCCGATGATAAACGCATCCGCCAAACCGCGGGGAGACTCTTGTACTTTATAGGACAACTGAATACCGATGCGGCTGCCGTCACCCAGCAGTCGTTCAAACATCGGGGTGTCCTCGGGGGTGGAGATGATCAAAATATCGCGGATACCCGCAAGCATGAGTATGGACAACGGATAGTAAATGAGCGGTTTGTCATAGATCGGGAGCAGTTGCTTGGAAATGACCTGCGTAATGGGGTACAGGCGAGTTCCTTTACCGCCGGCTAAGATAATACCTTTCATAACGACACCTCTTTTTATTGATCCAATGTAATATCGCAAATGTGATCCACGTCAGCCAAGGACAGATCGGCATACAACGGCAACGTCAGCACACGGTCGGCCACATACTGCGCAACGGGTGTTTTCTCCGCGCCGTAGGTGGGCAGATCGCGATAGCAGGAAAAACTGTTGGTTAAGGGGTAAAAGTATTTGCGAGCCATAATGTGATGTTGCCCCAACCGTTCAAGCACTGCATCGCGTTTGTGCATCCCCTCATCGAATACCACCGGAAAATACGCATAGTTGGATTCCACCTCGGGTTGTTCACCGCACAAGGTGATACCTGCCGCACCGTTTAAACGCTCGCGGTAGCGCTCCACGACAGCCTTGCGCTTTGCAATCTCACCGTCGAGGTGGCGCAGGTTGCAAATACCCATAGCGGCTTGGAATTCACTGAGTTTTGCGTTAGCACCGACATACGGGCAATCTTCACCGCTTTGACCGAAGTTCTTTAGCGTATTGAGTTTTTGTTCCAACGCATCATCGTGGAAGCACAGAGCACCGCCCTCGATGGTGTTAAACACTTTGGTGGCGTGGAAACTAAACATCGATGCGTCCCCGAAGTTCGCCGCGCTGATGCCTTTATACCGCACGCCAAACGCGTGGGCGGCATCGTAAACGACTTTCAAGCCGTGTTTGTCAGCAAGGCGGGCAATGGCATCCACATCGCACAAATTGCCGTACACGTGCACCGGTACGATGGCACACGTTTTATCGGTAATGAGCGATTCGATCTTGGTGACATCCATCGTGTAATCCGTGGGATTGATATCGCAAAATACAGGTACCAAGCCGTTGCGCACGATGGCGTGGGTGGTGGACACAAAGGTGAACGGGGTGGTGATCACCTCGCCGCCTTTGGGAAGATCCAGTGCATCCAAAATATGTTCCAGTGCCAAATGTCCGTTGGTGTACAACGCGATGTTGGGGCATCCCAAATACGCCTTTAAATCGGCTTCCAACTGACGGTGCTTGACACCCATATTGGTCAGCCAACGGCTGTCCCACAGTTCGCGGATCTCGGCGCAGTATTCCTCGAACTCGGGCATAGAGGAACGCGTGACGTTAATTGGTTTGTTCATAAAAAACCTCCGTTATACAGGAAGTGTAGTTACTTTTTGGTATCCTTTACGCTCAAAGCCGTTTGTCCGCACAGATACATTGACAACAATCCAAGCAGTACCGTGACGCCCGATGCGTACACAATGACCGGAACGATGGATTTGTAAATGAAAGTACAAATTTCAGTGGCGGTCTCTCCGCCGATAAATAATGCTGCAAGATAGCCGAAGAAGGTAAGACCGCCGGCAAATAAGCAAATGAGGATGCCGTACCCGTAGATCAGCTTTAAAACGGCGGCAACTTTAGTCAGTATCGCTTTCACGGAAATCCCTCCTTATAAACCCAGAATGGGCAACCAGCCCATTAACACAACAACTTCCAGTATGTATTGTAAGGCTACCCACCAAAGGTCATTGAGTACCGTTTTGGTGAAGTCGGATTCAGCGATCGACATACCCGCATACATACCCAGTGCGAGCGGCGGGGTGATGCCGCACATCGTACCGCAAATACACGGCAACATCGCCGCAGCGAGCAAGGGGTCGACCCCCACGGCGGCAAACGACGTAATAAACACAGGGCCGAACATAACCACCAGTGACGAGCCGGGGATGATCATACCGAGGAAGCACGTCAAAAGAGGGATAAACAATACCAGACCGATCTTGCCGAAATTCAGCGAGGTGATGAACGCTTCCAAGCCTGCGGCGACGTTTTGATCGGCAAACAGGGCGCCCACCATATATCCGAAGACGCACGTACCTATGGTAGGAGCAAGGCTCTTGACACCATTGGCAAAGGTTTGGGCTAACTTGTGCGGCGTGAGCGACTTCTTATCCTTGGAAATTAAGAGGGTATAAAAAGCGGCAACGCCCGCAATGAACAACAAAAGCGAGCTGGAGAAATATTTAGCGCCCGTCGCACCGAGACGTTCCGTGAAGAAGGTATCCTTAAACAAGAAATCCAGAACAAACGGCACCAAAATGATGACGGGCAACAACAACCCGCGCCAACCCTGGCGCAAGGTTTCTTTCAGGCTGGGTAGTTCTTCCTTGCTCATCGGTTTCACTTTATAGTATTTGCAGAAAGCAAACACGGTAAGTACGCGTTGCAGAATAAACCACAACGCAATGCCCCATAACACGACCCAAAATTTGCCGGTGGAGATCTCCATGGTAGGATACAGCGCGGTAAACGCGCCCAAAGCCGCCACAATGTTGGACGAAGGCGGAATCATATTACCCATACAACTGGAAACGCTTTCGACATTTGCCGCGAGTTCGGGCGGGAAGCCTGAGCGTTTCATAGCGGGGATGGTGATAACACCCGTAGACATCACGTTACCGGGGCCGCTGCCCGACAGCGCGCCCATAAAGCTGCTCGCGACGACCGATACATAGCCCGCGCCGCCGGTCACACGACCCAAAAGACTGAGGATAACGCCGATGCAACTGTCGATGATCTTGGTTTTGGACATCAATTGTGACATCGCCGCGAACGCGACCATCGAGTAGATCAGCGACGTGGACAGTCCTTCATTGAAGTAGGAAAAGATATGTTCCCACGAACCGGTGCAAGCCACCAAAATCAAAAAACTGACGAAGATGGCTTCGTAGATGGGGCGTTTGCAAAGCAAAAACCAAATACAAATGGTCGCCAGCATAACGCCTAAGTAAACGAGTGCTAAGGGCATAAAAATCCTCCTTTTTTGAATACGTCCTGTTATGTGTATATGTACCGCTCTTGCCGAAACATCAGCAGAGCGGGCATTAGCAGGGTAATGCCGTTAAGACCAATTCTTTATACGCGGTGGAGCCGGTTTTGGCAGTCAGCCACGAGGGTGGGACATCGTTACCACGGCTCCATTCCACCAGTGCGGCGGGTAAACGGCAACCGCCGGTGTGACTGAACGGATAGCCGCCGCCGAAGCGGGCATTCATTTCTAAAATATACGGTGTGTTGTTTACCAAAAACACGTCGCAATCCACATTGCCGATGTGGTGGGACAGCCTTCCCAATCGTGCCAATTCGGTTTGAATCCGAGGCTCGTCCACCAATTCGGCGATGTCGGTTTCACCCGCGCGCATTGCCAATTTCTTTTTAACAATGGCATTGCGGAATGTGCCGCTGAGGTCGTTGATGATATCCACGCCGTATTCTTGCCCTTGCAGACATTCTTGATAAATGAGGGGTTCGTCCGCAGCGGCGGATTCGTATTTCAAATACGAGTTGGTTACTTCGCGGGTGTTGCGGCGAAAGTAGTAGAGCAATGCCATGGCGTCTTCCGCTACCGCCATCGCAATGGAACCGCAACCGAAACGGGGTTTCACCACGACGGGATATTGCAACTCACCGCGCTCGATCGCCAGTATGGTATCGTGCAAAGTGAGGTAGGTTTTTGGAACAAAAAAACCGTTTTTTTTCAAAAAATTATACGTTTTCCATTTGTCGTTACAGATCTCGACGAACGGTGTGTCCGAGACAAGCACTTGCGTGCCGATCTCGGCAAAGCGGTGTTTGTTGCGGGCAAGGACCGGCAGATCGATATCAAACAGTGATAAGAGAATATCAATGCGATGCTCCTTGCAATACGTTAGCAGAAACGGGATATACTCGCGGTCATAGATCAGCGGGGACACCACACAGTAATCCGCATACCGAAAAGCGACCGTGAGGTCATCGGAATTGCTGACGTGAACCTGCCCGTTTGGCCCGAGTACTTCTTTGAAATACTTCACCATATAGGCGCGGCGACCCACCGAGGTTAGTAAGACATTCATAGTGAGAACCTACTCCAACTCCAAAATCAAATGGGTATCCTGCGGGCGCGGTTCGTTGGGTAGTTCCCAGTTGACAAATCCCAAACGGTGGTACAGCCGCTTGGCTGCGTGGTTATCCGGTGTGGTGTACAGATGTACGGCGGATAGCCGATGTTCACGGCAGATGCGGATGAACCGCTGTACCAAGAGGGACGCCAAGTGTTGACCCCGCGCCTCGGGCAAGGTGGCAACCACGGCAATATAGCCGATGTTGTTTTGCACGTTCTCAGTATAACCGGCGACCAGTGAGATTATGCGGTCGTCGCGCAGCTCGTAACAAAGGGTTGCCTTTTCCCACAATTTGCGGGCATAGTCGGAGAGGTCTTGCTTTTGGGACAAGGGAATCGGAAAGGTGTGATCCACCTGCACCAGAAAATCGCGCAATTGTTCAACGGTAAAAGCGGTGTACATTAGACTCCTTTCTTAGCCGTTAAGGTGCGCAACGATTGCAACAGTATGCAAAACGGTTTGGGACGGAAGACCAGCGAGAGTACCAGATACACGCCGACACCCACGATCACTTGCAATGCCAGTGTGACGATGGTGGGCAGTTTGAGCAACAGCACGGCCAATACGCACCCAAGCATAACGAGGGATTGCAAAAACGAGGGGAGAATGTCCCGCAATTGCTCGCCATAGGCATAGCCAATCAACTTCTTGTTGGGGGAGGCATTGACGAAGCAACCGATGAGTGTGGTGAGGATACCGGTCAGTGCGATCGCGATGGGCGTATCAAAAAGAAAGACCGCGGCAGCCAACGTGGCAAGACCGTAAGATTTTTTGATGATCTCCAGCTTTAAAAACAGATCGCTGCGCCCCACCGCATTAATGGCTTGCAGGTTGCAGGAGTGTACCGGATAAAACGCAAACGAGAAGCAGTAGATCTGCAAGAACGGTACACACGGCAACCATTTTTCCGTCAATAACAACCGAACCATGGGTTCGGCAACACCGGCGAGGCCCGCCATCAGCGGGAAGATGATAAACGCACTCAACGTAATGGAGTTTTGCATAAGGGTTTTTACTTGCTTTTTATCGTCTTGCTCCGCCGACATCGCCGGTAACATCACGCTTTGCACCGTACCGTTAACGGCATTGATAATGAATTGCGGAAATTGCTTTCCACGATTATAGTACCCCAAAGTGGATGTGTCATACTTAACGCCGATGACCAAACTGCGGACATCTTGATACAACGTATCAATTAAGCTGGAGACAAGCAGTTTCCAACCGAAAGAAAACAACACCTTGACACGCGAAAGGCGGCACACAAAGCGCGGACGCCACCGCACGGTAAACCACATCACGATGCAGGCGACAAAAATGTTGAGCATTGTTTGTGCGACCAGCGCCCACAGCCCGCCGCCCTGATAGGCAATAATGATACCTACAACACCCGATACTACAATGCCGCCGATGTTGCTGTAAAAGACCTTTTTAAAGTTCATTTCGCGGCTGGTTTTCGCCAATTGGATGGAGTTGAGTGCGCCGGGGAAGATCATCAGCGCCAACACGCGGAACGGTACGACGATTTCGGGGGCCTTATACAGTATTCCGATTAGCGGTGCTGAGAAAAACAAAATGGCATACAGTATACACGATGTACCCAGTGTGACCCAAAATACAGAGGAGTAATCCTCTTCCGTCACGTCTTTATTTTGAATCAAAGATGTGTTAAAACCGTTTTGGATAAATACGTTGGCGAGCGTCGTGAAGATGATCATCAGCGATAAGACACCGTAATGGTCGGGATCCAACAGGCGCGCCAATTCAATTTGCAATACAAATTGAATAGTTTGGACACCGAAACGCTCCATCAACTTCCAAAAAAAGCTTTTTTTGATCTGATTGTTCGTAATGCCGCCCCCTTTACTGTCGCGCACGGGCTGACTCACGCACTTTGCGTATGAGTCCCTTAGTGAAGGGCAGAAAATCCACGATGTGATAGCACAGTTTTTCCGGCAACGGCATAGCACGGAACAACGCGCGATAGGCGGGGGATTTCATTTCTTTCACATCAAAAGTGTTCTTCAGCACGGAAAATTCACGCCGCTGTATATCGGCAACGATAAGATCGTGGTAACGGCCGTTGGTAAATTCATCGTATTTTTCGAGTGAGGCAATGAATCCGCGCATATGGGCAATGCGGAAAGACAGGTCTTGCTTTATGCGCGAGGACCAACTGCCGATGCTGTTCATACGGTAACACGACATAATTTCATCCAAGAAATATACGTCTCCCAGATTGCCGAGGTACAGAAGACGGGTCATATCACCCGAGCGGGTAACTTTCATAAATTCCGGCGGTTCACTTAGGGTGGTATATGCCTCGCTCTTGTAAAAATAACTGCTGGTATGGAACGGATAGGTTTTGCCGCACAGAATATCGCTCACCATTTGCTCGCCGCGGATGATGCCGTCTTTCAGCTCATAGTCGGGGAACAGTTTGCCGTTGGGGGTGCCGTCCTCGTTCACACCGCGCACGCGGTGCACGCACAGACTGCATTCGGGGTGGGCTTCCATACTGTCAAACTGCCGTTGTAATTTATTTTCGTCGCTCCAAAAATCATCACCCTCGCACAGGCAAAAATACTTGCCTTGGGTGCGGGGGTATTGATAGGTGAAGTGAATGTTTGTTTTTTTGGAATACTGGTTTTCCGACTGGTAGATCGGCTTAATGATATCGGGATACTTTTCCTCATACTCGCGGATAATGGAGGGCGATGCATCGGTGGATGCATCGTCGTGTATCAACGCTTCAAAGCGGAAATTGGTTTTTTGCGAAACGATACCGTCTAAGCAACGGCGCAGATACTTTTCGTGATTGAAGACCATAACCGAAATGCTGACCATAACATCGCTCATAACGGTACCTCCTTTTTTTAGAACATAAGCCCGTAGCGATAATGCTCGAGATTAGTGGCAAACAACAAGAAGTAAATAACGTAGCATACATGCAGACCGATGTAGTACACGCGGTACACATGTGGAGATTGTTCCTTAATACGGTTCCCGAATTGGAGGAGAAGCAACATACTAAACGGCAGGAAATACACACCAAAGCGGTCCATATAATTGAACAGTGTGCCGATGAAACTGAACACGATATACAAAGACGCATACACGGGTATACACATCGATTCCACGGAAGAGACGCCGACAGGGGAGTGACGGAGCTTGCCGAGAGTTCGTTTGCCCAGCGGTTTTTCGGCAAAATAATAATAGAACAGGTAGAGCAGGATAATGGTCATCTCAATGCCCCACACGGCCCAGATGCCGCCCGCGCTGACACGTTGTTGAGAGTTATCCAAATAACTGAAGCTGCTGATAAAAGTGCCCAGCAATCGCAAGATCGGGCGATAATTGAGCGCCAGCAGTGAACCGACAACCAAGGTAACGGTGACGGCTTTTTTGCGTTCGCGCATAAAGTAAAACACATAGACCAGCGCAAAGATCAGTGACGTAACATGGAATGTGGCACTCAAGGCAAACAGCACAAAACTGGCTTTGTATCGCTTTTCGGTGAGCAGGCCCCATGCGTTCATCAAAATGGCGCAAGCAATCATTTGCCGTATGATATTGAACGTATACAGGTACGTACCGGAGCAGGCGATGAGGATTACCATTGTCAGCGCGTCATCGGCGTAACGATAGACGAAATGGCCGGCACCCACACAGAATAAGAAAGCACTTGCCACAATGATGGTGCGGGGAGAGGCAAAGAACAAACTCAGCACTTTGTTGAGCAATGCGAAACCGATCTCCACACGTTCGCTGTAAAACGAGGAGAAAATGTCACCGAAACTGTAGCAACTCAGTTTCGTATATTTCCGCATATAATTTAGCGTATCAATACCGAGCCCGTCATCGCGGAAAGCACACACGACAAACAGCACGGCAAAAGCGGTGATGACGAACAGGCGTTTACGCCATACATCCGACAGCGAAGGAATGCGGTCATATACAATTTTGGCGAGGTAGATCAGCGCGATAACGATGGCGTATATCACCGTATTCCTCCTTTCACGTAGTTACTGATAAGACTTACTTTTGGGACATCAAGCGATAGACTTTGCCAAACGACATTCCGTATTTGCGGTAATGCCGTACGGCATCTTGCAAGCACAGCAGTCGCCACCAGCGGCGAGACAATGTGCGGTACAGGACACCTTGGTCACGTAAATATTTCTCATCGTACCCGTTATTCCAACTGGATGCGCGTTCTTCGGTCAGTTCGGCAAGCTCATAGGGAACGGCATATAATTTGAGACCTTTTTGCAGGCAAGCTGCCAAAAACAAATTGTCTTCCCCGTGGCAATGGGGAGTGCCGCCGCCAAAGCATTGGTTGAAATAGATGCCTTGTTGCCGTACCGTCTCGTTACGGAACGCAACACGTGCCGTGCCGTAACGCAGGAAGTTCAGGTACGAGACACGGGCGGGTTTTTGAATGACCGCACGTGTCGGCGTTTTTTCAATGAGATTGAAAATGATCACATCCGCATCGGGGTGTTCTTCAAAAGCGCGGAGCACAGTCTCGACGTAACCGTCACAATACCGCATATCGTCATCCGCGAACAGGCAAATGTCCCCATCGGCGCGCATCAACGAATTGTTGCGGTTCAACCCGACACCGCGTTCCGCAAAACTCAGATATGTGACGCGGTGCCCGTTCCACTCAAACGATTCGATTTCATTTCGATCGCATTGGTTGCCGACGATGACATCGCTTTGGATATTCATTTTTTCGAGCAAAGAGTGGTCTTGCTGGTGCATTGCCGCAACCAAAACTTGAACACGCATACTCTGTCCTCCGCCGTTTACTTCAAATGGAATACTTTGATGAACCCCCAGTAGGCTACGTGGAATGCTGAGCGCAGAACACTCAAATGTTCCAGTTCGCGGTAGACAAACCATTGGTATTTGACCAACTTGAATTTGTTGCGGGAGATCGAACCGCTGCGCACGCGATATTGCATCAACACTTCGCGCAGACCGTAGATGTAGGGTTCTTTCTTTAACATTTTCAGCCACAACGCATAGTCATTGCGCTTGCGAATGTTGGGCACCGTGAACTTACCCATTTTTTCGACGTTATACACTACCGTCGAGTTGCCGATAGGATTATCGAGCAACGCGCGGTTGTAATTGGCGCGCGGAACGCAGTTCACCGTTTTGCCGAGCGGTTTCCCACTTTCGTCCACGTGTTCGTACGATGTACAGGAAAAGGCGTACCCGTTTTCGTTCATAAACTGCAATTGGCGTTCCAGCTTTTCGGGATGCCACAGATCATCGCTGTCCAAAAAGGCGATGTATTCGCCGTTGGCATTTTCCATCGATACGGTACGTGCGACGGCAGCCCCCGAGTTTTCTTTCAAAGGGATGTAGCGGATGCGGGGATCTTCCTTGGCAAGGGATAACACAATCTCGGCCGAATTGTCGGTGGAGCAATCGTCTACCGCCACAAGTTCCCAATTTCCATACGTTTGTGCTTGCAAGGAACGCACCGTTTCTACGATGAAATCTGCGCAATTATAAACCGGCATAACTACCGAAACCAATCCCTTTTCCAACTCGGAATACCTCCTGTATACCGTTAGTGTATCCCCAAACAGCGGCGTTTTGTACATCGTACTGAAAACAACAACACATAATTCGATTTATTATAGCATACTCTGTCGCAAAAGGCAAGAAAGAAATATTTGTGACACAAGGGAAATGGGGGGATTTTATATGTGAAAAGGGTTGCTTGAATAAGTAGAGTATGATATAATCAAATCCGTATGTATCTTGACGGAAAGGCGGTGTGGCATTGAATCCGAAATTACGCGAAAAAACGTTGGAATCGCTTTCCGCCGTTTTGCCGATTACCGGTATTATGTTGTTTATCAGCATTTTTTTGGTGCCGATGGCGCTGGGGACGATGGTGATGTTCCTTGCCGGCGCGATAATGCTGATCGTGGGTATGGGCTTTTTTCAACTTGGCGCAGAAATGTCGATGACCCCTATTGGCGAGGGCATTGGTGTACAAATGTCAAAGACCAAGCGTGTAATCATCGTTTTGTTGATTGGCATTGTGATGGGCGTGATTATCACCGTGTCCGAGCCGGATCTGCAGGTGCTGGCGGAACAAGTGCCCGCCGTGCCCAACTTGGCACTGATCTTGACAGTCGCCGGTGGCGTGGGTGTCTTCTTGGCTGTGGCGATTCTGCGTATTAAGTTTCATATTGATCTGTCTCGCTTGTTGATTGTATTGTATGTGTTGCTCATCGGCGCCTCCTTTTTTGTGCCCAAAGAGTTTTTGGCGGTGGCGTTTGACTCGGGCGGCGTGACTACAGGTCCGATGACGGTACCGTTTATTATGGCAATGGGTGTCGGTTTGGCATCGGTAAGCGGTGACAAAGATTCGGCAAGCGACAGTTTCGGTTTGGTTGCCTTGTCCAGTGTCGGACCGATCTTGGCGGTTTTGCTGCTCGGATGTTTTTATCGTCCCACCGAAGCGGAATATTCTCTCGGTGAGGTGGCGAATGTTGCCACCACTCGCGATGTGGTTGAGGTGTTTGCCGTTCAAATCCCGCATTTTGCGTGGGAAGTGTGTGTATCGTTGCTTCCGATCTTGGCGGTGCTTATCGTGTTCCAGTTGTTGACACATCGCTATACCAAACGTCAATTACGGCGTGTGATCGTCGGTTTGGTGTATACCTACATCGGTTTGGTTTTATTTTTGTGTGGTGTGAATGCCGGATTCGCGCCGGTGGGTGCATTTTTGGGAAAAGAACTCGCTTCGCTGCGATATAACGGTGTGCTGATTCCTATTGGTATGATTATCGGTTATTACATCGTCAAAGCCGAGCCGGCAATTCAGGTGCTCAATCATCAAGTGGAGAATGTTACCGATGGTACCATTTCAGTCAAGGCGATGAACCGCAGTATGTCCATCGGTGTGGCTATCAGTATCGGGCTCGCCATGTTGCGGGTATTATTGAACATTCCGGTGCAATGGATCGTCATACCGGGGTACATCATCGCTCTGGTGATGTCGTGCTTTGTGCCGAAAATCTTCGTCGGTATCGCGTTTGACTCGGGCGGTGTAGCCAGTGGCCCGATGACCTCGACCTTCCTTTTGCCGCTGAGCATTGGTGTGTGTCAGGCGCTCGGCGGTGATCTGATGACCGATGCGTTCGGCGTGGTGGCTTTGGTGGCACTTACCCCGCTTATTGCCATTCAAAGTATGGGCTTGGTGTACAAGTTCAAGGCATCCAAACAACAAGCGACGGTTCTGTATGCCGGTATCACGGCGGACAGCGATGATATCATTGATCTTGAGGAGGTGTCTTTGAATGGGTGAAACGAGACCGAACTATCAACTATTGATGCTGATCGCAACGCCGAAATTGGCGGATCAAGCGGCGGATATGTTTTTGAAAAGTGCTTTGCCGATTCAATACCGTTTGAACGCGGAAGGCACTGCTTCCAACGAGATCATGGATACGCTGGGACTGGGCAGTATTGACAAAGGGATTCTCATTAGCACGGTACCGCGTTCGTTGGGAGACGCTATGCTGCGTATGCTCCATTCACAATTGCGTTTGGATGCGGTAAACAGCGGTATTGCGTTTACGATCCCGATGACGGGTGTCAGCAATTTGTTGTTGCGTATGATGAACAAAACGGCTGAAGACGAAGACATCTTGAACAAAAAAGGGGATGAAACAGCAGTGGCTACAGCAAATTATGCGCTGATCGCGGCGATCATCAATCGCGGTTTCAGCGGAGAAGTGATGGATGTGGCGCGCGCAGCAGGCGCGGGCGGCGGTACGGTGGTGCATAGCCGCAGTATCGGCAGCGAGGATGCCAAGAATTTCTGGGGTCTGAGCGTGCAGGAAGAAAAAGAGTTGGTGCTCATCCTTGCTAAACACGAGATAAAGACGGATATTATGCGCGCGATCAGCGAGCGTTGGGGTATGCAAAGTGAGGCAAAAGGCGTGGTGTTGTCTTTGCCGATCGACTCCGTTATGGGATTATAATGTGATAAAGCCGACAGTACCATCGGGCGCTGTCGGCTTTTATTGTACATAACACTTGCAATGAAGTCGCGTTATATGGTAAAATAACGATATTGCTTGTTACATATGTCGTGGGAGAAAGATATGAATAACAAAAAGAAATGGATACGGTTCCGTCATCGTGTGGTGCGTAATGTCGCCTATGCGGCATTATATGCATATTCGCGTTGGCGGTACGGCATTACCGTTCGGCGGTTTAAGGAGCAGGGTGATCGCGCGTATTTGATACTTTTTAATCATCAAACCGCGTTTGATCAGTTCTTTGTGGGGATGTCCTTTCGTGGCCCTGTATATTACGTGGCGAGTGAAGATCTGTTTTCCAACGGGTGGGTCTCTTCGTTGATTCGGTGGGCGGTCGCACCTATCCCGATCAAAAAGCAGACCACCGATGTGGCGGCGGGAAGTCGGAAGGCCAAG
>JAZOBT010000094.1:0-13642 GCA_045596125.1 Acutalibacteraceae bacterium | reverse complement strand
AACGTAGCGCCGTTTACGGCCTTTCACCCGCTCTTTGGCGAGCGCAAAGTCGGCACGCAGTGCGCGCCATTCTTCGCCGAGACGCCGCGCGTGGTGCAAAAAAAGCCAATCCGTCGCGCGGTACAAGGCGCGCGCCAACGGACGCCACAAGATCCGCGTAAACCGCACCGCCGAACGTAAACAACGCACCGAGCGCGTGCCTACCACATAGCACACGGTATACGCGGCTTCACAAAATTCTTTCCACGTCATACGCTGCGACGAAGCCGTAGGCGGCGTATGTTGTTGGGGACGTTTTTCACGTTCGCGTCGCTTCATACGACACCACGCTCCTTTCGTTGAGTTCTCGCATAGTATAGCGACTTTTGCCGAAAAAAGCAAGCGGAATTGGGAAAGGGTGGCGAATCTGGGTATAATTTAGCGATTTTTCAGTCGGGATACACCAGCTGTTGCGGGGTCCATCCCTGCAATACCGCGGCCTGTGCCGCGGCATAACGGCGAGCACCATCGAGATCGTGTTCCAAGTAATTCCCGCACTCCACGCGACTGGCACCCGGAATGGCATCGTTGTAATCGGCTATAAACCGCAAGGCCTCTTGCGTCAGCGCGATCACTTGCTCTTCGGTCATTCCGCGGGTGAGGAAATAAAACCCCGTGCGACAACCCATCGGGCCAAAGTAAATGATCTGATCCTCAAAAGCACTGTTGCGCACATAGGTAGCAAACAAATGCTCCATCGTGTGCATCGCCGCGATCTCCAAAAACGGCGGGTGGTTGGGATGCACGAAGCGAATATCGTACGTGGTGACATCCCCGTCCACGCGCGAGGTGTACAATCCCGGCGTCAAGGTATCGTGATTGACACGAAAGCTTTGTATGGTTTTCATAAAACGACCTCCAATTGATGCGCGCGTAAGCACGCCGCCATATCGTCCGGTAACGGGCTGTTCAACACGATCGGCTCGCCCGTCAGCGGATGCGCAAATTCCATCGAAGCACAGTGCAACGCGTGGCGCGGCATCACGGTTTCGTCGGTGCCGTACATCGTATCCCCGGCTAAAGGGTAACCCAGCCACGCCATATGCACCCGTATCTGGTGCGTGCGCCCCGTTTCCAACCACAATTTCACAAGCGTGACCTCACCGTCGGTGGCGAGCACCTCATAGTGCGTGACACTCTCCTTGCCACCCTCGCCCACCTCGCGTGTGATGCAACTGCCCTCTTTCACACGAATGGGTTGATCGATCACCCCGCCGCCGTGCAACTCTCCCAGCACGATAGCGAGATACGTTTTCTGCGCTTTGTGCGCCATTGCAAAGGCAACGTGAGCATTTTTCGCGGCGAGCAACAGCCCGCTGGTATTGCGGTCCAGTCGATTGACGGGACGGAACGACAGCGCCTGCCCCTGCCGATGATAGTACCCCACCACCGCATTAGCAAGCGTGGGTTCGGGCTTACCTGCTGAAGGATGCACCGCCAGATACGGCGGCTTGTCCACCACCAGTACCGACTCGTCCTCGTACACTACGCTGAGCGGGATATCCGCGCCCTCGATACGCACCGCATCCTCGGGAAATTTGAGACACAACTGCTCCCCCGCATTGATGCGATCGATACTGCGCCGCCGCTCGCCATTCACGGTGATACCGCCCTCGTTATGCTTCAGCCGTACCACCATCCGCCACGAAAAACCGCAGCCTTGGCGCAAAAATGTTTGCACCGAAGCCCCGTCATATTCGGTTGGTATTGTAAAAATTAACGTTTCCATACCTTTCATTATACGGACTTTTGCGAGAAATTGCAAGTTCCCGTACCGAAACACTTGTTTTTTTGAAATTTTCTGTTAAAATGTATAGAAGATCACAAAGGAGGTTTCCGACTATGGAAAATAACAAGTTCTATTTAACCACTGCTATCGCGTATACCTCGCGCAAGCCGCACATCGGCAACGCCTACGATATTGTGTTGGCGGATATGATCGCGCGGTACAAACGAATGCAGGGGTTCGATGTGTATTTCCTGACGGGCTCCGATGAACACGGCCAAAAGATCCAGCAGTATGCCGAGGAACAGGGCATCTCTCCCAAAGAGTATGTGGACGGCATCTCGCAGCAGATCAAAGACGTGTGGAACAAACTGAACACGTCGTATGACCGCTTTATCCGCACCACCGACGACGATCACGAGGCATCGGTGCAGGCGATCTTTAAAAAGTTGTACGAGCAGGGCGATATCTATAAGGGCAAGTACGAGGGCAAGTATTGCGTACCGTGCGAGTCGTTCTTCACCCCCTCGCAACTCAAAGACGGCAAATGCCCCGACTGCGGCAGAGACGTCATCGATGCCAGCGAAGAAGCGTATTTCCTGCGTCTGTCCAAGTATCAGGATCGCTTGTTGCAATATTTTGAGGAACATCCCGATTTCATTCAGCCGGAATCCCGCCGCAATGAAATGATCAATAACTTCTTGAAACCGGGTCTGTCCGATCTGTGCGTTTCCCGCTCGACGTTCACGTGGGGTATCCCCGTGTCGTTTGACCCGAAACACGTTACCTACGTGTGGTTGGATGCGCTGTCCAACTATATCACGGGTATCGGCTACCACCCCGACGGAAGCAGTGATCACTTTGAAGCCAACTGGCCTGCGGATTTGCACGTCATCGGCAAAGATATCGTGCGTTTCCACACCATTTACTGGCCCATTATCTTGATGGCGCTGGGTCTGCCGCTTCCCAAAAAGGTGCTGGGGCATCCGTGGCTGCTGTCGGGTGAGGATAAGATGAGCAAGTCTCGCGGCAATGTGTTGTATGCGGACGAGCTTGCCGACCGTTTCGGCACCGATGCGGTGCGCTACTATCTGCTGTCCCAGATCCCGTTTGCACAGGACGGCACCATCACGCTGGAAAGCTTCTTGAATCTGTATAACGCCGACCTTGCCAACACGCTGGGCAATCTCGTCAACCGCAGTATTGCGATGACCAACAAATATTTCGGCGGCACCGTGAAAAAGAACGGCACCGCCGCTTCGGAATTTGATGCCGATTTGATTGCCACCGCGCAAAAATCACTGGCGACCTACGCCGAGAAAATGGATGCCTACCATAATGCGGAGGCTCTTGCGGCGGTGATGAATCTCGCCAAGCGTTGCAACAAATACATTGACGAGACCACCCCGTGGGCACTCGCGAAAGACGAAGCTATGAAAGAGCAATTGGAAACGGTGCTGTACAATCTGCTCGAATGTATCCGTTTGCTGACGGTGGCACTGCGCCCCTCGTTGCCCGAAACCACCGACCGTATGGCGGCGCAGATGAACTTGTCTGCCGACGCACTCACGTTGCAAGCACTGAACTTCGGTGCGGTGGATACCTATTCCGTCGGTACGCCCGAGCCGCTGTTTGCGCGCGTGGACGTGGAAAAGGTGCTGGCGGAAGAAGCCGAGAAAAATGCGGCCGCGGCCGCCGAAGAGGAAGAAGAGGCGGAGAATGTTGCGTTCCTGCCTGAGATCGGCATTGACGAGTTTACAAAGATCGATCTGCGTGTTGCGCGCGTGATTGATTGCGAGCCTGTAAAAAAATCCAAGAAACTGCTGAAATTGACGTTGGATGACGGTAGCGGCGAGCCGCGCACCGTCGCCTCGGGCATCGCCTTGTGGTATCAACCCGAAGACCTCAAAGGCCGCCAAGTGATCGTGGTTGCCAACTTGAAACCCGCCAAGCTGTGCGGCGTGGAAAGCTGCGGTATGATCCTTGCCGCCGACGATGGGGATGCCGCCCGTGTCATCTTTTTGGACGGTCTCAAACCCGGCAGTTGCATTCATTAAACCCACTCGACCGGCGGAAACGCCGGTCGTCTTTTTAAGGAGTATCACGATGCCTATTTTTGATTCTCACGCGCATTATTTAGACGCGCGGTTTGACGAAGACCGCGATGCTTTGCTGGATACGTTGCTGAGCGGCGATGTATGCGGTATTGTAGAAAACGGAACCACCGCCGCGTCATCCCGTATGGCGGTGGAACTGGCGCATCGCCATACGAATTTGTGGGCGGCGGTGGGCATTCATCCCGAAGAAGCCGCCTGTGCAACTGAAGCGGATCTCGCCGTCCTCGAACAACTGGCCGCGGACAACAAAGTGGTTGCCATCGGGGAAATCGGGTTGGACTATCACTATGAAGACTACTGCCCGCGCGACGTGCAAAAGCAGTGGTTTACTCGTTTGTTGGAACTGGCAAATCGCTTGAAAATGCCCGTCGTGGTACATGACCGCGAAGCACACGAAGATGTGTTGCGCTACCTGCAGGAATACCGTCCCACCGGTGTGGTACATTGCTTTTCGGGCAGTGCGGAAATGGCACGCGAGATCGTTAAATTGGGAATGTACATCGGCATCGGCGGTGTTATCACCTTCAAAAACGCCCGCAAAACGGTGGAGGTCGCCGCATCCATTCCGCTCGATCGCCTGTTACTCGAGACCGATGCCCCCTACCTCGCCCCCGTTCCCCATCGCGGGCATCGGTGCGACTCGTCGATGATCCGCTATGCCGCTGAGACCATCGCCGCCATTCGCGGTATGGCGGCGGACGAACTGCTCGACATCACCACCGCCAACGCGAAACGCTTGTATCAAATACCCTAACAGAAAAATTTTACATACCCCCTTGACAAAGGTCGAGGGGGTATGCTATTCTCTAGGTGTACTAGTCGGGATAGTACACCTAGAACACCCGTAAAGGAGGTAGGTTATGTTTCGCATTGATCCACTGTCGCGCCAACCGGTTTACGAACAACTCATCGACCAGTTGGAACGCTTGGTTCTGAGTGGTCTGTTGCCGCCGGAAACGCAGCTCCCCTCGGTGCGTAGCTTGTCGTTGGAATTGGCGATCAACCCCAATACGATTCAAAAGGCGTATTCCGAGTTGGATACCCGCGGTATCATTTATTCGGTTCCGGGCATCGGTTGTTTCGTATCGGCGCAGGCGGTAGCGTTGTTGCAAGCGCACACCCGCACCAAATTGGAGACGTTGCGCGCACTCACGGCCGAACTGGCACTCGGCGGCATTGGCAAAGACGAACTTATCGCCTGCATCGAGAATGTTTATGAAGAAAGAGGGTTGCCTAATGATTAATGCACAAAACCTCACCAAGCGCTTTGGCGATTTCGCGGCGCTGGACGGCATCAGTTGTACCATCCCGCAAGGCTGTATTTATGGTATGGTCGGCTCTAACGGCGCCGGCAAATCCACCTTTTTGCGCCTCATCACCGGCGTGTACCGCCCCGACGAGGGCACCGTCACCATCGACGGTGAACCTGTATACGAAAACCCGCACAAAAAAGCGGAGATCGCCTATGTTCCCGATACGCTGTATTTCTTAAACGGCGCTTCGATGGAACGTATGGCGAAACTGCATCGCGCCATCCACCCCGATTTCGACTACGATCGGTTCCGTCGTTTGACGGCACTGTTTGAACTGAATCCCAATAAGTCCATCAACACCTTTTCCAAGGGTATGAAACGGCAAGCCGCCACCATTTTGGCGTTGTCCTCCCGCCCGCGGTACATCTTTTTTGACGAAACGTTTGACGGGCTGGACCCCATTATGCGCGCCCGCGTAAAAAGTCTCATCTGCGAGGACGTGCTGGAGCGGCAATCCACCGCCATCATCACCTCCCATTCCCTGCGCGAGTTGGAGGATACCTGCGACCAGTTAGCACTGTTACACAAGGGCGGTCTGGTGCTGGAAAGCGATGTGCAAAACCTCAAAACCTCGCTGTTTAAAGTGCAGATCGCGTTTTCAAACGACTTTGACCGCGACACGTTTGCAGGAATCGATATGCTGCATTTCTCCAAACGCGGCTCGGTTGCCAATTTGATCGTGCGCGGCGACCGCGAGCAGACTGTTACACACTTGCAAGCGATGTGCCCCGTTCTGTTGGACGTGTTGCCGCTGACTTTGGAAGAAGTGTTCACCTACGAAATGGAAGCGCTCGGCTACACGGCGAGCGACATATGGGAGGGCTGACCGATGAAACGAAAATGGTTTGATCTGCAATTATACACGGAAGGTCTCCGCCAACTGCGTTTGATGGGTTTACTGTTTACCGCGGCGGTGGGTCTCATTGTCATTTTCATCCCCGTCGGTGAATATATCAACACCGTGAATATGGCAAGTGTTTCCGCCCGCACCATCTCCTATTTAGAAATGAACCCGCTCATTGTGGGCGCGTTTTGTATCGTGGCACCGTTTTTAACGCTGAATCTGTTCTCCTTTGTCAACAAGCGGGAATCCAGCGACTTTTATCACAACATCCCCGCCACACGCACCTGCCTTTTCTTCAGTTTCTTCGCCGCGGTGCTCACGTGGTTACTTATTTTTGTGACAGGAACCGCCCTGTTATCCGTGCTGTGTCACTCGTTGTTCCCCTCGTTATTCGTTATCAATTTTGAAAGCGTATTGCAAATCTCTCTCAACTGCTTTGCGGGCGGCGTATTGGTCGCAGCCAGCGTGGCGATCGCGATGTCGGTCACCGGTACGATGGTGATGAACGTTTTGCTGGCGTTACTCATCATCTTTGTGCCGCGTATCCTGCTCAAGTTGATACTTATGGCGATCTGCGACGCGTTCCCGCTCGTGGGTGGTTTGGTATTCGCACCGCTGCTCAACACCCAATACAATATCCCCGCCGGTTATGTATTGCAATACTTTTTCGGCGACGGCAGCCCGCTGACGGCAATGTCCAGCTTTTTGTACACCGTCGGTCTGTCGGTCATATACATCGCACTGGCGTGGTTGCTGTTTAAGCATCGCCGCAGTGAAGGCGCGGGCCACTCCGCTCCCACCCCGCTGTTGCAAGCGTTCTATCGGTTCTTGGTGGGCTTCACCATCAGTTCCATCATCACGGTGGCGTTGTGCAGCGATTACGGTAGCCACTACGACGCTTCCGACCTCTTCCCTTGGTTCTTTGCGTATGTATTGACCGTGTTTGCGATGGTGGTGTTTGAGATCCTGTGCACCCGCCGTTTCCGCGGCCTCATCCGCCGCTCTCTCATTACCATCGGTCTGTTGGTGGTCGCCAACCTCGCGTTGGTCGGCGGCATTACGGGCGCAAAGACGGTTCTCAAATCCTATTCTCCCGCCGCAAAGGATATCACCTCGGTAAGGGTGGTGGAGATCGAAGGGGTGGAACACGGCTACGGCGAGACGGATTATTTTACCTCGCAAGCGTCAAAGATCGATTTGAAAGATCCCAACGTCCTCTCGGTCGTATCCGAGCAACTGCGCTACACGCTGGATGTGCTGGAAATCTCGGAAAATCGCTATTATGAAGAGCTGTACAACTCGCGCTCCATTATCGTATCCATCAAGAGCGGCGGTTTTTCGCATATGCGCCGCATCATTATATCGGAGGAAGACATCGATCTGTTGACGGAGGCGCTGGCGAAGAACGAGAGTTATCAAAAACTCTATATGCAGCTTCCCACCAACTACCAACGCGTGCACGGCGACACGCTGAATCTCTCTGCAGGTGCGGATGCGAAGCGCTTGTTTGATACATTGCAAGCCGAAGTCAAAGAAATGGGCTTCCGGCGGTGGTACGCTCTGCTCAACAGAACCGTATATGACGACCCGTATGACAAATATTCCGGGCAGGACGAGACAGTCATAAGCAAGCTGTTCTTCTTCATCCCGTCTGCGGAGGGGTGGACCTCGTACGGTGTTCCGCTCTCTGCCGCCACCTTGCCTAAAACCACGGCAGTCTACTTAGAACTGCACGGTAAGATCAACGGTGCGGGGCGCAATGTGTTGCTGAATACCTTGATCCAGTCCCCCACCGATTGCGACTATGTGGACTGTTCCGCTACCAACGTGATTATGGGCGGCGATCGCCCGATATACTACTGGCACTACGAACAGATCAAAGAGAATACGGCGCTGGTCAGTGAATTTGCCGCCGCATTGCAAAAAACGCAAAATGAGCCGATCGACCCCGCCCAGCCGTTTTGCTATCTGTACGCTTCGGGTCGTGTGAATAACGACAAAGGAATGACAGATTACGTCGTGTTTGAGGGATATTATGTCCTCACAGAGGAAAGCATCGCGTTGCTGGAATCGCTGAGTGCGGAAGCAGAGAAAGGATGATGAACATGGCGAAGAAAAAGGAAAAACGCACACCGCGTTGGATCATGGCGATTGCCTTGGTCATCGCACTGCTCTCCGCCCTTGTCAACAAACTCTGCAAAAGGAAACGGTATATGAGCCCGTCCCCCGCGAACCCCGACTGATTTTGACCGAAGAAAGGAGCAACCCGTATGGATATTCTCACGTCGTCCGATCGCTTGTTGCGTCGGCGGAAATATGCCCTGCGTCGGCGGCTCCTTGTTTTCGGTATCGTTGTCTGCGTGTTGTTGGCGGCGGGGCTCGGCCTTCTGTTCCGCCCGACGGCATCCCGACCGCCGTCGGTGCAACAACTGGGCGAAATTCCGCTTCCCGACTGGATCGAGCAAGACCTCATCCGCGTCGGCGGCCCCTCCCGACGGGGCACGATGCTTTCGGAGTTTCACGATGTGGTCGTGCATTACGTAGGTAATCCCGGCACCACCGCCAAGCAAAATCGCAACTACTTTGACAACCCCAACTCCAAAGTCAGTTCGCATTTTGTCATTGGTCTGGAGGGCGAGGTGATTCAATGCCTGCCGCTGTGCGAGATATCTGCCGCCAGCAATCATCGCAACCCCGATACCATTTCCATCGAAGTGTGCCATCCCGACGACACTGGCAAGTTTACCGACGCGACCTATGACTCTTTGGTCCGTCTGGTGGCGTGGTTGTTGGATGTCGGCGAACTCCCCGATGACCGTGTCATCCGTCACCACGATGTAACGGGAAAAGAATGTCCGCGGTATTTTGTGCGCCACCCCGAAGCGTGGGATACGTTCCGTGCCGATGTGGCGGCATACCGCCAAGCTGAAGAGTAAAAAAGCCCGCTTGCCGATACTGCGGCAGGCGGGCTTTGTGCGGCGATTGTCGAAACCGCTCGGCAAGCTCTTCTTGATTTTTCCTAAAAACTTGGTATACTGGTATTGTAACTATTCGATGAAAGGATCGGGTGTATGACTGTTACCGAAAAATACGATCTGTGGTTATCCCGCGCTACCGAGGACCGTGATCTGTCCGTAGAATTGCACGCTATCGCGGATAACGAAAACGAGATCTATGAGCGCTTCTACCGTGAATTGGAGTTCGGCACCGCGGGGCTCCGCGGCATCTTGGGCGCCGGCGAAAACCGTATGAACATCCACACCGTGCGCAAAGCCACGCAGGGCCTTGCCGATTATCTGAACGATCGCTACCCCGCCGCGCGCGTTGCCATCTGTTTTGACTCGCGTATCAAATCCGACACCTTTGCCAAAGAAGCCGCCCGTGTGTTGGCGGGCAACGGCATTACCGCGCACTTGTTTGAAGAACTGCAACCCACTCCCGTGTTGTCGTTTGCGGTACGGGAATTGCAGTGTCAGGCGGGGATTATGGTCACCGCCAGTCACAACCCTGCCAAATACAACGGATATAAGTGCTACGGTGTCGCCGGATTCCAGATGACCGATGCGGATGCCGACAAAGTCACGGAATACATTCGCCGCGTGGATCTGTTTGACGGGGTGCGCTTGGCGGAGTATGACACCGCCGTGCGCGAAGGCCGTATCGTTTTGGAAGGCAACACCCTGGTGCAGCAATACCTCGACCGTGTTGCGGAGCAACAGGTCAATGCGGGTATTTGTGCCAAGGGCGGACTGAAAGTCATTTACACGCCGCTCAACGGCGCCGGCAACAAGCCGGTGCGCGCAATTTTGGATCGCATCGGTCTGTCGCAGGTGACGGTGGTGCCCGAACAGGAATTACCCGACGGCAACTTCCCCACCGCGCCGTATCCTAACCCCGAAATACGCGAGGCGTTTGCCCGTGCGTTAACGATGGCGGATACCGTGCAACCCGATCTGTTGCTCGCCACCGATCCCGATTGCGATCGCGTGGGGATCGCGGTACGGCAGGATAATAACTACGTATTGCTGAGCGGCAACGAAACGGGTTGCCTGCTTCTCGAATACATTCTCTCGTGCCGCCGCGCAAACGGCACGTTGCCTGAATCCCCTGTGGTGATCAAAACGATCGTCACGTCCGATCTCGCTACACGCATCGCGGAAAAATACGGTTGCGAAATGCGCGAAGTGCTCACGGGATTCAAGTATATCGGTGAACAGATCGACGCGCTGGAAGCCGACGGGCATCCCGAACGGTACGTGTTCGGTTTTGAGGAAAGCTACGACTATCTCATCGTCACACACGCACGTGACAAGGATGCCGTAGTGGCATCGATGCTCATTTGCGAAATGGTGGCCTACTATGCCGACCGCGGCCGCTCGCTCTTGGACGTGTTATCGCAGTTGTACGAAGAACACGGCGTGTACACGCATAAAACCGTCAATGTACAGTTCGAGGGTGCAGAGGGAATGCGCGCGATGGAGCAATTGATGACCGATCTGCGCACCACGCCCCCCACCGAGATCGGCGGATTGACAGTGCTGGGGTATGCCGATTATCTCCGTTCGGAACGCTATCTCAGCGACGGAACGATGCGCAAGATCACGCTTCCCCAATCCAATGTTTTGGCATTTGAGCTGGAAAATCACGCCGGATTTATCGTGCGTCCCTCGGGTACCGAGCCCAAGATAAAGGGGTATATCACCGCGACGGGTATCACACATACCGCTGCACAGGCGGTTGCGGAAAAGTTAACCGCTGCTGCCGACACGTTGCTCGGTAAACAATAAACAAAGAGAACCTCTGACCGAGCGGTCAGAGGTTCTTTTTACTTTTTGAAAGAATCGACATCGCTATCAACATTCCCACAGGGAAAAGCACCGCTGTAATGAGTCCCGCACGTAAGCCGTACTGCACCGCTTCAGCACCGCTGTGCGACTGCTGCACCGCATCGGATACTAACCCTGTCAACCAAGGGCCAAGCGAGCAACCGATATCCCCCGCTACCGCCAAGCACGCAAACAAGGCGGTGCCGCCGTGGGACATTTTGCCTGCCGCGTAACTCAGTGTACCCGGCCACATCAAACTGACCGACAATCCGCAAAATGCACAACCGAGCAAGGCAAGCAACGGGAACGGCGAAAACACCGCCAACGCATAGCACACAACGCACAGCAGCGCACTGCCGATCAGCAACCACTGCAACGATGCTTTCCCGCTGCTGCGCCCGTACCAGAACCGCCCGATGCCCATACATACCGCGAACGAGCAAGGGCCGAGCAAGTCGCCCATCAATTTAGAAACACCCAATCCTTGTTCCGCAAACAGCGATGCCCACTGTGCCATCGCCTGTTCTGAAGCACCCGCGCACACCATCGCGATCAGCGCGATCCAAAACACCCGCGAGGTAAGCAAACCGCGCATTCCGCCATGTTCCTCTGCCGCTTCCACCGCGGGGTACGGAATGGATAATCCACGCACCAAGTTGGACAGCGGCAACACCGCCCACAGCATGATCACCAACCACCAGTACTCGCGACCAATCAGCCACAGCACCGCGGTAGTCACAGCGATGGACAGCACTTGGCCTAAGGGGTAGAAGGCGTGCACCAACGTCAGCGAAGCCGCTTTTTTCTCGCTCGGCAGCGCATCCGCCATCGGGCTGATAAGCACTTCCAGCAAACCCGAACCGATCGAATATACCACCGTTGCAAGTACCATCCCCACGTAGGCGTTGGCGGTTACGCGCGGCAGAATGCCGAATAAAACAAAGCCCACCGCCGTTGTCGCGTGCGCCGTTAAAAAGCAACGGCGGTATCCTACACGATCCACAAACCACAAAGAAAGGATATCCACGATGATCTGCGTTAGAAAATTGATCAGCACCAGTCGCCCGATCATTTCAAACGAAATATCAAATTCGGTTTGCAACGTCGCAAAAAACAACGGGACTACGTTGATGGAAACCGCTTGTATAGCCGCGCCCCAGTAACAACTTTTCCAAGTTGGGCGATAGTTTGTACTCATATTCTTGTCCTCTTTTTCATATCGTGTACAAGCATTTAGTATAACAATCTCCCTCTCGTTTGTCAAACGCCGTATTTTTTACGTTTTTTTAATAAAAGATTGACAAAAAAACAACAATCTTTATATAATTACCATTGCAAAATGGAAACCCATCCTGTATAATAGTAGTCAGGTATAAATTCATCTAAGGAGGAACAGGCAAATGCAGAAAAAAATCAGCAAGCTTCCCTTTAACGGCACTCCCGAACAAGCCGAAGCTTTGCAGAAAGTCATCGATGCGAACAAGCATGATCCCAGCCGCTTGATGGGCGTTATGCAAGACGCGCAAGGCATCTACGGTTATCTGCCGATCGAAGTGCAGCAGATGATCGCTGACGGAATGGGCGTTCCGCTGGAAAAGGTGTACGGTGTTGCTACATTCTATGCGCAGTTCTCGCTCTCTCCGAAGGGCAAGTACAACATCTCGGTGTGCCTCGGCACGGCGTGCTACGTTAAGGGCGCCGGCGATGTGTTTGAGAAACTCAAGGAGCTCCTCGGTATCGACGCGGAAGAGTGCACCCCCGACGGTCACTTCTCGCTCACCGCTTGCCGCTGCATCGGCGCTTGCGGTCTCGCACCCGTGCTCACCGTGAATGATGATGTTTACGGTAAGCTCACCGTGGACGATGTCCCCGGCATCATCGAAAAGTACAGCAAGTAAGCGATGCGTGAACTGTCACTGAATGTGCTGGATATTGCACAAAACTCCATCGCTGCCGCCGCCAACTTGATCACCGTAACGGTGTCCGAAGCCGACGGGACGCTTACCATCCGCATCGGCGATAACGGCCGCGGTATGACTGCCGAGCAACTGGAGCGGATCCGTGATCCGTTTTATACCACCCGCACCACGCGTCGGGTCGGTATGGGCATCCCGTTGTTCCGGATGGCCGCCGAAATGGCGGGCGGGACGCTGGCGATCGAATCCGAAGTCGGCGTCGGTACAACGGTTACCGCCACCTTTGGGTTGGATCACATTGACCGTATGCCGCTC
This sequence comes from Acutalibacteraceae bacterium, assembly GCA_045596125.1. Taxonomy (GTDB): domain Bacteria; phylum Bacillota; class Clostridia; order Oscillospirales; family Acutalibacteraceae; genus RGIG3009. Next base: position 546 of record JAZOBT010000094.1, on the reverse strand, counting down.
GGTGATATGGCAGATACGATGGCAACTCTGATTCGGTTGAATCCCACGATTGATTTCGTGTACCGCCACACGGTGGACGAGCATGAGTTTGAATTTGACACACGCGCCGTACGCGCCGTGTTGGGTGATGTGCCCATTTCGGAACCGGATATTATGGAATGGGTCAGTGCCAATCTGGCGGAAGGAATATCCACACTCGGCAGTAACGCTTAACATCCCGAAAATACGATTAACAACTAGGAGGTTTTTTTGTATGAAGTCCATTGCGGAATTGCAGGCTCTGCGCGACAAGGCTCGCGAGAAGATGACTGTGCGCGAAGGTTCGCACGACGGAACCCGTGTTGTCGTCGGTATGGCGACTTGCGGTATCGCCGCCGGTGCTCGTCCTGTATTGAAGGCGTTCACCGAGGAGATCGCTAAGAGACAGTTGGGCCACGTTGCGGTGGTACAGACCGGTTGCATCGGTATGTGCCAAGTCGGAGGCCAAGCGGTCTTAGGAAGACAAATGTCTTAGCCAACTCCTTGGCTCACAGAACGACATGGCTA